>NZ_CATKQD010000055.1:0-411836 GCF_949768175.1 Pseudomonas sp. IT-P74 | reverse complement strand
GTGTTTCAACCCATCAATCGTTGCTTGGCTTGTTCACCGCCTGCAGCACGTATTGCGGCAAGGCGAAGGCGCCGATGTGGATTTCAGGATTGTAGTAGCGGGTGACGATGCCGCTGCCCGCGAAGCGCTGTTGCAGGGTTTCGCGGGACAACTTGCGATAAGCGGTATTGGTGGCGCCCCAGGCGAAGGTCATCGAGCCACCGATGTAGGTCGGCACGGCGGCCTGGTAGAAGTGCCAGTCCGGGAACAGGCTGCGCAGGCGGCCGGCGGTGGTCTTCACTTCTTCGATCTGCATGAACGGCGTGCCGTTCTGGGTCACCAGGATGCCGCCCTCGTTCAGGCAACGGTGGCAGGCCTGGTAGAAGTTTTCCGAGAACAGCACTTCACCCGGTCCGATCGGGTCGGTGGAGTCGGAAATGATCACGTCGAACTTTTCAGTGGTGGTAGCGACGAAACGCATGCCGTCGTCGATCACCAGGTTCAGGCGTGGATCATCGAACGCGCCCTTGGAGTGGTTCGGCAGGAATTCCTTGCACATGTCGACCACGGTGCCGTCGATCTCGACCATGGTGATGTGCTCGACGCCGCGGTGCTTGGCCACTTCACGCAACATGCCGCCGTCACCGCCGCCGATGATCAGCACGCGTTTGGCGGCACCGTGCGCCAGGATCGGCACGTGGGTGAGCATTTCGTGGTAGATGAACTCGTCGGCTTCGGTGGTCTGGATCACGCCGTCCAGCGCCATCACCCGGCCCATGCGCGGGTTTTCGAAAATCACCAGGTGCTGGTGCTCGGTGCGCACTTCGTGCAGCAGTTTTTCCATGCGAAAACGCTGGCCGTAGCCTTCGTAGAGGGTTTCCAGGTAGTCGCTGGTCGGGGTGTTGCTCATGGGAAGTGCTCCGATGAATGCGGTGGCAACGGACGGTTACCCGCCCATGATGGCCAATCGAGCGTCTCGATTGACCGGGAAAGGCGCGCATTCTACGTCGCGGAACATGACAGGTCGAACCTTCGTCATCGAAGTACCCGCAGAACATTGTGGGAGCGAGCCTGCTCGCGAAGCAGGCGATGCGGTGTTTCAGTGGCTGCGCGTCATCGTTCTTCGCGAGCAGGCTCGCTCCCACAGGTTCAGTGTTGCCGGTTCAGAGTTTGACATTGCCCCGCGGCCCGGCGATGGCCCAAATGATCAGTCCCAACACCGGCAACAGCGCGATCAGCAGCACCCAGAGGATTTTCATCCCGGTCTCGGCGCTACTTTTGAAGACGTTGATGATGGCCCAGATGTCCAGGACAAAAATGATCAAGGCAACCAGGCTGTTGAACGTGGAACCCATGGTGACGCTCCCAAAGAGTGATATGCCCCCTCAGGATAGACGGTCGTCGCGAGGATTCTTTTTTATTGACCGTGCCTGGATCAGACGTGGACCGCTACTTTCAGGGCTTCCAGGGATGGCGCGGCTGCGATGCCGACTTCAGTACACAATTCCAGCACCCGTGGCACGTCATTGCCGTAGACCAGGACCACCTGCAACTCGTCATCAAGCAACTGGCTGAAGTTCATCAGTGTGTAACCACCGTTTTCCTTATTCATGCTGCTCATCTGCACCTGGATACGGTTGAGCGCGGTCAGGGCTTCGGTCTTGGCCAGTTGCTTGGGCTTGAGATTGAACTCCACCCCCGGGCCGAACGAGGCGACGATCTGTGCGAACAGGTCCATGTAGGTGTCAGCCTGGAACAGCACCGTTTCCGGCAGGCTGCCGACCACCACCCACTCACCCAGCGGGATCGGGAAGGTTTCGTCGTAGTTGATGTCCGGATTGGCCGTCAGAAAAGCCTCGGGATCGGCGTAGGCCTGGGCCGCTTCGTCCGCGACCTTGAGGATTTCGTCTTCGCCCATGCACCCGGAGCTGATTTTGCTGATGAGTTCGACGAGTGCGGCTTTCATGGGGAGGATCCTGTAGCGAGGTGAATTTTGAGGGCGCGAAGGATAGCGCATTAATAAAAGAAATGCGGACCTGTGGCGAGGGGACTTGCCCTCTCGCCACAGGGCTCAGCGTCAGCCCAGCAGTTTTTCCAGCTGTGCAACGGTATCGGAAGCGCCCATGGTTTTAGCCGCTTCCAACGCAGTGATGCCATTGGCGTCCTTGGCTTTCGGGTCGGCGCCCTTGCTGATCAGGTAATCGACCACTTCGACGCGGTTGAACATCGCCGCCATCATCAGCGCCGTGCGGCCATCGAAGGACGAGCCTTCAACCTGGGCGCCGCCGTCGACCAAGGCCTTGATCACCGCCAGGTCGCCCTTGAAGGCGGCGCCGGCAATCGGGCTCTGGCCGTTGTCGTTGCGGATCTCCGGATCGGCCTTGAGCTCAAGCAGGACTTTTACCGTGTCCACATGGCCGTGATACGCGGCCAGCATCAGCAAGGTATCGCCCTTGTGGTTACGCAGGTTCGGCGGCAAACCCTTGGTCAGCAGCGCGGCCATCATCGCCGCATCGCCCTCCCGTGCCTTGTTGAATACCTGTTCGGTGAATTCGGCGGCTTCTTCGGGGGTCATCTGGCGGCTTTTGTCTGACATTGGGCACTCCCTTTTCTGTCATTCGTAAAAGCCGACAGTTTCCCGAGCGCCCCCGGCACTGTCACTTGTTTTTTCTCATCGGCCGCCATAGCCAGATTCAATAACGGTACTTGCCGCCGTGAATGTCGGACAACAACTGCTCGGTGACCTGCACGTAGGTCTGGGTCCCCGGCAGCCAGGCATAGATCGGATCATCGCCGGTTTTATCCGGGTCGAAGGCCTCGTCCTTGAGTCGGGTCTTCTGATATTTGAACGTTCCGGTGGTTTCCATTTTCACTTTTACCCGCAGAAACAATGGCACCGCATAGGCCGGCATTTGCTCGCGGGCAAAGGCCAGCAGCTCACTGAAGTCCAGGGTGGCCAGGGATTCGGCGGGAGTGATCGCCGCCATCCCGGCCCGGCCATTGGTGTTGCGGATCTCCACGCCATAGGCCACGGCTTCGGAAATCAGCGGGTGTTGCAGGAGGATGTTTTCGACCTCCGTGGTCGAGACGTTTTCGCCCTTCCAGCGGTAGGTATCACCCAGGCGGTCGACAAACTGCGCATGCCCGAAGCCGATGTTGCGCAACAGGTCGCCGGTGTTGAAATAACGGTCGCCCTTTTCGAACACATTCTCAAGCACGACCTTGGCGGTTTTCTGCGGATCGGTGTAACCGTCCAGGGGTGCCTTGTCATCGATTTTTGCCAGCAACAACCCCTGCTCGCCCTTGGCGACCTTGCGCATCAGGCCATTGGCCTGACGAATCGGCGCGCCGCTGTCATGGTCGTACGCGACCAGCTCCCAGGACATCAGGGAAAAACCGATGGTGTTGTCGAAATTGAGTATGTTGGTGAAACCGATGTTGCCGTCGCTGGCGGCGTACAGCTCGCAGATGTGATTCACCGCAAAGCGGGTCTTGAACTCGTTCCAGGCGCCGGGACGCAAGCCGTTGCCGATCATTTTCTTCACATCGTGCCGGCTGTCGTCGGCGCTGGGCGGTTGATCGACAAGGTAGCGGCACAGTTCGCCGACATAACCGATGGTGGTCGCCCGGTACTTGCGCGCGTCGTTCCAGAACTGACTGGCGCTGAACTTGCGGCGGATGGCGAACCCGCTGGCCCCACTGACGGCCGAACCCCAACACACGCAAAGGCCCGTGGCGTGGTACAGCGGCAAGGTGCAATAGACGACATCGTCGGGGCGCATGTCCAGGGCGATCATTCCGAAGCTCGCCGAGCTGCGCATCCAGCGTCCGTGCTTGAACACGCCTGCCTTGGGCAGCCCCGTGGTGCCCGAGGTGTAGATATAAAAGCAGGGATCGTCGAAGAAAACCTGCCGGCTGCTGGCCGGGTTGTCGCTGGCGTCGTCGAGACTGACGGTCATCAGGTTGATGAAGCCTTCAGGCGCGATACCCGGTTGGCGCGAGGTGTCCTGATCGGCGACGAACCAGGTTCGGTCAGCCTTGATCGACACCCGGTCACGCACCGCCAGGTACGCCGGGACCAGCTCCTCACCGACAATGATCGCCACCGGCGCCACCAGATTCACACTGTGCACCAGGGTATCGCGGGTTTGCGAGGTATTGAGCAGTGCACTGATCGCGCCGACCTTGGCCACCGCCAGAATCGTCACCAGCAGTTCCGGGCGGTTCTCGATGAAGACCGCCACCACATCACCCTTGCCGATGCCTTGGCCGATCAGATGATGGGCGATGCGATTGGCCCATTGATTGACCTCGGAGTAACTGAGCGTTACGTCACCTTCCAACAGCGCCGGACCATCCGGGTTGCGCAACGTGGCTTGCTCGAAACTCCAGCCCAAACCACACGCTTGGGTCGGGTCCTTGACGTTGGCGGCCTTCATGCCTTTCACCACCCGAGGGATGGCCTTGGCGATGGAAGGCAACTTGCGGAGCATCATGCTCCAGGTAATCGTGTCGTTCGACGTGCGACTCATGATGCTCCCGTTCGATCTTTTTATTGTCGGGCTGCGATGACTGAGCCCGAAAATACGTCAACGGTTCTTGAGCTGTACACGCGGTTTTTGAAATGTTTTGTATCTGCGATCTTGATCTGCGATTGATACAGGGCCAATCGTGAACCCCCGCACACGCAATGGTTCCATCGAAGCGCCGAACGACCGCGCAAAATGCAGGATGCACGACGGCCGTTCATGCAGAATGCACGAAAGCAAAAATCACCACAGATACTAACCTGTTGTTTTATAAGTTGATTTACAAAAAAACAAGGCTGGCACAATCACTGCAACCCTCTCCGTATGCTTGCCATTCAAGAGCCAACGGAGCTGAAAGACATGAACCTGATTCAGGAAAAATTTTCGTCCCTGTTCTCAAACTTCGAAGTCACCACCCAGGACCGTCCCGACGGTGGGATCCTGCTGACCCTGAGCGGCGGCGAAGGCAAAGTGTTCAAGCGCTCGATTTCCTATCAGCAATTGCACAATGGCGACCAACTGACGTGGGTGATCAGTGCGATTCGCCGCGACCTCGCCGAACAAGCCAGTGAACTGCCGCAGATTTCCATGCTGCAGAGCCAGCAACGGTTTGCCCTGCCGACTTATCACTCGCTGTAAAAAAATGCGGAAAAAATACAAATTGTGTAGTGCTTAGAAGGCAGCAGGATTGATCCGCGCAAAGCTGTCCACGGTGACATGCCCTGCCAGCTCTCCACCCTCGCGAGCCAGCCCGCACGTGGCCATCCCCGCCGTGCGCGCCGCGTCGAGCTCCTCGACGATGTCCGACAGAAACAGAATCTGCCCCGCCTCAAGGTTGATCGCCTGGCTGATGTTGGCGTAGGACTGGGCCTCGCGCTTGGGGCCCGAAGTGGTATCGAAATAGCCGCTGAACAGCGGCGTCAGATCCCCCGCCTCCGAGCAGCCGAAGATCAACCGCTGGGCCTGGATCGAACCGGACGAATAAACAAACAGTTGAAAGCCGTCCCGGTGCCAGCGCTTGAGCGCTTCAACGGCGTCCGGGTACACGTGCCCCTTCAATTGCCCGGCCTGATAGCCCTGCTCCCAGACCATGCCCTGCAACGCTTTCAACGGCGTGGCCTTGCGGTCTTCAGCGATCCAGCCCAACAGGATCTCGATGACCCGCTCGACGTCGGCGTTCGGTTCGTTGCTGTCGCGGCGCACGGCAGCCAGTTGCTCCGCCACATCGGCGCGTTCGGCGTGCTGACGGACAAAATCCGGCAGGTGTTTCGCGGCATAAGGAAACAACACGTCGAACACAAAACTCACCGCGCTGGTGGTGCCTTCGATATCGGTGAGAATCGCTTTGATCGGCATCGACTCAGTCCTCAAGACGCGGGAATTGGCTGGCGATGTCTTCGCCGGTGAAGTTGGCGACCCAGCCTTCCGGGTTGTTGAACAGACGGATCGCGACGAAATGCGGATGTTCGCCCATGTCGAACCAGTGCTTGGTTCCAGCCGGCACCGAGATCAGGTCGTTCTTCTCACAGAGCACCGCGTAGACGTAATCGTCGATGTGCAGGGTAAACAGGCCACGGCCGGCAACGAAAAATCGTACTTCATCTTCGCCGTGACGATGTTCGTCGAGGAACTTGGCTCGCAGTTCGGCTTTTTGCGGGTGATCGCTGTTGAGGCTGATCACGTCGACAGTGACGTAACCTCGCTCGGTCATCAGCTGGTCGATTTGCTCCTGGTAGGCGGCGATCACTTCTTCCTGAGTGGCACCCGGCTGGATCTTCGCCGCCGCTTGCCAGCGGTCGAAACGCACGCCCTGCTCGGCCAGGGTCGACTGAATGTCTTCGAGATGGGTCAGCACCTTGTTGGGGATTTCAGGGCTGGAGACGTGATAGACGGACAGGCTGCTCATCAGGGCAACTCCTTAACGGGACAAGATGGAGCGCGTCTTCAACTCGCACTCGAACAAAAATTCAAAGGCCTCGATCTGCCGCAGGGCGTCGCTCATGCGCGCGCCCCAGGTGTACAGGCCATGACCACGGATCAGGTAGCCGACACAATCGGGATGGGCGTCCAGCCAAGGCTGCACCTTGGCGGCCAGGCGCGCAATGTCCTGATCGTTGTCGAAAATCGGCACGCGCACCCGGGATTCGTGGGTCGTCACACCGCTGAAGGCTTTTTGCAGCTCGTAATCTTCGAACTCGATGAAGTCTTGCGGCGTCAGGCGCGACAGCACGGTGGCGTTCACCGAATGGGTGTGCAGCACCGCACCGATCTCCGGGCGCCAGCTGTAGAGCTGGGTGTGCAGCAGGGTTTCGGCGGACGGTTTCTTGCCCGGTTCCAGGCTGCTGCCCGACAGGTCAGTGGCCAGCACATCGCCCATGCCCAGTTGTCCCTTGTGCTTGCCGGAGACGGTCAGCAAGGCTTCGGTCGGCGACAGGCGGGTCGAGTAATTGCTGCTGGTGGCCGGCGACCAGCCGCGGCCATACAGAAAACGCCCGGCGTCGATGATTTCCTGGGCGAGTTGTTCACGGGTAAGGCTCATGGCCTGTCCTCTTGCATACGTGTGGCAATGATAACGGCAGCCGCGACGGCTGCGAGACTGGCAATACTAAATGTCCATGCCGCGCCGAGGGCATTCCAGCTGTAGCCGGAATACAACGCGCCCAACGCACCACCGGTGCCGGCCAACGCGGCATACAGCGCCTGGCCCTGACCTTGCTGGCTCGCACCGAAGCTACGTTGCACGAATGAAATGGCAGCGGCGTGAAAGCTGCCGAACGTCGCCGCGTGCAATACCTGGGCAAACAACAGCACCCACAAAAATTCGGCCAACGATCCGAGCAGTAACCAGCGCAGCGCCGCCAGCAGAAAACTCGCCATCAGCACCCGGCGCAAGGAAAACCGCGCGAGGATCTTGCTCATGGCCAAAAACATCAACACTTCGGCCACCACGCCAACGGCCCAGAGCATGCCGATCACGCCCCGGCTGTAACCCAGGTGTTCGAGGTGCAAGGTCAAGAACGTGTAATACGGCCCGTGACTCATCTGCATCAGTGCCACGCAGCCGTAAAACGCCAACACACCAGGGTTGCGCAGTTGCTGGAGAAATCCCTCCCCGGTCAACCGTTCACCCTGAATCGGTTGCGCGTTAGGCACCCACAAACTGCTGACCACGATGCCGACCAGGATCAGCACCAGCGCCGCCGGATAGATGTCCAGGCTCAGCCATTCGAACAAACGGCCCAGCGCGACCACGGTGATGATGAAACCGATCGAGCCCCACAAGCGAATCTGGCTGTAGCGCGAGGTCTGCCCCTGCAAGTGCGCCAGGGTGATGACTTCGAACTGCGGCAACACCGCGTGCCAGAAGAACGCATGCAAGGCCATGACCATCGCCAGCCAGGCGTAGGTCTTGCTGACGAAAATCAGCGAAAAGGTCAGCAGCGTACACAACGCGCCGAAGCGCACGATTGCCAGTCGCCGACCGGTGTAGTCGCCCAGCCAGCCCCAGATATTCGGCGCCACGCAACGCATCAGCATCGGGATCGCTACCAGCTCGCCGATCCGCGCGGCGCTGAAACCCAGGTGATCGAAGTACAGCGCCAGGAACGGCGCTGTCGAACCGAGCAAGGCGAAATAGAACAAATAGAAACTGGAGAGCCGCCAGTACGGGAGCGCCGCAGTCGCCATCAGACGGCTGCGACCATGAAGTCAACCATTTACAGCTGACCCAGCACCGGCGTGCTCACACGCACATCGGCGTTCTGCCCACGGTGACGCAGCAGGTGGTCCATCAACACGATGGCCATCATCGCCTCGGCAATCGGCGTGGCGCGGATGCCCACGCACGGATCGTGACGGCCCTTGGTGATCACTTCCACCGGGTTGCCATGGATGTCGATGGAACGGCCCGGCGTGGTGATGCTCGACGTCGGCTTCAGCGCCAGGTGCGCAACGATGGGCTGACCGGAGGAAATGCCGCCGAGAATGCCGCCCGCGTTGTTGCTGAGGAAACCTTGCGGGGTCATTTCATCGCGATGTTCTGTGCCGCGCTGGGCGACGCTGGCGAAACCGGCGCCGATTTCCACGCCCTTGACCGCGTTGATGCTCATCAGCGCATGGGCCAGTTCGGCGTCGAGGCGGTCGAAGATCGGCTCGCCCAGGCCCGGCATCACGCCTTCGGCGACCACGGTGATTTTCGCACCGACCGAGTCCTGGTCGCGGCGCAACTGGTCCATGTAGGCCTCAAGTTCCGGCACCTTGTCCGGATCCGGGCTGAAGAACGCGTTCTCTTCTACCGAATCCCAAGTCTTGAACGGGATTTCAATCGGCCCCAGCTGGCTCATGTAGCCGCGAATGACAATGCCCTGGCTGGCCAGGTATTTTTTCGCAATCGCGCCTGCAGCCACGCGCATCGCGGTTTCCCGGGCCGAGCTGCGACCACCGCCGCGATAATCGCGCTCGCCGTATTTGTGGTGGTAGGTGTAGTCGGCGTGAGCCGGGCGGAACAGATCCTTGATCGCCGAGTAGTCCTTGGACTTCTGGTCGGTGTTGCGGATCAACAGGCCGATCGAGCAGCCAGTGGTGCGGCCTTCGAACACGCCGGAGAGGATTTCGACTTCGTCGGCTTCCTGGCGCTGGGTGGTGTGGCGGCTGGTGCCGGGCTTGCGGCGGTCCAGGTCACGCTGCAGATCCTCCAGGGATATCTCCAGCCCCGGCGGGCAGCCATCGACAATGGCGACCAACGCCGGGCCATGGCTTTCGCCCGCGGTGGTGACAGTGAACAGCTTGCCGTAGGTATTGCCGGACATGCAGGACGCTCCGTGAAATGAACCTGAATACGTAATGCGCGCCAGTATACGCAGGCTACCCAAGTAGTTCATCCTCGAACCTTATGGGTGCCGGTGAGTCCAACTGGCATCTTCTGGATGATGGCGCGATGATGCTGCGAGTTCTAGCCTTGAGCCTTACCCTGATTTCCGGCTTCGCCCAGGCGACTGTCCTGCAACGACCGATCACACTGGATACGGGCACCGGCGAGCTTTTCGGCTCGCTGTTGCTGCCAAAGTCCGACAATCCGGTGCCGGTTGTGCTGATCATTTCCGGCTCCGGCCCTACGGACCGTGACGGAAACAATACCGACGGCGGGCGCAATGACAGCCTCAAGCGCCTGGCCTGGGTGCTGGCCAAACACAACATCGCCAGCGTGCGTTACGACAAGCGCGGCGTGGCCGCGAGCCTGGCGGCGACCCCGGATGAACGCAACCTGACGGTGGAAGCCTACGTGGCCGATGCACAGGCCTGGGGCCGCAAGCTCAAGACCGATCCGCGTTTCGGCCAACTGATCGTGCTGGGTCACAGCGAAGGCGCTTTGGTCGCCAGCCTCGCTGCGCCGGATATCGATGCCGATGCGGTGATTTCTGTCTCCGGCAGCGCAAGGCCGGTGGATCAGGTCATTCGCGAGCAACTGGGCAACCGCCTGCCACAACCGCTGATGCTGCGCAGCAATGAATTGCTCGACAGCCTCAAGGCCGGGAAACCCGACGACAATGTGCCGCCACCCTTGCAGGCGATTTTCCGCCCGAGTGTGCAGCCTTACCTGATTTCCCTGTTCCGCCAGGACCCGGCCGCGGCGTTTGCCAAGCTGAAGATGCCGGCGCTGATCATCCAGGGCAGCAACGACATCCAGGTCGGTGTCAATGACGCAAGGTTGCTCAAGGCGGCCAAGCCGGACGCCGAACTGGCGCTGATCGAGGGCATGAACCACGTCATGCGCATCGTGCCCAACGACGTCAAACGCCAGATGGCCTCCTATAAAGACCCGCAGTTGCCCCTGGCGGCGGAACTGGGCACGCGAATCCTCGGGTTTATTGACGGACTTCGTGCCAGTTAACCCCTCTTTACCCTCCAGTCCTGGGAAAAACGGCCGATAAGCCTTTGTCGCCAACACATTGGTTGGCGACAAGCTGAGCTTGGACAGGATCTCGCCGTTATGACTGACACCCAGACTTCACCCGACACCAGCGCTGAAAAAGACGCACCGCCAGCGGTCGAGCTGCCCTGGGCGGACGTCCACGTCGAGCATCACAAGATGCTCCGTCTGGCGCCGTTGCAAACTGACCGCAACACCGGCGGGCGCCCGTTGCGCTTTGTCGAGTTCGGCTATGCCGAGCGCAACGATAAGGCGCACAGCCTGATGCGCATGAGCATCACCCTGCCCGGCCAGCGCGTGCGCAAGGAACAGAATCATCTGGACGTGTGGGTCGATCACGCCGAAAAACGCGTGCATTTCGGACCGCAAAGCGGCTTGCAAATCGAACCGCTGAACCGTGGCATTGGCCGATTCATGGCGGCCCAGGGCATCAACTGGGCGAAAAAGCGCTGGCCGACCTACACCGTCGACGGCTTTGACCTGAACAACAAGGACGCGTTGAACGAAGACACCCGCCTGCGTCGCGATCATTTTTTGCGCGTGCATGGGTTCGACGTGGTGTATGCCGATGCCCAGCATTTGAAAGGCAGCGTCAAGCCGGTCAAGGTCGGCGACCTCTCTGGCGACTGGAACAGCGAAAAACTGCAGGTCGTGGAAATTCTCGAGGCGGCGCAGATGCTCCAGCAAGCCGAGCAGAACCTGGCCGAGCAGGAAGTCAAACTCAAGAAACACGAAGAGAAAGTCAGCAAGTACAAACGCGAAGACGCCGGGCTGCGATTCACCATCACCTGCCTGGTGGCGTTTGCGGTGTTTCAGGCGGGGTTGTTGATCTGGATTGCCACGCACCGTTGATCGGCGGTGCGGTCATTTCTTGTAGGAGCGAGCTTGCTCGCGATGGTCGTTAACGATGGCGCGTGTTTTCTGGAAAAACGCGTCGCCCTTTAGTCCATCGCGAGCAGGCTCGCTCCTACAGGGGGGGTTAAACGCGAGAAGCAAACAGCGCCTGATGCTCCCGGCATTGCTGCGCGCTCAGCATGAACACACCATGGCCACCACGCTCGAACTCCAGCCAGGCGAAGTCGACTTCCGGGTACAACGCCTCGACGTGCACCTGGCTGTTGCCCACTTCGACAATCAGCAGGCCCTTCTCGGTCAGATGATCCGCCGCTTCGGCGAGCATGCGCCGCACCAGGTTCAAACCGTCATCGCCGCAGGCCAGGCCCAGTTCCGGTTCGTGCTGGTACTCATCCGGCATGTCGGCGAAATCTTCCGCATCGACGTAGGGCGGGTTCGACACGATCAGGTCGAAACGCTGACCCGGCAAACCCTCGAAACCGTCGCCCTGCACCGTGTACACGCGCTCGTCGACACCATGGCGTTCAATGTTCTGATTGGCCACCTCCAGCGCTTCGAACGACAGGTCCGCCAACACCACCTCGGCATGCTGGAATTCGTAGGCGCAGGCGATGCCGATGCAACCGGAACCGGTGCACAGATCGAGAATCCGCGCAGGTTCGGTAGCCAGCCACGGGGTAAAGCGGTTTTCGATCAACTCACCGATGGGTGAGCGCGGGATCAGCACACGCTCATCAACGATGAACGACATGCCACAGAACCAGGCCTCGCCCAGCAGATAAGCGGTCGGCACCCGATCTTCGATACGGCGCTTGAGCAAAAGCTGCAGGTGAACCACTTCCTCTTCTTCCAGATTGCAGTCGAGGTAGCTGTCGGCGATTTCCCACGGCAGGTGCAGTGCACCCAACACCAATTGCCGGGCTTCGTCCCAGGCATTGTCAGTGCCATGGCCGAAAAACAGATCCTCCCCATGGAAGCGGCTGACGGCCCAACGGATATGGTCACGCAGGGTGCGAAGGCGGGAAGTGATCACGACGGCAAACTCCAGAAAAATCGACGGGAGATTCTACCAGTCAAACGACGTCACGACGACGCAGGAAACTACCGATTCAAATGTAGGAGTTATCCATTTTTTCGCCAGGCTATTGAACAAAACGTGACTATTGACAAGGCTACAGGCCAGCAACGACGGCACCTGTGATCGTAGCGATTCACAGAACCGCTCAGCCAGAGGACAATGGCGCAAAAGCCCCACTCCAAGGAGCCCCAGAATGTCTGTTCCAAAAACGATGTTTCAACTCAGCGGCCGCGGTTATGCAGCGGCCAATCTGAGCCATGCCACGCTGGTCATCATCGATGCCCAGAAAGAATACCTCAGCGGTCCCCTGGCCCTGAGCGGCATGGATGAAGCTGTCGCGAACATCAAGCAATTGCTCGCCGCTGCCCGCGCCGCCGGCCGGCCGATCGTGCATGTGCGCCACCTCGGTACACTCGGCGGGTTGTTCAACCCCCAGGGCGTAGGTGGAGAGTTCATTCCGGGCCTGGAGCCACAGGGCGATGAAACCGTCATCGGCAAATTGTTGCCAAGCGCTTTTCACGGCACCGAACTGGCAAAACGCCTGGAAGACCTCGGCGCCCTTGACCTGATCGTCTGCGGCTTCATGAGCCACTCCAGCGTCAGCACCACGGTGCGTGCCGCCAAGAACCTGGGCTTCCGTTGCACCCTGGTCGAGGACGCCTGCGCCACCCGCGACCTGCCCTACAAGGGCGGCGTGCTGAGTGCCGCACACGTTCATCAGACGGAAATGGCGATCATGGGCGACAACTTCGCCACCCTCGCGCTAACCCGTGAACTGATCTGATCGACGCTCAATGAGCGGCCTGGAACGCCGCTCATCCGCAAAAGCCTCCCATTTGCCGTAATTGTCTTAGCCTCAGGAACATCCCGGTCAACTCCCGGTCGAAGGGCCGATACCCATTGAGGAAGGTCGGAATGAAGTTATCCGATGGTTTTGACGCTCGCCGCTTGCGGCCCAAAGGCCAAAGCAACTGGCGTTTTCGAATCGGCGCGACGTTCGCGGCGTTGCTGGCGATGTGCGGCGTGTTGCTCGCCATGGCCGGTGCCGCCAGCCTGCTCGGCCACGCACCCGCCCTGGGTGAATTGAACACCAGCCGCACCGGTGCCGCCGTGATCCTGGCCATCGGCCTGTTCGTGCTGTACCTCGGTGTCTGGCTATGGCGCCGTTGCCGTCGTCGCTCGCGACAGTCCCGGGAACTGGCCATGTCGCCGCACCTGATGAAAAAACACGACTGAGCCAAGCGTCGCGCGCGTTTTTGTCGCGCCCGATTCGCTTCGAGTTGGGTAAACTGGCCGCCCTTCGCGGAGGCTGACATGCAAGACGACGATTTTTCCCTGTTCAAAAGCGCGATCCAAGGCGTCAAGCCGATCAAGCATGATCGCGCCGAAACCGGCAAACCCAAGGCTGACCGCGCGCAGATTGCCAAGCTGCGTCAAGCGGCGACCGTACGTACCGAATCCACCACCGTCGACGGGCTGTCCGATCAGTTCGTCATCGACGTCGGCCCTGAAGACGATCTGATGTGGGCTCGCGATGGCGTGCAGGAAAGCCAGATGCGCAAGCTCAAGATTGGACAGATTCCGTTCGAAGGCAGCCTCGACCTGCACGGCATGAGCGTGGAAAAGGCCCGGGAAACCCTCTGGGCATTTTTGGCTGAAGCCACCAGATTCGAAATCCGCTGCGTGCGCGTCACCCATGGCAAGGCAGTGCGCCTGGACGGCAAGCGGCCGATGATCAAAAGCCACGTCAACACCTGGCTGCGCCAGCATCCACAGGTGCTCGGCTTCACTACGTGCCAAGCGAAACATGGCGGTGCCGGCGCCGTTTATGTGATGCTCAAACGCACCATGATGGAAGGTCGCGACGAGTAAAGCTGATGCGTCACGCTTGCAGCGTCGTGTCCGTCACCGTACCCTTGCCCTTTGCGTAAAATCCCACAGGTAGTTTCATGTCCCTGGAACAGAATTACACGGCGATCCTCGGCCAGCTCGGCGAGGACGTTTCCCGCGAAGGCCTGCTCGACACGCCAAAACGTGCCGCCAAAGCCATGCAGTACCTCTGCCGCGGCTATGAACAGACACTCGAAGAGGTCACCAACGGTGCCCTGTTCAGCTCCGACAACAGCGAAATGGTGCTGGTCAAGGACATCGAGCTGTACTCGTTGTGCGAACACCACCTGCTGCCGTTCATCGGCAAGGCGCATGTTGCCTACATCCCGAGCGGCAAGGTTTTGGGCCTGTCGAAGGTCGCGCGCATCGTCGATATGTACGCTCGCCGCCTGCAGATCCAGGAAAACCTCAGCCGCCAGATCGCCGATGCGGTCCAGCAGGTCACCGGCGCCCTGGGCGTAGCGGTGGTGATCGAGGCCAAGCACATGTGCATGATGATGCGCGGTGTGGAAAAGCAGAATTCGTCGATGATCACTTCAGTGATGCTCGGTGAGTTCCGCGAGAACGCCGCGACCCGCAGCGAATTCCTCAGCCTCATCAAGTAATTTGCGGCACGAAGAAAACCGGCATTCATCGCCGGTTTTTTTTCGCCTGCAAAAAATCAGGTAAGCTGCGCGCCCTTCTTCATTCGCACCGTGAGGCTTTCAACGTGTTCGTAAAAGCGCTTCGTGTCGGCCTTGGCCAACTGATCATCTTCATCGACTTCATTACTCGCCCAAGCAAGAAGAAGCGCCCCGCCGCTGCTCAGGCTCAGGTCGAATCCGCCGCCAAGGGTCTGACCCTGTATCAATTCCACGCCTGCCCGTTCTGCGTGAAGACTCGCCGCACCCTGCGCCGCCTGAATGTGCCGGTGGCCCTTCGCGATGCGAAGAACAACGAACAGGATCGCCAGGCCTTGCTCGAGCAAGGTGGCAAGATCAAGGTGCCGTGCCTGCGCATTGAAGAGAATGGCCAGACCACCTGGATGTATGAGTCCAAGGTGATCATTGATTATCTGGACAAGCGTTTCGCTGCAGCCTGATGTTTCTGTGATGGGGCTGATGGCCCTATCGCCAGCAGGCTGGCTCCCACAGGGGATTTGTGGCGTTCACAGAACCTGTGGGAGCCAGCCTGCTGGCGATAAGGCCGGTACAAGCGCCGTCAATTCCAGATAAAAATAAACCGGCCCCTGAGCCGGTTTATTTTTATCTGGCCGTTTGCGCCTGTCGAACCACTGCCGCCAATCGCCCGAGGCCGCAGATGATTGCTCTTGCCCCAATGCCAGCAGGCTGGCTCCCACAGTGATCTGGGCGTACACAAAACCTGTGGGAGCCAGCCTGCTGGCGATGAGACCAAAGGCGATATATCCCTAAAGCCAAACTTTTCGTAAACAAAACCAAAAACATTATTTGCATTCTTTGTATACAAAAGCATAATCCACTTCGTGCGAGTTCCTGACCAAGCGGTCAACAAATTCGCAAGTACCTCAAAGGGCCGCTGCCACCCCTCTCGGATCCGGCCCTGGAAATAACAATAAAACTCTTGAGGAGTATTCGCTGTGGAAAGCCGCAAATCCGAAGCATCGACGCTGGATCTCTCGCCGCCATTACGCAATGGCTTGCTGGAACGTCTGTTCAAACTCAGCTTGCACGGCACCACGGTGAAGACCGAGCTGATTGCCGGTCTGACAACCTTCATCACCATGGCTTACATCATTTTCGTCAACCCCAACATCATGGCCGACGCAGGGATCGATCACGGTGCGGCGTTCGTCGCCACCTGCATCGCCGCGGCACTCGGTTGCCTGTTGATGGGCCTGTACGCCAACTGGCCGGTCGGCCTGGCACCAGGCATGGGACTGAACGCCTTCTTCACCTACACCGTGGTCGGCACCATGGGCTACAACTGGGAAACCGCCCTCGGCGCGGTGTTTGTGTCCGGTGTGTTGTTCATGATCCTGACCTTCTCGCGGATCCGCGAATGGCTGCTCAACAGCATCCCGGTCAGCCTGCGCTTCGCCATGGGCGCCGGCGTGGGTCTGTTCCTGGGGCTGATCGGCCTGAAAACCGCGGGTATCGTCGTCGATAGCCCGGCTACCCTGATCAAGCTTGGCTCCCTGCGCGAACCCGGCCCGCTGCTCGCTGCCGTGTGCTTCCTGATGATCTCCATCCTCAGCTATCACAAGGTGTTCGGCGCAATCCTCATCAGCATCATCACCGTGACCCTCGCCGGCTGGGGTCTGGGCCTGGTGCACTACGAGGGCATCATGTCGGCTCCACCGAGCCTCGCCCCTACCTTCATGGCCATGAACGTCGCCGGCGTGTTCAACGTCAGCATGATCAGCGTGGTCCTGGCGTTCCTCTTCGTACACATGTTCGACACCGCCGGTACCTTGATGGGTGTTGCCCAGCGCGCCAACCTGGTCGGTGCTGACGGCCGCATCGAAAACCTCTCTCGTGCCATGAAGGCCGACAGTGCTTCCAGCGTATTCGGTGCGGTAGTCGGCGTTCCGCCAGTCACCAGCTACGTTGAAAGTGCCGCTGGTGTAGCTGCGGGTGGTCGGACTGGTCTTACCGCAGTGACCGTAGGTGTGCTATTTATT
Organism: Pseudomonas sp. IT-P74; assembly: GCF_949768175.1. Lineage (NCBI taxonomy): Bacteria > Pseudomonadati > Pseudomonadota > Gammaproteobacteria > Pseudomonadales > Pseudomonadaceae > Pseudomonas > Pseudomonas sp. IT-P74. The sequence continues at coordinate 394,935 of NZ_CATKQD010000055.1, read as the reverse complement.
GCAGCCATGTTCTTCGCACCGCTGGCCGGGATGATTCCTGCCTATGCCACCGCGGGTGCACTGATTTATGTAGCGATGCTGATGATGGGCGGCATGGCCCACATCGAATGGGACGAAGCGACCGACAGCATTCCGGCGATCGTCACCGCGATCATGATGCCGCTGACCTTCTCGGTCGCCGACGGCATCGCGCTGGGCTTCATCACCTACGTGGCGCTGAAGGCCGGCACCGGCAAGTACAAGGAAATTTCCGTAAGCCTGTGGGTGCTCTGCGCGATCTTCATCGCCAAGTTCATCTTCTTGTAAACCTTACGCGGGACCCGCTTGAAAACAGCCTCACCCCGTCGGGTGGGGCTTTTGTGCAAATGGAGGAAAGTGATGAGTCTGGAAACCTGGCTGCTGTTCAGCGGCGCTGCGCTGATAGTGATCCTGATCCCGGGGCCGCTGTCGTTGCTGATGATCAGCAACAGTCTGAATTACGGCCTGCGCCGCTCTTACCCGGCCTTTCTTGGCGGCGTATCGGCCTCGATCTGCCTGCTGAGTGCTTCGGCGCTGGGCCTGGGTGCGTTGCTGCTGGCTTCGGAACAGCTGTTCAGTGCCCTGAAGATTCTTGGCGCCCTCTACCTGTTCTACCTTGCCTGGCAGAGCTGGCAGCAATCGCGCCTGCCTTCCCATGGCGCTGAAGTGCCACAAGCCGCGCCGGTGCCACGCTTTCGTGCGCTGTTCGGGCGGGCGTTCATGCTGGGCGCGAGCAATCCGAAAGACATTCTGTTCTTCGCCGCTTTCCTGCCGCAGTTCTTGAGTGCCGAACAGCCATTCCTGCCGCAACTGCTGGTGATGATCGCGACCTGGACCGTGCTCGACCTGCTGTGCAAACTGGCCTACGGCCTCGGCGCCCATGGCGCGGCGCGGTATCTGCGCAGCGGCAAGGGGCAGAGCTGGTTCAACCGGATCAGTGCCGGTTTGTTCAGCGGTGCGGGTGCAGCGTCCCTGCTGAGCCGCTAAGAGCAAAAGCATCGCTAGCAGGCTAGCTCCCACAAGGGATTGGTGAACACCGAAAATCCAATGTGGGAGCTAGCCTGCTAGCGATGGCGTCAGCACAGGCAGCACTTTCCTCCAGACGAAAAAAAGCCCGCAGTGTGAGCGGGCGAAAGACCAAAGAAGCTATATGCGCAGTCGCTTCCAGGGTGCAGCTGCTGCCTGGGGGATCAGCTGCCGCGGTACGTGGAGTAGCTGTAAGGCGAAATCAACAACGGCACATGGTAGTGATCCTGCTCGGCGCAGATGCCGAAACGCAGCACCACGACATCCAGGAAGGCAGGCTCCGGCAGCTGAACGCCACGGGCGCGGTAGTAATCGCCGGCATGAAACTGAACCTGATAGACCCCGGAGCGGTAGTCATCGCCTTGCAGCAGCGGTGCATCGACACGGCCATCGCTGTTGGTTATCGCGCTGGCGACCAATTCCAGCTGCGATCCTTCAACGCGGTACAACTCGACCTTGATCGAGCTGCCCGGGCAACCGTGTGCTGCGTCCAAAACGTGTGTAGTCAAACGTCCCATTGATTCTGCGCGCCTGCCTGCGTGGAGCAGTCAGACTTCGCGCCTCCCGAAGTCAGTTGAAAAGGAGACCGCACCGATTCGGAGCACGAAAAGCTGCGGCGAGCGACTAATTAAGACACTTTTCAAAAAAATTGTACACAATAAAAACGACATTTTTCGCATGACTCCCGCCATCGGCATATTTTCCGTCGATTTCCCGCCAAACCGCACCACCTATGAGCCCTTCAATCAATAATTGACCAGTCAGGCAGATTTCTTGCAGGCTCCCGCCAATAGCAGTAAAAGATGACAGTCGGTGAAAAATGCGAAAAATCAGGCTTACAAAGTGAATATAAAGTTGTATACAATCAGCCCATCGCTGTGACGCCAGCCTGCCATCCACTTTTCAGCTGCGTCACACCAACCGTCATCATCGAACAAGAAGGAAGCCTGCAGTGAGCGCTGACTACCCACGCGACCTGGTCGGTTACGGCAGTAACCCTCCTCACCCACACTGGCCGGGCAATGCCCGCATTGCCTTGTCGTTCGTACTCAATTACGAAGAAGGCGGCGAGCGCAACATCCTGCACGGCGACAAAGAGTCCGAAGCCTTCCTCTCGGAAATGGTTTCTGCCCAGCCGCTGCAAGGCGCGCGCAACATGAGCATGGAATCCCTTTACGAGTATGGCAGCCGTACCGGCGTGTGGCGGATCCTCAAGCTGTTCAAGGAATTCGACATTCCCCTGACTATCTTCGCCGTGGCCATGGCCGCCCAGCGTCACCCGGACGTGATCCGTGCCATGGTCGATGCCGGCCACGAGATCTGCAGCCACGGCTATCGCTGGATCGACTACCAGTACATGGACGAAGCCCAGGAACGCGAGCACATGCTCGAAGCGATCCGCATCCTCACTGAAATCACCGGCGAACGCCCACTGGGCTGGTACACCGGCCGCACCGGCCCGAACACCCGTCGCCTGGTGATGGAAGAAGGCGGTTTCCTCTACGACTGCGACACCTACGACGACGACCTGCCCTACTGGGAACCGAACAACCCGACCGGCAAGCCGCACCTGGTGATCCCGTACACCCTGGACACCAACGACATGCGCTTCACCCAGGTCCAGGGTTTCAACAAGGGCGACGACTTCTTCGAATACCTCAAGGATGCGTTCGACGTGCTCTACGCCGAAGGCGCCGATGCACCGAAGATGCTGTCGATCGGCCTGCACTGCCGCCTGATCGGCCGTCCGGCGCGTCTGGCGTCACTCAAGCGCTTTATCGAATACGCTAAAAGTCATGAACAGGTGTGGTTCAGCCGTCGCGTCGACATCGCGCGTCACTGGCAAGAAACCCACCCGTACACAGGGGCTGCCAAATGAGCACCTTTCAAACCGTCAAACCTTCGAGCCTGAGCCGCGATGCCTTCGTCGCGACTTTCGCCGACATCTACGAACATTCGCCATGGGTGGCCGAGAAGGCCTACGAGCTGGGCCAGGATGCCTCGATCGACGAGATCGAAACCCTGCACCAGCGCATGAGCGACATCCTGTTGAGCGCCGATCACGAAAGCCAGCTGGCTTTGATCAACGCTCACCCGGACCTGGCCGGCAAAGCCGCCGTCCAGGGCCAGCTGACCGCAGCCAGCACTGAAGAACAGTCTGGCGCGGGTATTCACCAATGCACGGCCGAAGAGTTCCAGCGCTTCACCGAGCTGAACGACGCCTACAAGGCCAAGTTCAAGTTTCCCTTCATCATGGCGGTAAAAGGCAGCAACCGGCATCAGATCCTCGCAGCGTTCGAAACGCGCATCCACAACCCGGTCGACACCGAGTTCAAGTGCGCGCTGGCGGAGATCAACAAGATCGCCCTGTTCCGATTACTGACCCTATAGCAAGCCTGGCCCGACGTTGATGAACGCAAAAAACGCTCCGGGCCTTGCAAGCATCCCAAGCCACTTATTTAAAGGCAGACAAGAAGAATGAAAGCTTACGCCGTACCTTTCGAGAAGTTCGTCAACCTGGCCGATGCCCGCCTGGGCACCAAAATCATCTCGGTCACCGATGACTGGTTCGCAGACGCCAACCGTCTGTTCCAACCGACCCCGGCCGTATGGAAGGAGGGCGTGTTCGATGACAACGGCAAGTGGATGGACGGCTGGGAATCGCGCCGCAAGCGCTTCGAAGGCTTCGACAGCGCAGTGATCCGCCTGGGCGTACCGGGTTCGATCAAGGGCGTCGACATCGACACTTCATTCTTCACCGGCAACTTCCCGCCGTCGGCGTCCCTGGAAGCCTGCTTCCTGGCCTCGGGCGAGCCTGATGAAAACACCCAGTGGACTGAAGTGCTGTCCGCCGTCGAGCTGCAGGGCAACAGCCACCACTTCCACGAAATCAACAACGACCAGGCCTTCAGCCACCTGCGTTTCAACATCTACCCGGACGGCGGTGTGGCCCGTCTGCGCGTGTACGGCGTTCCGTTCCGCGACTGGTCCGCTGTTGGTGACAACGAACAAGTCGACCTGGCCTCAGCCCTCAACGGTGGCCGCGCCCTCGCCTGCTCCGACGAACACTTCGGCCGCATGAGCAACATCCTCAACCCGGGCCGTGGCATCAACATGGGCGACGGCTGGGAAACCGCACGTCGTCGTACTCCGGGCAACGACTGGGTCATCGTCGCGCTGGGTCATGCCGGCGAAGTCGAGAAAGTCATCGTCGACACCCTGCACTTCAAGGGCAACTACCCGGACACCTGCTCGATCCAGGGCGCTTTCGTGAAGGGCGGTACCGACAGCCAGATCGAAACCCAGTCGCTGTTCTGGCGTGAACTGTTGCCAGCACAAAAACTGGAAATGCACGCTGAACACACCTTTGCCGAGCAGATCAAGGCACTGGGGCCGATCACCCACATCCGCCTGAACGTGTTCCCGGATGGTGGTGTGAGCCGCCTGCGTGTTTTGGGCAAGGTCGCTAAATAAGCGCTGAACCCAATCGCTAGCAGGCTAGCTCCCACATTTGGAATGCATTCCCCTGTGGGAGCTAGCCTGCTAGCGATAGCAATAGAACAGACAACAACGAATTCAAGGTAAGTAGAACAGCATGCGCACACTGACGATTGAACCGCTGACCAAAGAAGCCTTCGCCCCTTTCGGTGACGTGATCGAAACCGACGGCAGCGATCACTTCATGATCAACAACGGTTCGACCATGCGCTTCCATAAACTGGCGACGGTCGAAACCGCAACGCCAGAGGACAACGCGATCATCAGCATCTTCCGCGCCGACGCGCAGGACATGCCGCTGACCGTGAGCATGCTGGAGCGCCATCCGCTGGGCAGCCAGGCTTTCATTCCGCTGCTCGGCAACCCCTTTCTGATCGTGGTCGCGCCACTTGGCGATGAACCTGTATCAGGCTTGGTCCGCGCCTTCGTCACCAACGGCAGGCAGGGCATTAATTACCATCGCGGCGTTTGGCACCATCCGGTGCTGACGATCGAAAAGCGGGATGACTTCCTGGTGGTTGATCGCAGTGGCACAGGCAATAACTGCGATGAGCATTTTTTCAAAGAGGATGAGCGTTTGATCCTCGCCCCCCACCAATAAGAGAAGGTCTGATCACTCGACAACAGAGTGACAGGCGAGAGGTAAAGACTGTGGAAGCACATCTGTTGGAATGGCTGAACCTGAGCGTGCGCTGGGTTCACATGATTACTGGCGTGGCCTGGATCGGTGCGTCGTTCTATTTCGTATGGCTGGAAAACAACCTCAACCGGGTCAACCCGAAAAGCGGCCTGGCCGGCGATTTATGGGCAATCCACGGTGGCGGTATCTACCACCTGGAAAAATACAAGCTGGCTCCACCGACCATGCCGGACAACCTGCACTGGTTCAAATGGGAAGCCTACTTCACCTGGATGTCGGGTATCGCGCTGCTGTGCGTGGTGTTCTACTCCAACCCGACGCTCTACCTGCTGGCTCCGGGCAGCTCACTGAGCGGTCCTGAAGGCGTACTGCTGGGCATCGGCTCGCTGTTCGTCGGCTGGTTCGTCTACTCCTTCCTGTGCGACTCGGCCCTGGGCAAACGCCCTGCCCTGCTTGGCGCAATCCTGTTCGCCCTGATCATTGCCGCGGCCTACGGCTTCAGCAAAGTGTTCAGCGGTCGGGGTGCGTACCTGCACGTCGGCGCCATCATCGGCACCATCATGGTCGGCAACGTGTTCCGCATTATCATGCCGGCGCAACGCGCACTGGTAGCGGCCATCGCCGAGAACCGCACGCCCGATCCGGCATTGCCGGCCAAAGGCCTGCTGCGTTCACGTCACAACAACTACTTCACCTTGCCGGTGCTGTTCATCATGATCAGCAACCACTTCCCGAGCACCTACGGCAGCCAGTACAACTGGTTGATCCTGGCCGGGATCGCGGTACTGGCGGTGTTGGTCCGTCACTACTTCAACACCCGTCACGACAGCCACAAGTTTGCCTGGACCCTGCCTGTTGCAGCGGTGGGCATGATCTGCCTGGCTTATGTGACCGGTCCGAAGCCGATGTCCAGCGCCCCTGAAGTGGCCAACGCTCCAGCGAAAATCGAATACCAGCCGCTGCCGGAAACCGCAGTGGGCGGTGGATTGAAACCTGCTGAAGCCAAACCCGCAGAAGCGCCCACAGCCGCTCCGGTTCAGGCCTCCAATGCCGGTCCGGGTTTCGACAAAGTGCACAGCGTGATCCAGGAACGTTGCGCGGTTTGCCATTCGGCCAAGCCGACCAGCCCGCTGTTCAGTGCGGCCCCTGCCGGTGTGATGTTCGACACCCCCGAGCAGATCCGCCAGAACGCACCGCGGATTCAGGCGCAAGCCGTCACCAGCCAGATCATGCCACTGGGCAACATCACGCAGATGACCCAGCAGGAACGTGACCTGATCGGTGCCTGGATTGTGCAGGGAGCCCAGACCAATTAATCGCTGAAAGCTTCGCGAGCAGGCTCGCTCCCACAGGTGTTGCATGACCTGTGCGGGAGCGGGCTTGCCTGCGAATGGCCGCAAAACGGCCCACCAGATTCGAATACAGCTGCCGGCAGCACTGCAGCTGTAAATCACAAGAATAAAAAGATCCGAGGTGTTGCATGTCCGAGCTATCCGAAGCGCGCATCCCCGACGCACCCGCCATTCAGCGTTTGCCCCTCTTGCAACTGATCCTGGTCGGTTTGCAACATGTTCTGCTGATGTACGGTGGTGCCATCGCGGTACCGCTGATCATCGGGCAGGCCGCTGGCCTGAGTCGTGAAGAAATCGCCTTCCTGATCAACGCCGACCTGCTGGTGGCGGGTATCGCCACCATCGTCCAGTCCCTCGGCATCGGCCCCATGGGCATTCGCATGCCGGTGATGATGGGCGCCAGTTTCGCCGCCGTCGGCAGCATGGTCGCCATGGCCGGCATGCCCGGTATCGGCCTGCAAGGGATCTTCGGCGCGACCATTGCCGCCGGGTTCTTCGGCATGCTCATCGCCCCGTTCATGTCCAAGGTCGTGCGCTTCTTCCCGCCACTGGTGACCGGGACGGTCATCACCTCGATCGGTTTGTCGCTGTTCCCCGTGGCCGTGAACTGGGCCGGCGGCGGTGCCAGCGCCGCTCAATTCGGTTCACCGATCTACCTGACCATCGCCGCCCTGGTACTGGGTACCATCTTGCTGGTGCACCGTTTCATGCGCGGCTTCTGGGTCAACATTTCCGTGCTGATCGGCATGTGCCTGGGCTATGTGCTCTGCGGCCTGCTCGGCATGGTAGACCTCAGTGGCATGGCTCAGGCGCCATGGCTGCAATTTGTCACCCCGCTGCACTTCGGCATGCCGAAATTCGAACTGGCGCCGATCCTGTCCATGTGCCTGGTGGTGGTGATCATTTTCGTCGAGTCCACCGGGATGTTTCTGGCGCTGGGCAAGATCACCGGCCAGGAAGTCTGCCCACGGATGCTGCGGCGCGGTTTGCTGTGCGATGCAGGCGCCTCGTTCTTCGCCGGTTTCTTCAACACCTTCACCCACTCCTCCTTCGCCCAGAACATCGGCCTGGTGCAGATGACCGGCGTGCGCTGCCGTTCGGTGACCATCGTTGCCGGCGGGTTGCTGATCGTGCTGAGCCTGTTGCCCAAAGCCGCGTTTTTGGTGGCGTCGATTCCTCCGGCAGTACTGGGCGGCGCAGCGATTGCGATGTTCGGCATGGTCGCCGCCACCGGGATCAAGATCCTGCAGGAAGCGGACATTGGTGATCGTCGCAACCAGTTGCTGGTGGCGGTGAGCATCGGCATGGGCCTGATCCCGGTCGTACGCCCGGAATTTTTCGCCCACCTGCCCGTGTGGATGAGCCCGATCACCCACAGTGGCATCGCCATGGCCACCCTCAGCGCGCTGACGCTGAACCTGTTGTTCAACATCCTGGGTGGCGCCGAACGCGCGGCCATCAACGACTGTCACGCTCACCCGCACTAAGTGAGACACCACAACCCCTGTAGGAGCGAGCCTGCTCGCGATGGTCGCTAACGATAACGCGTGTTTTCTGGATAAACGCGGCGCTCTGTAGTTCATCGCGAGCAGGCTCGCTCCTACAGGGGCAGGGTTGCCTGCGCCTTAAAAATAAAAACAAGAGGGAGCAACAGATGATTCGGACACAAACCAACCTGCTGTTGGGTGCCGGCCTGCTGGCCGCGAGTCAGGCCATGGCCGGCGACCTGCTGCTGTGGCAGACCAACAGCCTGAGCTACTTGTATGGCAAGGATTTCGTGGTCAACCCGCGCATCCAGCAGACGATAACCTTCGAACACGCCGACCGCTGGAAGTACGGCGACAACTTCATGTTTATCGACAGCACCTACTACAACGGCGAGAAAGACCGAAACAAAGGCGTTCATGCCTATTACGGCGAATTCAGTCCGCGCCTCTCCTTGGGCAAGATCCTCGACCGCCGTTTCGAATTCGGCCCGATCAAGGACGTGCTGCTGGCCATGACCTACGAGAACGGCGAAGACGACACCGAGGCCTACCTGATCGGCCCCGGTTTCGACCTCGCGGTACCGGGCTTCAACTTTTTCACCCTGAACTTCTACTATCGCCAGACCGAAGGCTCGCGTCCCGGCGATGACGTCTGGCAGATCACACCGGCCTGGTCCTACACCCTTCCATTGGGCAGCTCGAACCTGTTGATCGACGGCTACATGGACTGGGTCGTGGACAACGACCAGAACGACCACGGCACTTATCACGCCAACCTGCACTTCAACCCGCAGATCAAGTACGACCTGGGCAAGGCCATGGGCTGGCGGGAGAAACAGGTGTACGTCGGCGTCGAATACAGCTACTGGAAAGACAAGTACGGCATCGAAAACAGTTCCAGCTTCGACACCAATGAAAACACCACCAGCCTGCTGGTAAAGGTGCACTTCTGATGCTGCCCCGCAACCGTGCCCCAAGCCTGTCGTCGGTGCGCCGTTGCGGAGCACTTGAGACCTGGCCGAGGAGTCAGTATTCTCCGCGGCCGCCCGAATCCGGTTTAAAAAAAAGCCCGGATGTAAAACCTGACCAGAAAGCCAACTTACCCCGGCTCTGGCAGGCACCAAGGCACCCCAAAACCCCTCTCAATCGACCGCTCCTGAGCCGCCGAACGGGAGTTTTTTTGCTTTCTGAAAGCCTTGGCCCAGCTCTTGCTAACAGCATTAAAGCTGACCGAATGGATGACTTTTTACCGCTACATAAACAGGCGCCACACCAGAGTGCCGACCTTAAAAAAATAACGTGGAACCACCTACTTTTTGGGAGCAACCGAATGAAACGTACGTGCACTAGCCTGATGCTGGCGGGATCGATGCTGGCCGGGGGCCAGGCCATGGCCGGCGATTTGCTGCAGTGGCAGAACAACAGCCTGAGCTACCTCTATGGCAAGGACTTCCAGGTCAACCCGCGCATCCAGCAGACGGTGACCTTCGAACACGCCGATGGCTGGAAGTACGGCGACAACTTCTTCTTCATCGACAAGATCTTCTACAACGGCAAGGAAGACCATTTCGCGGGCGAGAACTCCCACTACGGTGAGCTCAGTCCGCGCCTGTCGTTCAACAAGATCTTCGACCAGAAGTTCGAGTTCGGCCCGATCAAGGACGTGCTGCTGGCCATGACCTACGAGTTCGGCGAGGACGATACCGAGTCGTACCTGATCGGTCCTGGTTTCGACCTGGCCATCCCGGGCTTCGATTACTTCCAGTTGAACTTCTACAACCGTCACACCGAAGGCGACCGCCCGGGCGACGACATCTGGCAGGTCTCGCCGGTCTGGTCCTACACCATTCCGGTGGGTGGCTCGGACGTGCTGATCGACGGCTTCATGGACTGGGTGGTCGACAACGACGTCAACAGCAAAGGCGAGTACCACGCCAACCTGCACTTCAATCCGCAGGTCAAATATGACCTGGGCAAGGCATTGAACCTGGGTGCCAAGCAGCTGTACGTGGGTGTCGAGTATGACTACTGGAAAAACAAGTACGGTATCGAAGACAGCCAGGGATTCAAGACTGATCAGAGCGTGACCAGCTTCCTGGTCAAGGTTCACTTCTGATCATGTAGGAGCGAGCTTGCTCGCGATGGACTAGAGAGCGCCACGGGATGTCAGGCTCCCAGCGTCATCGTTAACGTCCATCGCGAGCAATCTCGCTCCTGCAGACTGCCTATCTCAAACCGAAAGCACAGGCTCCGCCAATCCGAGAAACCGGCACAACTCGCCGCGCTTGGCCAACGCATCCCGTCGCCCCAGCTCGATCAACTCGCTGCAATACCCCGCCTCGAACAGCAGATAACTCAGCACCCCTGCCCCGCTGGTCTTGGTCGCACCCGGCCCGCGCAGAAACAGGCGCAACGCCGCCGGCAACTCCTGGCGATGGCGCGCGGCAATCTCATCGATCGGCTGGCTCGGTGAAATCACCAACACGTCCACCGGGGCCACGCCCAACGCGCGGATGGGCGTACCGTCGGGCATCAGGTGACTGAACTGGTTCAGGCGCTGCAACAGCTCGATGTCGCTTTCCAGGCTGTCAATGAACGTACTGTTGAGCATGTGCCCGCCGATCTGCGCCAGGGTCGGCTGCTGACCGGTGTAGCTGCGCAGCAAGGGTTGTTGCGGGTCGACTCCACGGGGGTTGCCGCTGACGCCCACCACCAGCACCCGACTGGCGCCCAGATGCAGCGCAGGACTGATCGGCGCCGACTGACGCACCGCGCCATCACCGAAATACTCTTCGTCGATTTTCACCGGAGCGAACAGCAGCGGAATGGCCGAGCTGGCGAGCAGGTGTTCAACGGACAAGCGAGTAGGAACGCCGATGCGGCGATGGCGCAACCAGGCATCGATCTTGCCGCCGCCCTCATAGAAGGTGACTGCCTGGCCGGACTCATAGCCGAACGCGGTGACCGCCACCGCATGCAATTGCTTCTGTGCGATCGCCTCGGCGATGCCGCCCATCTGCAACTTGTCGTTGAGCAGATCCCGCAGTGGCGAACTGTTGAGCAACGCCACCGGCACCTGGGTACCGATGCCGAGCAAACTGTGGCTGACAAAGCGGCTGGCCTGGCGAATCACCCCGGGCCAGTCGCTGCGCAACACCAGATGACTGCGAAAGCCCTGCCAGAAGGCCGTCAGGCGTTCGATGGCGTTACGAAAGTCCATTGCACCGCTGGCGAGGCTGACGGCGTTGATCGCGCCCGCCGAGGTGCCGACGATCACCGGAAACGGATTGCGGGCCCCCGGCGGCAGCAATTCGGCAATCGCCGCCAGCACCCCGACCTGATAGGCCGCCCGAGCCCCGCCACCGGAAAGAATCAACCCTGTTACCGGTTCAACTGGACTCATGCACAACTCTCCATGGTGCTTGATGGGATTTCGTTGTTTCGACTTGTTCCCCTGTAGGAGCGAGCTTGCTCGCGATGGTCATGAAAACGCCGCGGGGTGTCAGGTGCCCCGCGTTATCGTTGGCTACCATCGCGAGCGAGCTCGCTCCTACAGGGTATCGGGGTTCAACGACGTTTGGCGTACAGCTTGGGCTCGCCCGGTGGACGGCTCTTGAAGCGGCGGTGGGCCCACAGGTATTGCTCGGGATGCTCGCGCAGAACGCTTTCGATCCACTGGTTGATGCGAATGCAGTCCTCTTCTTCGGTTTCGCCGGGGAAGCCTTCGAGCGGCGCATGGATCACCAGGCGATACCCACTGCCGTCCGCCAGACGTTCCTGGGTGAACGGTACCACCAGCGCCTTGCCCAGCCGCGCAAACTTGCTCGTGGCGGTGACAGTCGCAGCCTGAATGCCGAACAGCGGCACAAAAACACTTTGCTTGGCGCCGTAGTCCTGATCCGGTGCGTACCAGATCGCCCGGCCCGAACGCAGCAATTTGAGCATGCCGCGCACGTCTTCGCGTTCTATCGCCAGCGAATCGAGGTTGTGTCGCTCGCGGCCCTGGCGCTGGATGTAGTCGAACAGCGGATTCTTGTGCTCGCGGTACATGCCGTCGATGGTGTGCTGCTGACCGAGCAACGCCGCGCCGATTTCCAGCGTCGTGAAGTGCAGGGCCATCAGGATCACGCCCTTGCCTTCGCGCTGGGCCTTTTGCAAATGCTCCAGCCCTTCGATATGAGCCAGGCTCGCCAGGCGCTTGCGCGACCACCACCAGCTCATCGCCATTTCAAAGAAAGCGATGCCGGTGGAGGCGAAGTTTTCCTTGAGCAGGCGTTTGCGTTCGGCGGCGGTTTTTTCCGGAAAACACAGTTCCAGATTGCGCTTGGCAATGCGCCGTCTGTCGCCGGCCACCCGATACATCAAGGCGCCCAGGACACGGCCGACCCACAGCAGTGCCGGATACGGCAACTGGACGATCAGCCACAACAGCCCCAGGCCACACCACAGCGGCCAGAAACGTGGAGATAGAAATGCTTTTCGAAAACGCGGGCGGTCCATTAATGCTTCCGGAATGACAATGGCCGCGCATTCTACATCGTTCGACCCGGCTTGCGGCCCGCGGGCGTTCTCGTTATAAGTCTCGGCACTTTTAGTGACAAGTCGTTGTATGCCGACCATGAGCCAAACCGAACCGCTAGACCAAGATCCCGTGTTCCAGTTGAAGGGCAGCATGCTGGCCATTACGGTGCTGGAACTGGCCCGTAACGACCTCGAAAGCCTTGATCGGCAACTGGCCGCCAAGGTCGCCCAGGCGCCCAACTTCTTCAGCAACGCGCCGCTGGTACTGGCCCTGGACAAACTCCCGGCCAGCGAAGGCGCGGTCGATCTGCCAGGGCTGATGCGCGTCTGCCGCCAGCATGGCCTGCGTACCCTGGCGATCCGCGCCAGCCGCATCGAAGACATAGCCGCCGCCATCGCGGTCGACCTGCCCGTGCTGCCACCGTCCGGCGCCCGGGAGCGTCCACTGGACCTGACCGAAGGCGAACCGAAGAAAAAACCGGAAAAACCGCCCGAGCCGACCATCAAGCCGACGAAAATCATCACCTCGCCGGTACGCGGCGGCCAGCAGATTTATGCCCAGGGCTGCGATCTGGTGGTGATCTCCTCGGTCAGCCCGGGGGCGGAACTTCTCGCCGATGGCAACATCCATGTATACGGCCCGATGCGTGGTCGCGTGTTGGCCGGCGTCAAGGGCGACACCAAGGCGCGGATTTTCTGTCAGCAAATGAGTGCTGAGCTGATTTCCATCGCCGGGCATTACAAGGTTTCCGAAGATCTGCGCCGCGACCCTCTATGGGGTTCGGGTGTGCAGGTCAGCCTGTCCGGCGACGTGTTGAACATCATTCGGCTTTAACGGATACTGCCGCATTTTCCAAGCATCTCTAAAACGTAGCGAAAACGGCTCAAACGAAGTAGGAAAAAGGCCGAAAGCAGTGTTTACCGGGGGTAAACGCCGCTCAAAACCGGATTCCAGCCAAGGCTGTCCGACTGCAGTAGTTTTTCAGGAGATGTTTTTCAGGGACTGAAAAGTCCTTTTTCCTTAGGGGTGAAACACCTTGGCCAAGATTCTCGTGGTTACATCCGGCAAGGGTGGTGTGGGTAAGACCACCACCAGCGCCGCTATCGGTACCGGCCTCGCTCTGCGCGGCCACAAAACAGTGATCGTCGACTTCGACGTGGGCTTGCGTAACCTCGACCTGATCATGGGTTGCGAGCGCCGCGTGGTGTATGACTTCGTCAACGTGGTCAACGGCGAAGCCAACCTGCAACAGGCCCTGATCAAAGACAAGCGCCTGGAAAACCTCTACGTGCTGGCCGCCAGCCAGACCCGCGACAAAGACGCGCTGACCGTCGAAGGCGTGGAAAAAGTCCTGATGCAACTCAAGGAAGACTTTGAGTTCGTGGTCTGCGACTCCCCGGCGGGCATCGAGAAAGGCGCCCACCTGGCCATGTACTTCGCCGATGAAGCGATCGTCGTGACCAACCCGGAAGTCTCCTCGGTACGTGACTCCGACCGCATGCTCGGCCTGCTGGCGAGCAAGTCCCGTCGCGCCGAACGTGGCGAAGACCCGATCAAGGAACACCTGCTGATTACCCGTTATCACCCGGAACGTGTGAGCAAAGGCGAAATGCTCGGCGTAGAAGACGTCAAGGAAATCCTTTCGGTGACCCTGCTCGGCGTGATCCCTGAATCCCAGGCGGTGCTCAAGGCATCCAACCAGGGTGTTCCGGTGATTCTCGACGACCAGAGCGATGCCGGCCAGGCCTACAGCGATACCGTTGACCGCCTGCTGGGCAAAACCGTGGATCATCGATTCCTCGATGTACAGAAGAAGGGATTCTTCGAGCGCCTGTTTGGAGGCAACTAAGCAATGAACCTTTTTGACTTCTTTCGTGCCAACAAAAAGCAAAGCACCGCGTCGGTAGCGAAAGAGCGTCTACAGATCATCGTGGCGCACGAACGCGGCCAACGCAGTACCCCGGACTACCTGCCGGCCTTGCAGAAGGAACTGGTCGAGGTGATCCGCAAGTACGTCAATATCGGGTCCGATGACGTGCATGTCGCACTGGAAAGCCAGGGCAGTTGCTCGATTCTGGAACTCAATATCACCCTGCCTGATCGCTGAGTCGATCCGCCAGGAGCCACGGCGGTTGTAGGAGCGAGCTTGCTCGCGATGGTGTGTCAGCCACATTGATTTCGCTGACACACCATCGCGAGCAAACTCGCTCCTACAGCCGCCGTTGGCGTTTGTTACGAGGCTGTTTTAATGCCGTTGTCCAACATCCACATCATCCATCAGGATGCCGCCGTACTGGTGGTGAACAAACCGACCCTGTTGCTCTCTGTCCCTGGCCGGGCCGATGACAACAAGGACTGCCTGATTACCCGCCTGCAGGAAAACGGCTACCCGGAAGCGCGAATCGTCCACCGGCTGGACTGGGAGACGTCCGGCATCATCCTGCTGGCCCGCGACCCGGACACCCATCGCGAACTGTCCCGGCAGTTTCACGACCGGGAAACCGAAAAGGCCTACACCGCCCTGTGCTGGGGTCAGCCGGAACTGGACAGCGGCAGCATCGACCTGCCCTTGCGTTACGACCCGCCGACCAAGCCGCGCCACGTGGTCGACCATGAGTTCGGCAAACATGCGCTGACCTTCTGGCGCGTGCTCGAACGTTGCGGCGACTGGTGCCGCGTCGAGCTGACACCGATCACCGGCCGCTCCCACCAGTTGCGCGTACACATGCTCTCGATTGGCCATCCGCTGCTGGGTGACGGCCTCTATGCCCATGAACAGGCGCTGGCGGCCTGGCCGCGATTGTGCCTGCACGCAAGCATGCTCAGCTTCACCCACCCGCAAAGTGGCGAGCGCCTGCGCTTCGAGTGCCCGGCACCTTTCTAGGCACTTTACGCAAGACCCTGTGGGAGCGAGCCTGCTCGCGATAGCGGCCTTTCAGTCACATCAATGTTGGATGGGCCGACGCTATCGCGAGCAAGCTCGCTCCCACAGGGATCTCCTCCAGATTCAATTTCGATGACCAGCCCTACATTCAGTGCGACGCCATTTACCAGGCCAATACGTTAAACTGGCGCCACTGCTGTCTGGAGCTACCTTATGCGCGAAGAGTTGAACCAAGGCCTGATCGATTTCCTCAAGGCCTCCCCTACCCCGTTCCATGCCACCGCCAGCCTTGTCCATCGTCTGGAAGCGGCAGGCTATCAACGCCTCGACGAGCGCGAGCCGTGGAATACCGAAGCCAACGGTCGCTACTACGTCACCCGCAACGACTCTTCGATTGTCGCGATCAAGATGGGCCGCCATTCACCGCTGCACGGCGGCATTCGTCTGGTCGGCGCCCACACGGACAGCCCGTGCCTGCGCGTCAAGCCGCAACCGGAACTGCAACGCCAGGGCTTCTGGCAACTGGGCGTCGAAGTCTATGGCGGCGCGCTGCTGGCACCATGGTTCGACCGTGACCTGTCTCTGGCAGGCCGCGTAACCTTCCGTCGTGATGGCAAGGTCGAGAGCCAGTTGATCGACTTCAAGGCTCCGGTCGCGATCATTCCGAACCTGGCGATCCACCTCAACCGTGAAGCCAACATGGGTTGGGCCATCAACGCCCAGACCGAACTGCCGCCGATCCTCGCGCAATTTGCCGGTGACGAGCGCGTGGACTTCCGCGCGGTGCTTACCGACCAGCTCGCCCGCGAACACGGCCTGAATGCCGACGTGGTGCTCGATTACGAGCTGAGTTTTTATGACACCCAAAGCGCTGCGGTCATTGGCCTGCATGGCGACTTCATCGCCGGCGCACGCCTGGACAACCTGCTGTCGTGCTACGCCGGCCTGCAAGCGCTGCTGACGGCCGAGACCGACGAAACCTGCGTGCTCGTCTGCAACGACCACGAAGAAGTCGGTTCCTGCTCGGCCTGCGGCGCCGACGGCCCGATGCTCGAGCAAACCTTACGCCGCCTGCTGCCTGAAGGTGATGAATTCGTACGCACCATTCAGAAATCCCTGCTGGTGTCGGCTGACAACGCCCACGGCGTGCATCCGAACTACGCCGACAAGCACGACGCCAACCACGGCCCGAAACTCAATGCCGGCCCGGTGATCAAGGTCAACAGCAACCAGCGCTACGCCACCAACAGCGAAACCGCCGGGTTCTTCCGTCACCTGTGCATGGCTGAAGAAGTACCGGTGCAAAGCTTCGTGGTGCGCAGCGACATGGGCTGTGGTTCGACCATCGGCCCGATCACCGCCAGCCACCTGGGTGTGCGCACCGTGGACATCGGCCTGCCGACGTTCGCCATGCACTCGATCCGCGAACTGTGCGGCAGCCACGACCTGGCGCATCTGATCAAGGTGCTGAGCGCGTTCTACGCCTGCCGCGAGTTGCCGTAACAACCCTGTAGGAGCGAGCTTGCTCGCGAAGAACGTCAGGGCGCCGCGCTCATTCAGGCAGTCCCCATCATCGTTCACGCCCATCGCGAGCAAGCTCGTTCCTGCACACATCACACCAGCCGCATCAAAAGCGGCCTAGACTTCAAGTATCCCTTCGACAAGGCTGTCTCCATGATTTCGATGTCTACCTTCCACGCCATGTTGATTCCGATTCTTGCCGGGATGCTCCTGCTGGCCATCGGTTTCAACTTTCGCGATAAAAATGCCGGCGTGTTTGCCATGTGGATCGGCATGCTGACCATTCTCGCGACCGTGGTGATCAAGATCCTCGCCAAACTCAACGAATAATTCATCACCCTTGGCTCGCATTGATTTTGACGGGCTCGTACACTCGGTCGATCCGCTCCCTGCGAGGTTGACCGCCTAGTGTTCGCTCGTCTTTCTGCCCTCCCGTGTATTGTCCTTGTCTGCCTGATGACGCTGCTGTCAGTCGCGCCGGCCCAGGCGGCCGGCCTGCCGGGCCTGCTCAACAACCAGGCCAAGGCCCAGCCCGAAGCACAGGAACCGCTGGGGCAATCCCTGGACGAAGTGATCAAGTCGCTGGAAAACGACCAGCAACGCAGCAAGCTGCTGGCCGACCTGAAAAAGCTCCGCGACACCACCAAACAGGCCCAGCCGATTACCGAAGAAGGCGTGCTGAGCCTGATTGGCGGAACCCTGACCACTATCGAGAAGAAATTTACCGGCGACGACAGTCCGCTCACGCGCTGGTCCAGTGAGTTCGATCAGGCCAGGGAAGAACTGGCGGCGCTGGCGCTGCCGGCCAATGAATGGCTGCCCATGCTGTTCGCCTTCGCCATGATCCTGATGGTCTGGAGCCTGCTGGCCGCCGCCCTGATCTGGATCAGCCACCGCGTGCGGATGCGTTTCGGCCTGACCGAAGAACTGCCGCAACACCCCCGGGCCCTGGACATGCTGCGTTTTGCCCTGCGCAAACTCGGGCCATGGCTGATCGCCCTGGTGATCACGGTTTACATGAGCTACGCCCTGCCCTCGTCCCTGGGCAAGAGCCTGGCGATGGTGCTGGCCTATGCACTGGTGGTCGGCACCTGCTTCTCCGCCATCTGCGTGATTGCCTTTTCCCTGCTCGACGGCCCACACCGCCACCGCGCCTTGTACATCCTGCGGCACCAGGCGTTTCGACCGCTGTGGCTGATCGGCAGCTTTGCCGCGTTTGGCGAAGCACTGAGCGATCCGCAACTGGTCAACAGCCTCGGCAGCCATCTGGCCCACACCGCCGCAACAGTTGCCAATGTCCTGGCAGCGCTCTCCACGGGGCGCTTCATCCTGCGTTTCCGCCGGCCGATCGCCCACCTGATCCGCAACCAGCCGTTGTCCCGGCGCCTGACTCGCCGCGCGCTCAACGACACCCTGTCGATTCTCGGCACCTTCTGGTACGTGCCGGCGCTGGTGCTGGTGGCCATCTCCCTGTTCGCAACGTTCATTTCCGCCGGCGACACCAGCACCGCCCTGCGCCAGTCGCTTATCTGCACCGTCTTGCTGGTGCTGTGCATGGTCATCAACGGACTGGTACGCCGCCAAGGCCTCAAACCCCAAGGCGGTATCCGGCGCTACGCCGTGTATTCGGAACGGCTGAAAAACTTCTTCTACACCATCGTTCACCTGTTGGTGTGGCTGGCCTTCATCGAACTTGGCCTGCGGGTCTGGGGCATGTCGTTAATCCGCTTTACCGAAGGCGACGGCCACGAAGTCAGTGTCAAACTGTTCAGCCTCGCCGGCACATTGCTGTTCGCCTGGCTGATCTGGATTCTCAGCGATACCGCGGTGCATCACGCGCTGACCCGCTCGCGCAAAGGCCTGGCCAACGCCCGCGCACAGACAATGATGCCGCTGATTCGCAACGTGCTGTTCATCGCGATTTTTATCATCGCGCTGATTGTCGCCCTGGCGAACATGGGCATGAACGTCACGCCCCTGCTGGCCGGTGCCGGCGTGATCGGTCTGGCCATCGGTTTTGGTGCGCAGTCGCTGGTAGCCGACCTGATTACCGGGTTGTTCATCATCATCGAAGACTCCCTGGCCATCGACGACTACGTGGATGTCGGCGGCCATCTCGGCACGGTCGAAGGCCTTACCATCCGCACCGTGCGTCTGCGGGACATCGACGGCATCGTTCACACCATTCCGTTCAGTGAAATCAAAAGCATCAAGAACTACTCCCGGGAATTCGGCTACGCGATCTTCCGGGTCGCGGTGCCGGCCAACATGGACATCGACAATGCCATCAAACTGATGCGCGAAGTCGGCCAGAAAATGCGCACCGATCCACTGCAGCGGCGCAATATCTGGTCGCCGCTGGAGTTCCAGGGGGTGGAAAGTTTCGAGTCGGGCAATGCGATCCTGCGCGCCCGCTTCAAGACCGCACCGATCAAGCAGTGGGAGGTTTCGCGGGCGTTCAATCTGTCACTGAAACGGCATATGGATGAGGCTGGGCTGGATCTGGCGATGCCGCGAATGAGCGTGCAGGTGATGACAGCCGGCACAGGGTCACAAGAGTAATCAAACGAAAAGGCAGCATGGGAATAACCCAACGCTGCCTGATTTCACCTTAAAGAGCATTACGATTTGCCAGGCATCAACTTCAAGAGCCGGGTACTCCAATATTTTTAATGCTCAGCCCAATCGACACTGGCTTTGGAGAGTATGATTGTTTTTCAGAAATACTTTTCCAGCTATCCTCCCCGCTTGGCACTATATATTTAACAGTGTCCCGAATGGTCTCTACCTTGACTTTCTGGGCGGCTATCAGAAAGTTATAGAGTGTATCTCTATCATTGAAAGCATCATCCCCACCAAACTGCAGAACCGGCCCACCGTAAACTGTAGACAGATTAATCAAAGCGCTCCCAGCGGCAACACCACTCCACTCCATTGAGCCCGTCTCGGTATCTTGCAGATGAAAAATTGTCGGCTGAGCGCGTAGCACCAGATACCCTCTCTCATCGCAACTTACGCAGGCAGCCTGCTCCCCAGCCACATAGATACTGCAGTAACTACCTACAAAATTAAAATAAAACAGTGTTGGTTCGCCACCGTTCCATTGCGTTCCTATACTTCCATTTTCCAGCACCCTGACCGGGTACCCGGAAATATGCAGGGTGGCAGAAAATGAAAAAGTCGATGCTGTCATAACAATATCCTTATATAAATAGCTCCAATACCGCCTGTGTAGCGGCGCCCCTAAACCTACTCAGAAAACACAAACAAAAACAGCAAAACAGCGCATTAATTAATATCAATATTTAACCATCAGATCAAACACGCACTTGCCGCGCCTTAGCTCACGCTTACTTCACGAACAACTGAAGCAGAATCAAACCACATCCACACCGACATGAATCGCATCATGTCGCCAGAACTCCAGATCGCAGTCGATCAGGCGTTCATGCTGGTCATAGTTGACCCGGGCAATCCGCAGGCCCGGACTGCCCACCGATACCTTCAACGCCGCCGCCGCATCCACTGACAACGCCGTGGGCACAATCTCGAAGCGCACCCGCCCGTAGTGCAAGTCGTAATGCCGTGCATACAACTCGGTGATCGACTGATTCAAATCGAAATCGAGGATCCCGGGAAAGTACTGCGGGTTCAGATAGTGCTCCACATACAACACCAGTCGCCCGTCGATCCGCCGAGAGCGGCAGATCTGAATCACGCTCGACAGCGCCGGCAATTGCAGCCAGGCACACACCGCCGCCGAGGCCGGTTGCAATCGCGCTGAAATCACCTCGGTGGACGGCACCCGTCCCTGGGCGCTGACCATCGCGTGAAAGTGGCTGCGCTGCATGAGGTTGTAGGCCAGGCGCGGCGGCGAGACGAACCAGCCGCGACGCTCCTCACGATAAATCTGACCCTGTGACTCCAACTGCAACAACGCTTCACGCAAGGTGATCCGCGTGGTGCCGAACAATTCACTGAGCTTGCGCTCGGCCGGCAATTTGCTGCCGGGAGTCAACAGTCCGTGGTCGATCTGCTCCTGAAGCACCTGGCCGATGGCTGTTACCGTTTTTGTTGCCTCTTCACGCATCAATGTTTCCTTTCTGGACTAGACCAGCACCATTTCAGGGCAGAACCACAGCGTAAACCGGCTCATTCAATAGTCTGCAAGCGTAGGCAGTGCAGATGACCGCGATGTGACAAAGCTGCCCAACGGTCGCCATCCTCTGCCCTCAACAACCTGCAATTCATCGGCCAAGTCCCTTGCCTTCCGGGGCCTTGACCATGGTCTACGCTTAGCAGGCCAGTCTCTATACCGCTGAGCAAAAAGTCATTCCGGGCGACGAGCGACATCAAAGTGTCATCCAGCCCCCTTAAATTGGCTCAGGTATTGCTGACCTAGACCAACACGAACCGCAATCGCAGCGTTGAACACGACCCAAGGAGCTTTGGAATGAAAAAGTTTTTCCTGGCATCACTGTTAGGCTCGACCATCGCAATGTGCACCGCCGCCATGGCGGCCGATGATCTGAAAACCCTGGAAGCCGCTGCAAAAGCGGAAGGCGCCGTCAACAGCGTCGGCATGCCCAATGACTGGGCCAACTGGGCCGGCACCTGGAAAGACCTGAGCGACAAGTACGGCCTCAAGCACATCGACACCGACATGAGTTCGGCCCAGGAAATCGCCAAGTTCGCCGCGGAAAAAGACAACGCCAGCGCCGACATCGGCGACGTCGGTGCAGCGTTCGGCCCGATCGCGGTCAAGCAAGGCGTGGTCCAGCCTTACAAGCCTTCGACCTGGGATCAAATTCCAGCCTGGGCCAAGGACAAGGACGGCAACTGGGCACTGGCTTACACCGGCACCATCGCTTTCGTCGTCAACAAGAAATTGCTGCACGGTTCCGAAGTGCCAACCAAGTGGGCAGACCTCAAGACCGGCAAGTACAAGGTTTCCATCGGTGACGTGAGCACTGCTGCCCAGGCTGCGAACGGCGTTCTGGCGGCGGCACTGGCCAATGGTGGCGACGAGAAAAACCTCAAGCCTGCCCTGGATCTGTTCGCCGACATCGCCAAGCAGGGTCGCCTGTCAATGTCCAACCCGGTCATTGGTGCCATGGAAAAAGGCGAAATCGAAGTCGGCGTGGTCTGGGACTTCAACGGCCTGAGCTACAAGGCCAAAATGGCCAATCCGGATGACTACGTGGTGCTGATTCCGTCCGACGGCTCGGTGATATCCGGCTACACCACCATCATCAACAAGTACGCGAAAAACCCGAACGCCGCCAAGCTGACCCGCGAATACATCTTCAGCGACGCCGGCCAGATCAACCTGGCCAAAGGCAACGCCCGTCCGATCCGTGCCGAGCACATCACACTGCCGGAAGACGTGAAGGCCAAGCTGCTGCCGAACGAGCAGTACAAGAAGGTCACGCCGATCAAAGACGCGGACGCCTGGGAAAAGACCTCCAAGGCCCTTCCTCAGAAGTGGCAGGAAGAAGTCATCATCAATATGCAATAACCCTGTGGCCCACCATTTTTTGATGGGCCAATGAGAATCCCTGTGGGAACGAGCTTGCTCGCGATAGCGATTAGACATTCAACATGGATGTTGAATGGTAGTCCCTCATCGCGAGCAGGCTCGCTCCCACAGTGGACCGAGTGAATTCCGAATACCTGTTCCACGGAGTTTTTGCCCCTATGAAGCACAACGTCATCCTTGTCGTGCTCGACGGCCTCAACTACGAGGTCGCCCGCCACGCCATGGGGCACCTGCAGGCTTACGTCGGCGCCGGACGCGCCGCACTCTACAAACTGGAGTGCGAGTTGCCTGCCCTGTCCCGACCGCTGTACGAATGCATCCTGACCGGCGTCGCGCCCATCGACAGCGGTATCGTCCACAACAACGTCTCGCGCCTGTCCAATCAGCGCAGCATCTATCACTACGCTACCGACGCAGGTCTTGTCACCGCGGCGGCGGCCTATCACTGGGTCAGCGAGCTGT
Organism: Pseudomonas sp. IT-P74; assembly: GCF_949768175.1. NCBI lineage: Bacteria > Pseudomonadati > Pseudomonadota > Gammaproteobacteria > Pseudomonadales > Pseudomonadaceae > Pseudomonas > Pseudomonas sp. IT-P74. Next base: position 371,986 of record NZ_CATKQD010000055.1, on the reverse strand, counting down.
ACAACCGTTCGCCCTTCGTCGCGGCCAGGGATCGTCACACCGATGACCCGCAACTGCCGATCCAGCACGGGCATTTCTACTGGAACGATCACTACCCGGACTCGCACCTGTTCGCCGACGCCGAAAACCTGCGCCTGCGCCACACGCCGAACTTCCTGTTGATCCACCCGATGAACATCGACGACGCCGGGCACAAGCACGGCCTCGACACCCCGCAGTACCGCAACAGTGCCCGCTCGGCCGACATCATCCTGGCCGACTACCTGCAAGGCTGGCTCGATGCCGGTTACCAGGTGCTGGTCACCGCCGACCACGGCATGAACAACGACCGCTCCCACAACGGCCTGCTGCCGGAAGAACGTGAGGTGCCGCTGTTCGTTCTCGGTGACGCGTTCAGCTTCGACGCCGGTGCCGCGCCGAAACAGACCGAGATCTGCGGCACCGTCTGCCAGTTGCTCGGCGTGCCCCACGACAAACCGGTCTGCCGGGAGCTGTTGAAGTGAATGCCATGACACGCAGTAAATGGCTGGCAGCCTTATGCCTGGTCCCGTTCGCGCTGTTCTTCATCGTGTTCGAGATCGCACCGCTGACCTGGGTGATGATCAACAGCCTGCAATCGGAAGAATTCGGCTGGGGCCTGGCCAACTTCAGCAAGATCTTCAGCTCGAAGTTTTACCTGCAGGCCATCCAGTACAGCCTTGAGATCAGCTTCTGGTCCAGCGTGTTCGGGATCGTCATCGCAATTCTGGGCGCCTACTCCCTGCGCCGGGTCGATTCGAAACTGCGCAACTTCGTCAACGCCTTCGCCAACATGACCAGCAACTTCGCCGGTGTGCCCCTGGCCTTCGCGTTCATCATTCTGCTCGGCTTCAACGGCAGCTTCACCATCATGCTCAAGCAGGCCGGCATCATTCAGGACTTCAACCTGTACTCGAAAACCGGACTGATCATTCTCTACACCTACTTCCAGATTCCCCTCGGCGTGCTGTTGCTGTACCCGGCCTTCGATGCGCTGCGCGAAGACTGGCGCGAGTCTGCTTCACTGCTCGGCGCGAGCGGCTGGCAATTCTGGCGGCACATCGGCTTGCCGGTATTGACGCCGGCACTGCTGGGCACCTTCGTGATCCTGCTGGCCAACGCCCTCGGGGCCTACGCCACGGTGTACGCCTTGACCACCGGTAACTTCAACGTGCTGCCGATTCGCATCGCGGCAATGGTGTCCGGTGACATTTCCCTGGACCCGAACCTGGCCAGCGCCCTGGCCGTGGTGCTGGTGGCCTTGATGACCCTGGTGACCATCGTGCATCAGTTGCTGTTGAAGAGGAGCTACCATGTCACGCGCTGAACTGGGGCCCGCCGGTGTCTACCACCGGGTCGTGGTGTACTTGCTGTTTGCCATCCTGCTGTTGCCGCTGGCCGGCACGCTGATCTACTCGATCGCCAGTAGTTGGTCGGCGACCATCCTGCCCAGCGGTTTCACCCTCAAGTGGTACATCCAGCTGTGGAGCGATCCGCGCTTCCTGAATGCGTTCGGACAATCGCTGCTGGTCTGCGTCGGTTCGCTGATCCTTTCGGTGGTGCTGATTCTGCCGTTGCTGTTCGTGGTGCATTACCACTTCCCGAAACTCGACGCGCTGATGAACATCCTGATCCTGCTGCCCTTCGCCGTGCCGCCGGTGGTGTCGTCGGTGGGGCTGTTGCAGCTCTACGGTTCCGGACCGTTCGCCATGGTCGGGACGCCGTGGATCCTGATCGGTTGCTACTTCACCGTGGCGCTGCCGTTCATGTACCGGGCGATCACCAACAACCTGCAGGCGATCAACCTGCGCGACCTGATGGACGCCGCCCAGTTGCTCGGCGCCAGCACCTTTCAAGCCGCACTCCTGGTGGTACTGCCGAACCTGCGCAAGGGCCTGATGGTGGCGTTGCTGCTGTCGTTCTCGTTCCTGTTCGGTGAGTTCGTGTTCGCCAACATTCTGGTCGGTACCCGCTACGAAACCCTGCAGGTCTACCTCAACAACATGCGCAACAGCAGCGGCCATTTCACCAGTGCGCTGGTGATCTCCTACTTCTTCTTTGTGCTGGTTCTGACCTGGATTGCCAATATCTTGAACAGGGACAAAAGCGAATGAGCTATGTCAGCGTCCAACATCTTCAGAAAAGCTTCGCGGGCACCACGGTGTTCAGCGACATCAATTGCGAAATCCAGAAAGGTGAGTTCGTCACCCTGCTCGGCCCGTCCGGTTGCGGCAAATCCACGCTGCTGCGCTGCATCGCCGGACTGACTTCGGTGGATGGCGGCAAGATCCTGCTCGACGGCCAGGACATCGTGCCCCTGAGTCCGCAGAAACGCGGGATCGGCATGGTATTCCAGAGCTATGCGCTGTTTCCCAACATGACCGCGGAACAGAACGTCGCCTTCGGCCTGCGCATGCAAAAGGTCAATGCCGACGACAGCCGCAAACGTGTCGCCGAAGTACTCAAACTGGTGGAGCTCAATGACTTTGCCGCGCGTTACCCGCATCAGCTCTCGGGGGGCCAGTGCCAGCGCGTTGCCCTCGCCCGCTCCCTGGTGACCCGGCCACGCCTGTTGCTGCTGGATGAGCCGCTGTCGGCCCTGGACGCGCGGATTCGCAAACACCTGCGTGAACAGATTCGTCAGATCCAGCGTGAACTGGGCCTGACCACGATTTTCGTCACACACGATCAGGAAGAAGCCCTGACCATGTCTGACCGGATTTTCCTGATGAATCAGGGAAAGATCGTACAGAGCGGCGACGCCGAAACCCTCTACACCGCACCGGTGGATGTGTTCGCAGCCGGTTTCATCGGCAACTACAACCTGCTGGATGCCGACAGCGCTTCGAAGCTGCTGCAGCGACCGATCAGCAAGCGCATCGCCATTCGCCCGGAAGCCATCGAACTGAGCCTTGACGGCGAACTGGACGCACAGATACGCAGCCACAGCCTGCTGGGCAATGTGATTCGCTACCGGGTCGAAGCCCGGGGCGTGGAATTGGTGGTGGATGTGCTGAACCGCTCGGCGGCCGACCTGCATCCCGATGGTCAGCGCCTGGCGCTTTCCATCGATCCGACGGCCCTGTGTGAGGTAGCCTGATGCCTTTGCTGACGCTGAAGAGAGAACTGCACTGATGGCCCTGGCAATTTTTGATCTGGACGAAACCCTGATCCACGGCGATTGCGCCTCGCTTTGGAGCGAGCAAATGGTCCGCCTCGGCTGGGTCGATGGCGAATCGTTCCTGCGTCGCGACAAGGAGTTGATGGATGCGTACGGCAGGGGCCATCTGGCCATGGAGGACTACATGGCCTTCAGCCTGGAACCGTTGATCGGTCGTACGCCCGCAGAGGTCGAGCATCTGGTTGGCCCATGGGTGGAAGACTTCGTCGAACCGATCATCTTCAGCGACGCCACCAAAACCATCGCGGCGCATCGTAAGGCCGGTGACCGGATTCTGGTGATTTCGGCCTCGGGCACCCACCTGGTCGGCCCCATCGCCGAACGCCTGGGCATCGACGAGATTCTCGGTATCGAACTGGAAGTGGACCATGGCGTTTACACCGGCCATACCGTTGGCACCCTGACCTACCGCGAAGGCAAGATCACCCGTTTGCTGGAGTGGCTGGATGCAGAGGAGGAAAACCTCGAAGGCGCGAGTTTCTATTCCGACTCACGCAATGACCTGCCGCTGTTGCTGAAGGTGGATTATCCGCATGTGGTGAACCCGGATCCGGTGTTGCGCGAGCAGGCTGAAAAGGCGGGCTGGCCGATCCATCTCTGGAAGTAACTCGTATCCCTTGTAGGAGTGAGCCTGCTCGCGATTGCGGAAGGTCAGTCAACATTAACGTCGAGTGATCCACCGCTTTCGCGAGCAGGCTCGCTCCTACAGGTTTTTGTGTTGTCAGCTCAGGCTTTCGTCAATCACCAACACCACCTTCCCCGCTACGGTATTGCTCGCCAGCTCGGCAAACGCTGCCTCGGCATCCTTGATCGGGAATGTCCTGGCCAGTTGCGGGCTCAAGCGCCCCTCGGCGAACAGCGGCCACACATGCAGGCGTAGATCGCTGAACAGATCGGCCTTGAATTGATCGTCACGGCTGCGCAGGGTCGAACCCAGCAACTGCACACGCTTGGCCAGCACCTGGGCCAGATCCAGTTTGGCCTCACGGCCGCCCATCAGACCGATCAATACCCAGCGGCCATCCTGGGCCAACAGCTTGAGGTTCAATGCCGAGTAATTGCCGCCCACCGGGTCGAGAATCACATCGAACGGCCCCAGATCCCTCAGGCTCTCCAGATCGCCATTACGCAACACGCCGCCCTGGGCGCCCAGTGCTTCGCAGTACGCCAATCGCTCGGCGGAGCCGACACTGACCCAGCAGGGGTTGCCGAACGCCTTGCACAGCTGAATGGCCGCTGAACCGATTCCACTTGCCCCGGCATGCAGAAGCACTTTCTGACCCGGTTTGAGCGCAGCCAGTTGAAACAAATTCAACCAGACTGTTGCATAAACTTCTGGCAATGCAGCCGCCTCGACCAGTGACACTTCGTCGGGAACTGGCAGCACATGCCGCCCGTCGACTACCACCTCTTCGGCCATCCCACCCCCGGCCAGCAAGGCGCAAACCCGATCACCAACCTGCCAGGAGGACCCGGCGCCCACCTCGCTGATGACCCCCGAGCACTCTAGACCGAGCACTTGACTAGCCCCCGGTGGTGGCGGGTAAAGGCCGGCTTTCTGCAATAAATCGGCGCGATTGAGACCCGCTGCCGACACTCGGATGCGAACTTGCCCTACATCGCATGTAGGACTCGGCTCATCAACCCACACCACTTGACCGTCAACGCCTTGCAATGCTTTCACAGTGCCTCCATAGTGAGTCTGGACTGAGCCCGAAGCTGTAGCGCCGGGCTTTTTGCATTATGCGACCGGCTCCCAAAGAACCGGCGACTTCAAAGACGGCCTAATATGCGTTATCAATTGTCCCCGCGTCGAATCAGCATGAAGCATCTGTTCCCCAGCACTGCCCTCGCCTTGTTCATCGGTATCGGCTTGCTGCCGATGTCGAGCAATACATTCGCAGCCAATAGCTGGGACAAGCTTCAACCCGATCGTGACGAAGTGATCGCCAGCCTGAACGTCGTGGAGTTGCTCAAGCGCCACCACTACAGCAAGCCGCCACTCGATGACGCGCGCTCGGTGATCATCTACGACAGCTACCTCAAGCTGCTGGATCCGTCGCGCAGCTACTTCATGGCCAGCGACATTGCCGAATTCGACAAGTGGAAGACGCAGTTCGACGATTTCCTCAAGAGCGGCGACCTTAACGCCGGGTTCACCATCTACAAGCGCTACCTGGACCGCGTCAAGGCGCGTCTGGACTTCGCCCTTGCCGAGCTGAACAAGGGCGTCGACAAGATCGACTTCACCACCAAGGAAACCTTGCTGATCGATCGCAAGGATGCCCCTTGGCTCAAGTCCACCGCGGAACTCGACGACCTGTGGCGCAAACGCGTCAAGGACGAAGTCCTGCGTCAGAAGATCGCCGGCAAGGACTCCAAGCAAATCCAGGAAACCCTGACCAAGCGCTACAAGAACCAGTTGGCGCGCCTGGACCAGACCCGCGCGGAAGACATCTTCCAGGCGTACATCAACACCTTCGCCATGTCCTACGACCCGCACACCAACTATCTGTCGCCGGATAACGCGGAGAACTTCGACATCAACATGAGCCTGTCCCTCGAGGGCATCGGTGCCGTGTTGCAGAGCGATAACGACCAGGTGAAAGTCGTGCGCCTGGTGCCGGCAGGTCCGGCGGACAAGACCAAGCAGGTTGCACCGGCCGACAAGATCATCGGCGTTGCCCAGGGCAACAAGGAAATGGTCGACGTCGTGGGCTGGCGCCTGGACGAAGTGGTCAAGCTGATCCGTGGTCCGAAGGGCACCGTGGTGCGCCTGGAAGTCATCCCGGCCAGCAATGCGCCGAACGACCAGACCACCAAGATCGTGCCGATCACCCGTGAAGCGGTGAAGCTCGAAGATCAGGCCGTGAAGAAATCGGTCTTGAACCTCAAGCAGGACGGCAAGGACTACAAGCTCGGCATCATCGAGATCCCGGCGTTCTATCTGGACTTCAAGGCCTTCCGTGCCGGCGACCCGGATTACAAGAGCACCACCCGCGACGTCAAGAAACTGCTGACCGAGTTGCAGAAAGAGAAAGTTGACGGCGTGGTCATCGACTTGCGCAACAACGGCGGCGGTTCCTTGCAAGAAGCCACCGAGCTGACCAGCCTGTTCATCGACAAAGGCCCGACCGTGCTCGTGCGTAACGCCGATGGCCGGGTCGATGTACTGGAAGATGAAAACCCGGGCGCGTTCTACAAAGGCCCGATGGCGTTGCTGGTCAACCGCCTGTCCGCCTCGGCTTCGGAGATTTTTGCCGGTGCCATGCAGGACTACCACCGCGCACTGATCATCGGCGGCCAGACCTTCGGCAAAGGCACCGTGCAGACCATTCAGCCGCTCAACCATGGCGAACTGAAACTGACCCTGGCCAAGTTCTACCGGGTTTCCGGGCAGAGCACCCAGCATCAGGGTGTCTTGCCGGACATCGATTACCCGTCGATCATCGACACCAAGGAAATCGGTGAAAGCGCCCTGCCGGAAGCCATGCCGTGGGACACCATCAAGGCGGCGATCAAACCTGCGCTCGACCCGTTCAAACCGTACATTTCGCAGCTCCAATCCGAGCATGACGTGCGCACGGCCAAAGATGCGGAGTTCGTGTTCATCCGCGACAAGCTGGCCCTGGCGCAGAAACTGATGACCGAGAAAACCGTCAGCCTCAATGAAGTCGAGCGTCGCGCCCAGCACGCCGACATCGAAGCCAAACAGCTGACCATGGAAAACATCCGTCGCAAGGCCAAGGGCGAAGAACCGCTCAAAGAGCTGAAGAAAGAAGACGAGGACGCCATTGCGGCCGAGGACGACAAGACCAAGCCGGAGGACGACGCCTACCTCAGCGAAACAGGGCGGATTCTGCTGGACTACCTGAAACTCAACACGGCAGTGGCCAAGCACTGAGTTTGTACAAACAACTGATGGCAATTTAATGCTGACGGCCCTGTAGCGTCATCAAACAGTCATCATTCTGTCGTGAAATAAAGGACCGGGCGTGCTCTTTTTACCAAGGGCACGCCCGGTCCTTTTTTTATTGCCAGAGATCGCCATGACCACAACCGAACAGCTGAGCGCCTTGAACTCGATCCTGAGTCAAAGCGGTTTACACAGTCTGTTCCAACCGATCATCAGCCTCTCTGAGCGACGCATCCTCGGTTACGAAGCCCTCAGTCGCGGCCCCTCCAACAGCCCTCTGCACTCCCCTATCGCCCTGTTCGCCGTCGCCCGCCAGGCCGGACGCCTGAGCGAGCTGGAAATTGCCTGCCGCGAAAGCGCTTGCCGACGCTTCAATGAGCAACAACTGCCTGGCCTGTTGTTCCTTAACGTGTCCCCGGAGTCCCTGCTCGAAGCGGCCCATCAACCGGGGCGCACCCTGCAATTGCTGCAGGACTTCGGCATTGCGCCGAGCCAGGTGGTCATCGAGCTCACGGAACAGACTCCGACGGACGATTTCCAGCTGCTGCAAACCGCCCTGCATCACTATCGGGCGATGGGGTTTTCGATTGCGCTGGATGATCTGGGAGCGGGCTATTCGAGTTTGCGCCTGTGGTCCGAGCTGCGACCCGATTATGTGAAAATCGACCGGCATTTCATCGATGGCATTCATCAGGATGCGCTCAAGCGCGAGTTCGTCGGCTCGATCCTGCAAATCGCCAAAGCCTCCCGGGCGCAAGTCATCGCCGAAGGTATCGAACTCCCCGAAGAACTCGCGGTGCTGACCGAAATGGGCGTGGACCTGGTGCAGGGCTATCTGCTCTGCCGCCCCCAGGAACACCCACCCCGGGATGCCCGGGCATTGATGCCCCGCCAGGACAGCACCGCCGTCGTACTGAGCGAAGACGGCAGCGACCTCAGCGCCCTGCTTAACGAACTACCCGCGGTGAACCGCGACACCCCGACCGCCACAGTGCTCGAAGCCTTTCGCCGCCAGGCCAACCTGAACTCGCTGGCGGTCCTGGATGAACAGGGTCAGCCCTGCGGCATTGTCCATCGTCATTCACTCTCCGACGCCCTGCTCAAGCCCTTTGCCACCGACCTGTTCGCGCGCAAGCCCATCAGCCGCCTGATGAACGATGACTTCCTCGCTGTCGAGCTGAGCCAGTCGTTGCAACAGGTCAGTCGCCTGATCACCAGCCGTGCGCGCCAGCGCATCGAGGAAGATTTCATCATCACCCTCAACGGCGGTTATCTGGGGTTGGGCCGGGTGATCGACGTACTCAAGCTGATCACGGAACTCAAGATCCAGCAGGCCCGCTACGCCAACCCGCTGACCTTGCTACCGGGCAACGTGCCGATCCAGCAATGCCTGACGCGGCTGCTGCAACAGCGACGGGAATCGGTGATCTGCTACGTGGACATCGATAGTTTCAAGCCCTTCAACGACATCTACGGCTATGGTCGCGGCGACGAAGTCCTGCTGTGCCTGGCGCAATGCCTGAACGACCGCGTCGATCCGTCCCGCGACTTCGTCGGCCACATCGGCGGCGATGATTTCCTGCTGGTGCTCGGCCCGGAAGACTGGCGCAAACGCTTGAACCAGTTGCAGGGCGACTTCCAGAACCAGTGCCGGCGCTTCTATCGCAGCGAACACCTGGAAGCCGGCTGCTTCATCGCACCCAATCGCCAGGGGCAGCGCCAGGAATTTGCGCTGTTGTCGCTGTCGATCGGTGTGGTGCATTTGCATCCACAGGCCTGTGAACAACTCGATGCGAGCCAGTTGGCCGAGATGGCATCACAGGCCAAGCACCACGCCAAGAATGTGCAGGGCTATAGCATGCATGTGATTGATAGCCTGGTGGTTTCAACGGTTAAAGAGGTGCTCGTTTCCGGGCATCGATAAGGGCGCTTTCCGGCATCAGTTCAATCAATGGGGTGTCGATGAAGACTTCAGCTCTTCGAGCTTGATCGACGCCAACGGGTGCCCGGCCTTCGCCGCGATCTCCCAGAACCGCGCGGCTTCGACTGGATCCGGAGCCTTGCTCGCCGTCCCGGCCAGGGTGATCACGCCCACTTGATACGCCGCCTTGCCATCGCCCGCCAACGCCGCCAGGCGCAACAAACGCATGCCCTCCTCACGAGCACCGAGGCCGACGCCGCGAAACGCCAGGATGTGCCCATAGAAGCTCTGGGCGCCGACATTGCCCAGGTTGGCCATGCGTGCGAACTGGCCTTCGAGCCAGCGCCAGCCCCGTGGCTGACGGACAAACCACGACCAGTGAAACAACCGGCGCGCGAGCCAGTATCCGGCTCGCGCCTTAAGTCGCAAAAACACTCAGGCCTCGGCCGATTCCGGGTATTCGTACTCGAACACCCGCACCACTTCCGAAGCATGCCAGGACGCGGCGGCAACGCCGTCCGACGGCCCGGAAAAACGCCCGAGACGCTCGACACATTCAAAGAACCCGGTGCGCGGCAAGCGGCTGGCGCCCTGACTGATCACCAGCGAACTGCGCAATGGCTGCTCCGCCCTGGCGTCCAGGGCCGCCAGATGCTCAAGGGCCGCGGTCAGGGTCTGCATGGCCGGGGTCGGCAGCTGCAAACGCTCCAGCAATGCCCGATACGTCAACAGATGGCGCTGGCGACGCGCCTGATCCAGTTCGCCCAACAATCCGTCCCAGTGTTGACGACTGATGCGTACGCTCACGATTCATCCCTCCACCCAGGCACCGTCAATTCCCAGGCCAGGCTGCGACGAATCGCGGCGTCGGGCAGACGCTCGCCACTTTCGATCATGGCCAGGTAAGACGGGCTGATGCCTACCGTGCGGGCCAACGCCTCGATGGCGATGCCCTTCCCCTCACGCAAACTGCGTAGTTGATCCAGACCCGGAAGAATCGCGTCTGGTGTTGCCGCCTGAAGCTTTGCAGCTTGAGGTGACGCTTGCTCCTTGATACCCGCTGCTTTCAGTAACGCCTGATACTGAGCCCATGGCAGAACCGCATATTCGGGCTCGCCTTCGCGTGTAATTATCTGAATATCCATCACTACCCCGTAGGACAACAACACTTAGCGAGTCAGCACTTTTCCCTAGAAGTGTAATCCTAACAGCGGCCAAGGTCGCGGGGGACATCAATCTGTGAACAGGTCAAAATCGACTCAGTGTTTTTTCGGGCCTTGAAGTTGAAGTTGCTCGGGGGTATCAGGCAGACGCTCAACCACCGCGAGCTTCTCCGGCACTTGCCGTTTGCGCCAGGCGCGGAAGGCATTGAGCTCGTCGTCGAGCACTTTCATCAGCCATGCCAGTACCGCGATGTCATCGAACATGCCAAATAATGGAATGAAATCCGGGATCGCATCCACCGGGCTGAGGAAGTACATCAGGCCCGCGACCACCGAAATCAGCGCCTTGGGGCTGATGGCGCGATACTCACCACGCCAGTAGGCCAGGCAGAGTGCCTGCATCAGGCGCAAGTCATCCTTGAGCTTGCCCAACCGGTTGCCCTGGCTTGCAACTTTACTGGCGACCGCGAACAACAGGGTCGGCAATCGACCGCGTGCCAACAGGCGTCCGGCCAGTGGCAGGAAACGAGCGAAACTCCAGGGTGCTTTCATCATTCCTCCCGTTGAAATGTTATCCACACAAATTGTGGATAACCTTGTGAACAGAGCTGCTTTTCATCGCTGTAAGCCCCGTTTTACAAGGTCTGCGTTCAGATCGGGCGTTTTTTACTCATCAAAAAAAACCCATAATTTCATTGACTTGGCGGCCTTGTGCGACTACCGCCAACACCACTATGCCTAAGACTCCGGCCTAGAGCGCCTGTTCGTTTTGTTTACCCCCGCCGAACGCCAGATGCAACAACGCCCCGCATGAGCGAGGCGTTGTTATCGAAGCAGGCGCTGGTTACTTGGCAGCGGCGTCTTCTTTTGCCGGATCCTTGATGGCCAGCAGTTCCAGGTCGAATACCAGCACCGAGTTGGCTGGAATCGCCGGGCTTGGGCTTTGAGCGCCGTAAGCCAGGTCAGCAGGAATGTACAGCTTGTACTTCTCGCCAACGTGCATCAGTTGCAGGCCTTCGACCCAACCCGGGATCACACCGCTGACCGGCAGATCGATCGGGCTGCCACGCTCGACGGAACTGTCGAATACGGTGCCGTTGGTCAGCTTGCCGGTGTAGTGAACGGTCACTACGTCAGTCGGCTTTGGCTGAGGGCCATCGGCTTTCTGCACGACTTCGTACTGCAAGCCCGAAGCGGTGGTGGTCACGCCAGGCTTCTTGCCGTTTTCTTCGAGGAATTTCTTGCCGGCGGCTGCCGACTCTTCGCTCATCTTGGCCATGCGTTCTTCGGCACGCTTTTGCAGTGCGGCGAACGCCTCGACCAGTTCTTCGTCTTTGAGCTTCTGCTCTTTCTTGCCGACGGCGTCTTCGATGCCCTGGGCTACAGCCTTGGAATCCAGGTCATCCATGCCTTCCTGAGCCAGGCTCTTGCCCATGTTCAGACCAATGCCGTAGGAAGCTTTTTGCGCCGGAGTTTTCAGCTCTACGCTGGTCTGCGAGTCACAACCCGCGAGTACCAGGCCAACCAGGGCTACCGCCGCCGCCAACCGATGCTGTTTCATGCTATTTCCTTGTTCATGCGCCTAAAGGGCAATCGAGTAAAGCCGCGAGCTTATCAGGCCGCCACGACCAATGGCTACCGGCATGAGAGCTGGAAACAATTGATAAGTTCAGGTGTTTAAACGCTTTTCACAATTCGGCTGATGAAGCTTCTTTCATCTTGATCCGACGCAGGCCGATTCCTGAACCTACAACATCTGGCGTAATGGCCTCTTGCCGCATCCTGGGTACTCGGGCATAACGGCATGATCATTCGACAAGGACGTTTATCTTGCGCCTCTTCCTTCGCTTGCTGGTTCTCATCACAGTACTGCTCGGGCTGATCATGGCCGTGGTGCTTTACTACGTCGCCAACCCGAAGCTGCCGGCCTGGTCGCCTGCACAACAGGTGCATTACCTGGAGCAATGGAGCGCCGCCGATCGCGAGACCTATTACTTCACCCCCCAGGGCACTCAGGTCAAAGGCTTGCGCTACGACTGGTTCACCGCCCTCGAACTGCCCTTCTCGCAACAACGATTCGCCGCCCCCGAATACCTCGCCCGCTTCGGTTTCCTGGTGGACCCCGGCCAGAAACCGATACCGAACAACCCTGGCAACCTCCCCGCAGGCTTTACCCGGCACCAGAACGCGGGGAGCCCGGATGTGTTTCTGGATATCACCTGCGCGGCCTGTCACACCGGTGAACTGCGTTTCAAGGGCCAGGCCGTGCGTATCGACGGCGGTTCGGCGCAGCATGTGCTGCCGTCCAGTGTTCCTACGCTCAAAGGGGGCAGTTTCGGACAGGCCCTGGTGGCCAGCCTCGCCTCCACTTACTACAACCCGTGGAAATTCGAACGCTTCGCACGCAACGTGCTCGGTCAGGACTACGAGACGCGCCACCAACAGTTGCGCAAAGATTTCAAATCTTCACTGGACACCTTCCTCAAGGTGGCCTGGAACGACACCCATCGCGGGCTCTATCCGACCGAGGAAGGCCCGGGGCGCACAGACGCCTTCGGGCGCATCGCCAATGCCAGCTTCGGTGATGCGATATCCCCCGACAACTACCGCGTAGCCAATGCCCCGGTCGATTATCCGCAGTTGTGGGACATGTGGACGTTCGAATGGGTGCAGTGGAACGGCTCGGCAAAACAACCGATGGCCCGCAACATCGGCGAGGCGCTGGGCGTCGGTGCCACGCTGAACTTCTTCGACAAAAACGGCCAGCCACTGACGGGCGATGCCCGCTATCCCTCCAGTGTCCGCGTGCGCGATCTGCACCTGATCGAACAAACCCTGCAACGACTCGCGCCTCCAGCCTGGCCGGAAGAACTGTTGGGCGCGGTCGACAAACCCCTGGCAGCCAAGGGGCGCGCCTTGTTCGCCGAAAACTGCGCAGGTTGTCATGTACCGCGCACCACCCAGGGCGAGGGGCGATACGTTCAGCACCTGAAAATGCTCCCGGTGGATTACATCGGCACCGACCCCGGCGCGGCCAACAACATCGCTGACCACCGCTTCGACCTGACAGCGCTGCAATGGAAGCAGGCGGAACTGGAAAAACTCGATGTCGAGCCAAAACCCGACGAACCACTGGACCTGAGCAAGATGTCCGTGGCCAAGGGGCTGGCCTACGTCACCGCATTTGTCCGGGACCGCGCGTATCAAGACGCCAATGTCACCCCTGCAGAGCGTCCTTTAATGGACGGTTTCGGCCTGCCAATCGGTGTACGCGAGTTGCGTTCGTACAAGGCCAGGCCATTGGCGGGTGTATGGGCGACACCGCCGTTCCTGCACAACGGTTCGGTGCCGAGCCTTTATCAATTGCTGTCGCCTCAGGATGAGCGTGCGACCACGTTCTATAAAGGCACGTTCGAATACGACCCGGGACACCTGGGCTATCGCACCGAAGCCTTTACCAACGGATTTCTGTTCGATACGCGAATCACCGGCAACCACAACAGTGGCCATGAATTCCGCGCCGGCAAACTCGGCAATGGTGTAATCGGCCGCGGGTTGCAGCCGCAAGAACGCTGGGCCCTGCTGGAATACCTGAAAGTGCTGGGCGGCCCGCTGGAAGCGCAATTGCCATGACCACCGCCTCAGTCAAAAGGACTTTCCCATGCTGATTACACTTTGGCTGCGCCTGGGCGCCTTTCTCGGCAAGCTGTTGCTGTGGTTACTGGGTCTCGGCGTGCTTGGCTGGGCCCTGGCCAGCGCCTGGTTTGCCTGGCAGCAGCGCGGGCCGGTCTCGACGCAGGAGTTGATTGCGGACGGTGAAGCCGCGATGACCCGGGACATCATCCAGACCGCCGTGCGCATCGTCGATCAGCACCGTGAAAGCACCCGCTATTTGCGCGACGCCCATGCCAAGGCCCACGGCTGTGTGAAGGCCGAGGTTCAGGTGCTGCCGGAATTGCCAGGCGAACTGCGCCAGGGCGTGTTCAGCGAGCCGGGCAAAACCTGGCAAGCGACGATGCGGCTGTCCAACGGCAATGCCTACCCGCAGTTCGACAGCATCCGCGATGCCCGGGGCATGGCGATCAAACTGTTCGATGTGCCGGGCAAGCAACTGTTGAGCGATCAGCAGGGGCGAAGCCAACAGGACTTTGTGATGTTCAGCCACCCGAACTTCTTTGTCAGTAATGTCGCCGAATACCGTCAGAACGTCGCCGCCCAGGCCGACGGTAAAAAGATGATGGCCTTCTTCCCCGGCCGGGATCCACGCACGTGGCAGGTTCGCCACCTGTTCATTGCCCTGGCGACACTGGCCCCCGCCCCGTCGAGCCCGACCCAGACGACGTATTTTTCGGTTTCACCCTACAAGTTCGGTGAAGCCAATGCGAAGTTCCGGGTCATGCCCGATCCGGATAGCTGCCCGGCCTACAACCTGCCGGAACAGAATCGCAAGCTGCCGAACTTTCTGCGCAATGCGCTGCACCAACAGCTGTCGACCGACCGGATGCCCGCGTGTTTCGTCCTGCAAATCCAGCGACAGGACGCCAACAAGTACATGCCGATTGAAGACACCAGCATTGAGTGGCGCGAGAGCGATGCGCCCTTCGAGACGGTGGCGCGGATCAAGGTGCCGGCGCAGGACTTCGATACACCGGCGCTGAACCTGCAATGCGACAACCAGTCGTTCAATCCCTGGTTTGGCGTCGAGGCGCACCGTCCGATTGGCGGGATCAATCGCCTGCGCAAGGCCGTGTATGAAGCCGTCAGCGATTACCGCCACAGGCGCAATGCCGAACTGTAGGAGCGAGCTTGCTCGCGAAGAAGCCATGGGCGCCGCTGGGTATCTGAGTTTACGCGTTATCGTTCACGACCTTCGCGAGCAAGCTCGCTCCTACAGAGAGCGAGGAAAGCCAAACGCCAGACAGCAAAAAGCCCGCACAAGGCGGGCTTTCTGTGGTGACCTGGCGTTCAGTGTTCCAGGTTACCGAATATGGCGCAGCGGACGGGACTCGAACCCGCGACCCCCGGCGTGACAGGCCGGTATTCTAACCGACTGAACTACCGCTGCGCGTAGCGTTGAAAGTAAGTGGTGGGTGATGACGGGATCGAACCGCCGACATTCTGCTTGTAAGGCAGACGCTCTCCCAGCTGAGCTAATCACCCTTTACCTTCGTTGCGGGGCACATTATGCCACAGGTTTTTATAAAGTGTTGATTTATTTGAAGTTTTTTTCAAAAAAATCTAAAAACCGGTGAAACGATGCAACCCACAGGAACAACAGTGAAACTTGAGGCAGAAAAAAACCCGCCTAAGCGGGCTTTTCCGTGGTGACCTGGCGTTCAGTGTTCCAGGTTACCGAATATGGCGCAGCGGACGGGACTCGAACCCGCGACCCCCGGCGTGACAGGCCGGTATTCTAACCGACTGAACTACCGCTGCGCGTAACACTGAAAACGAATGGTGGGTGATGACGGGATCGAACCGCCGACATTCTGCTTGTAAGGCAGACGCTCTCCCAGCTGAGCTAATCACCCTTCGCTTCGGTGTGGCGCGCATTCTACGGAGCGACCCAACCTCTGGCAAGCACTTTTTAAAATAATTTTCCGAGCCCTTCCAAAGGCTTAGAGAAGGGTTGGCCTATGGCACGGCGAAGACAATAATGCCCCCCTTTGTATAAAGGAGAGACTCACCCCATGTGGTTCAAAAACCTGCTTATCTATCGCCTGACCCAAGATCTGCCTGTTGATGCCGAGGCGTTGGAAACTGCACTGGCCACCAAACTGGCGCGCCCATGTGCAAGCCAGGAGTTGACCACCTACGGTTTCGTCGCGCCGTTCGGCAAAGGCGAAGATGCGCCACTGGTACACGTCAGCGGTGACTTCCTGCTGGTGTCCGCGCGCAAGGAAGAACGTATTTTGCCGGGCAGCGTCGTGCGTGACGCGGTCAAGGAAAAGGTCGAAGAGATCGAAGCCGAGCAAATGCGCAAGGTCTATAAGAAGGAACGCGATCAGATCAAGGATGAAATCATCCAGGCCTTCCTGCCCCGCGCCTTTATCCGTCGCTCGTCGACCTTCGCCGCCATCGCGCCGAAACAGGGCCTGATTCTGGTCAACTCGGCCAGCCCGAAACGCGCCGAAGACTTGCTGTCGACCCTGCGTGAAGTGATCGGCACCCTGCCGGTGCGCCCACTGACCGTGAAGATGTCTCCGACCGCGACCATGACCGAATGGGTCACCACCCAGAAAGCCGCGGACGACTTCTTTGTGCTGGACGAGTGCGAACTGCGCGACACCCACGAAGACGGCGGCATTGTGCGTTGCAAGCGCCAGGACCTGACCAGCGAAGAAATCCAGCTGCACCTGAGCACCGGCAAAGTGGTCACTCAACTGTCCCTGGCCTGGCAGGACAAACTGTCGTTCGTCCTCGACGACAAAATGGTGGTCAAGCGCCTGAAGTTCGAAGACCTGCTGCAAGACCAGGCGGAACAGGACGGCGGCGACGAAGCCCTGGGCCAACTGGACGCCAGCTTCACCCTGATGATGCTGACTTTCGGCGACTTCCTCCCGGCGCTGGTTGAAGCGCTGGGTGGCGAAGAGACTCCGCAAGGCATCTAAACCCTGGCGATGTCCAAATTGTAGGAGCGAGCCTGCTCGCGATAGCGGAATGTCAGTCAGCATCATTGTTGAATGTCAGTCCGCAATCGCGAGCAGGCTCGCTCCTACATTGGTTTAGTGATGCTACTTATAAAAAAGGATCAAGCCATGCGCGCACTGGCTGCATTGAGTCGTTTTGTCGGCAACACCTTCGCTTACTGGGTACTGATTTTCGCTGTCGTGGCGTTTCTGCAACCAGCATGGTTCATCGGCCTCAAAGGCGCCATCGTGCCCTTGCTGGGGCTGGTGATGTTCGGCATGGGCCTGACCCTCAAACTCGAAGACTTCGCCGAAGTCGCTCGCCATCCATGGCGCGTGGCCCTGGGCGTGGTTGCCCATTTCGTGATCATGCCTGGCGTGGCGTGGTTGCTCTGCCAAGTGTTCCACTTGCCGCCGGAAATCGCCGTTGGCGTGATTCTGGTCGGCTGCTGCCCGAGCGGCACCTCGTCGAACGTGATGACCTGGCTGGCCCGTGGCGACCTGGCGCTATCGGTGGCCATCGCCGCCGTCACCACCCTCCTCGCCCCGCTGCTGACCCCAGCCCTGATCTGGCTGCTGGCCTCGGCCTGGTTGCCGGTGTCGTTCATGGAGTTGTTCTGGTCGATCCTGCAGGTGGTGCTGTTGCCGATCGTGCTGGGCGTGGTTGCCCAACGGGTGCTCGGCGACAAGGTTCGCCACGCCGTGGACGTGTTGCCGCTGGTATCGGTGGTCAGCATCGTGATCATCGTCACCGCAGTCGTCGCCGCCAGCCAGGCGAAGATCGCAGAGTCCGGCCTGTTGATCATGGCCGTGGTCATGCTGCACAACAGCTTCGGCTACCTGCTGGGTTACTTCACCGGGCGCCTGTTCAAGCTGCCTCTGGCCCAGCGCAAGTCCCTGGCCCTGGAAGTCGGTATGCAGAACTCCGGGTTGGGCGCCGCGTTGGCGAGCGCACACTTCTCACCGCTGGCGGCAGTGCCAAGTGCACTGTTCAGTGTCTGGCACAATATTTCCGGGGCATTGCTCTCCACGTATTTCCGTCGCATGAGTGAGAAACAGGATTTGGAAATGGCTGCACAGCAGGCGACTGACTGATTCAAAAACTTGATCCCCGGGTTAATGCTGGGCACTCTATTGCCCATCGCGAGGACGACCTCGCGGCTCGATCGAGTCATTAATCAGGGGACGACCCCGTCAGACGATGGAGGTCTTCATGTCCTGGATCATTCTGTTTTTCGCCGGCCTGTTCGAAGTGGGCTGGGCCGTCGGCCTCAAGTACACCGACGGCTTCACCCGCCCGCTCCCCACTGTGTTGACCGTTGCGGCCATGGCGATCAGCCTTGGCTTGCTCGGCCTTGCAATGAAGGAATTGCCGCTGGGTACGGCCTATGCAATCTGGACCGGGGTCGGCGCCGTGGGCACGGTGATCGCCGGGATCATTCTGTTTGGCGAATCCATGGCGCTGCTGCGGTTGGCGAGTGTGGCGTTGATCATTAGCGGACTCGTTGGGCTCAAGGTCAGCGCTTAAGCGACTACCGCCAATCGCGAGCAGGCTCACTCCTACAAGGTTTTATGGTGTGTCGGAGATTTTCACCACACCCGCGATCCCTGTAGGAGTGAGCCTGCTCGCGATGAGGCCCGCTCAAACAACTGTTATCTGACTGCCCCGCGCAATTCCCCCACCAACGCCTGCAACTTCGCCGGTTCCGCCACTTCAACCGCCACCGCCGGCCCCGCCACCAACGTCACCCGCGACCACAGGCGATGAAACAGTCCCTTGCCCGGATCGCGGCTGAAGAAACTCCCCCACAACCCCTGCAAGGCCAACGGAATCACCGGCACCGGCGTCTCTTCGAGAATCCGCGTCAGCCCGCTCTTGAACTCATTGATCTCGCCATCGGCGGTCAGCTTACCTTCGGGGAAGATGCACACCAGCTCCCCGTCCTTCAAGTACCGGGCAATGCGCGTGAAGGCTTGTTCGTATATCTGGATGTCTTCCTGGCGCCCGGCAATCGGAATCGTCCCCGCGGTACGGAAGATGAAGTTCAGTACCGGCAGGTTGTAGATCTTGTAATACATGACAAAGCGAATCGGCCGACGTACCGCGCCGCCAATCAGCAACGCGTCGACGAACGACACGTGATTGCACACCAGCAACGCCGCGCCTTCATCGGGAATCAAATCCAGATTGCGGTGCTCGACGCGGTACATGGAATGGCTGAGCAGCCAGATCATGAAACGCATGGTGAACTCGGGGACGATCTTGAAGATGTAGGCGTTGACACCGATGTTCAGCAGCGACACCACCAGGAACAGCTGCGGAATCGACAGCTCGGCCACACTCAGCAAGACGATCGAGACAATCGCCGACACCACCATGAACAACGCATTGAGGATGTTGTTGGCGGCAATCACCCGCGCCCGTTCGTTCTCCGCCGTACGTGACTGAATCAGCGCGTACAGCGGCACGATATAGAAACCGCCGAAGACGCCCAGGCCGAGGATGTCGAGCAACACCAGCCAGCTGTGGCCAAAACCGAGGATTTCGATCCAGCCATGGCCGGTGGCGCTGTTCGGGATTCCACCAGAATGCCACCACAGCAACAGACCGAAAACGGTCAGGCCAAACGATCCGAACGGCACCAGGCCAATCTCGACTTTGCGCCCGGAGAGCTTTTCGCAAAGCATTGAACCCACGGCGATCCCCACCGAGAACACCGTCAGAATAAGCGTCACCACGGTTTCGTCGCCGTGCATCCATTCCTTGGCATAGGCCGGGATCTGCGTCAGGTAAATCGCCCCGACAAACCAGAACCACGAGTTGCCGACAATCGAGCGTGACACCGCCGGCGTTTGCCCCAGGCCCAGCTTCAACGTGGCCCAGGACTGGCTGAAAATGTTCCAGTTCAGACGCATTTGCGGCGTGGCGGCCGCCGCCCGGGGAATGCTGCGGCTGGCCAGGTAGCCGAGCACGGCAGTGCCGATGATCGCCATGGACACCACCGGCGCGTAATGCGCCGAAGACATCATGATCCCGGCGCCAATGGTGCCGGCGAGGATCGCCAGGAAGGTACCCATTTCCACCAGGCCGTTGCCGCCTACCAGCTCATCTTCATGCAGGGCCTGCGGCAGGATCGAGTACTTCACCGGCCCGAACAGCGCCGAGTGGGTGCCCATGGCGAACAACGCCACCAGCATCAACGACAGGTGATCGAACATGAAACCGACGGCGCCGACCGCCATGATGGCGATTTCCCCAAGCTTGATCAGGCGGATCAACGCGTCCTTGGCGAACTTTTCCCCGAATTGCCCGGCCAGGGCCGAGAACAGGAAAAACGGCAGGATAAACAGCAGCGCACACAGGTTGACCCAGATCGAGCGGTCACCTTCGATGGTCAGCTTGTACAAAATGGCGAGGATCAACGACTGTTTGAAGACGTTGTCGTTGAACGCCCCGAGGGACTGGGTGATGAAGAACGGCAGGAAACGCCGGGTGCGCAGCAAGGTGAACTGTGAAGGGTGACTCATCTTCCATGTGTCCCTGATGTTAGGTAACGAGTGGCCTGGATTCTTATTGGATTATCACAAGTCGATCCAGGCCACACCTTACCTAATCTTTGCCGGTTATTTCTTCAATCCGGCAATGCACGGCGAGACAAACAACTCGCCACGCCAGGCGCCCAGCACCGTGCGCTTGCCGACGATCAGCCACATCACCGCCAGCAACGCCACCAGCACGCAGCCGAACACACTGAAAAACGTCAGGTTCAAGGTACTGGCCAGTTTCAACGTTGCCAGAGAATAGACGCCCAACGGGAAAGTGAAGCCCCACCAGCCGAGATTGAAAGGAATGCCGGCACGCAGGTAGCGCACAGTGATCAGCAATGCCATCAGCATCCACCACAGACCGAAGCCCCACAAGGTGATGCCGGCCACCAGACCCAATCCAGAGGCAATCTCACCGACTCCCGGCATACCGTTGGCCGCGAAAATCAACGGTGCGTCGCCGCCCAGTACCAGCATGCCCAGCGCACCGGTGCCGATCGGGCCAAGGGCCAGCCAGCTCGAGGCGGCCATGTTTTCGTGGGGCAGTTTATGCAGGGCCATGCGCAGCATCAGAATAGTCAGGATGCTGAAGGCCACCGGCAGGGAAAAGGCCCAGAGCACGTAGCTGGTCACCAGCACCACCAGTTGCGAATGAGCGTCGGCCAAGTGCGGCGCCAACAACCCCCCGCTGACGGCCGCCACTTCAGCCGCGACCACCGGCAACAACCAGACCGCCGTCATCTGGTCGATGCTGTGCTCCTGACGGGTGAACATCATGTAGGGAATCAGCACGCCACAGGCCAGCGACATGGCCACATCCAGCCACCACAGCACCTCGGCGAGGTGAATCACCCCTTCACCCCAGCGCGGCAGGCCAAACACCAGGAAGCCGTTGATGATGGTCGCCAGGCCCATGGGAATGGTGCCGAAAAACATCGAAACCGTGGAGTGGCCGAAAATCCGCCGCGCCTCGTCGAAAAACAGCACCCAACGCGCCGTGTATAGCGCCGTAAACAGCAGGAACAGAGCGATATTGAACAGCCAGAGGGCTTCGGCAACGGCGTGCAAGGCAGGCAGGGCGACCGGCAATTGCGCCAGTGCCAACGCCAGCACGCCGGTGCCCATGGTGGCCGCGAACCAGTTGGGGGTGAACTGGCGGATCACCTCGCGGGGATGCTGCAAATGGCTGAAAGGTTTGATTCCGGGCTTGATGCTATTGGCGCATGTCATGGCGAACTCCTGTCCTCTCGTGAGGTAGAGTCCATGTTAGATCCGAATAGAATATCTATATAACGGGTAATATCTCTATATCTTATCTATATCACTTATATAGCGTCAGACACTCCCTTCAGATTCGATCACCAATATCCGGGCCGGTCCTAATGGATGCGCCACATGCTCAGTGCCAACCGAGGCATGAAAAATGTCACCGACCTCCAGCAAGGCTTCCCGCTCCACTCCCTCTTCGCGATACCGCATCTGCACCTGGCCATCGAGCACCACGAACACTTCCTCGCCATCATTGACGTGCCACTTGTAGGGCTGATCGGTCCAGTGCAACCGCGTGGTGATGCCGTTCATGCTGGCGATGTCCAGCGCGGCCCAGGCACGCTCGCCAGTGAACGATTTGCTGCGGATGATCTTCATGGTTCGATCCTTCGAGTGAACTGAGTGGGTGCCAAGGCTAACTCAATTTTACCGGTTGGCCTCGCAGCCCCTGGCCGAACGTGATCGCAGTAGACTCGCCATTGCGCTAAGCCATGAGGTTGCATTGAATCAGTGAAGCCCCCATCGCGAGCAAGCTCGCTCCCAAAATTTGCCTGCCACCCACAATCCCTGTGGGAGCGAGCCTGCTCGCGATGGGGCCAGTCCAGACACTGCAAATTCCCCTGCGACACCCCACCACGCCACGACCTTGGTCGACACTGACTAACGCTGGCGGTCGTGCGAGACTGTCTGTCCGGGCGGGAGGCCCGGAAGTCTTTTGTCTGGAGTCCCCATGTCGCTGTCCACCGGGCTGATTGCCGTCGTCGCCCTGGCCTATATGGCCATCATGTTCGCCATCGCCTTCTATGGCGACCGTCGCAGCGCGCCCTTGCCGCCGCGTGTGCGGGCGTGGGTGTACAGCCTGTCGCTGGCGGTCTACTGCACCAGCTGGACCTTCTTCGGTGCAGTGGGCCAGGCCGCCGAACAGCTCTGGTCGTTCCTGCCGATCTACCTCGGGCCGATCCTGTTGCTGGTCGGCGCGCCGTGGGTCCTGCAAAAAATGGTGATGATAAGTAAACAGGAAAACATCACCTCGATCGCCGACTTCATCGCCGCGCGCTATGGCAAATCCCAGTCGCTGGCAGTGGTGGTGGCGCTGATTTGCCTGGTCGGTGTGCTGCCCTACATCGCGCTGCAGCTCAAAGGCATCGTGCTCGGCGTGAACCTGCTGATCGGCGCCGGTGCCGACGCCATGGGCACCCGTGCCCAGGACACCGCGCTGATCGTGTCGCTGGTATTGGCGCTGTTCACCATCGTCTTCGGTACCCGCAACCTCGACGCCACGGAGCACCACCGCGGCATGGTGTTGGCCATCGCCTTCGAATCATTGGTGAAGTTGTTCGCGTTTCTCGCCGTCGGCGCCTTCGTGACCTACGGCCTGTACGACGGTTTCGACGACCTGTTCAACCAGGCCATGCTGGCGCCGCGCCTCGAACAGTACTGGAAGGAAACCATCAACTGGCCGTCGATGGTGGTGCAGACCGGCGTGGCGATGATGGCGATCATTTGCCTGCCACGGCAGTTCCACGTGACCGTCGTCGAGAACATCGACCCCCAGGATCTGCGTCTGGCCAAGTGGGTGTTCCCGGCCTACCTCGCCCTCGCCGCCTTGTTTGTCGTGCCGATCGCCCTGGCCGGCCAGATGATGTTGCCCAGCTCTGTGTTGCCGGACTCGTTCGTCATCAGCCTGCCCCTGGCCCAGGCGCATCCGGCGCTGGCCCTGCTGGCGTTTATCGGTGGCGCATCGGCGGCCACCGGCATGGTGATCGTGGCCAGCGTCGCGCTGTCGACCATGGTATCCAACGACATGCTGCTGCCCTGGCTGCTGCGTCGCAACAACGCCGAGCGCCCGTTCGAAGTGTTCCGCCAGTGGATGCTGTCGGTGCGCCGCGTCAGCATCGTGGTCATTCTGCTATTGGCCTACGTCAGTTATCGCCTGCTGGGCTCGACCGCCAGCCTGGCGACCATCGGCCAGATCGCCTTCGCCGCCGTGACCCAGTTGGCCCCCGCCATGCTCGGTGCGTTGTACTGGAAACAGGCCAACCGCCGTGGTGTTTTCGCCGGCCTCGCCGCAGGCACCTTCCTGTGGTTCTACACCTTGATCCTGCCGATTGCAGCTAATAGCCTCGGCCTGTCCCTGAGCACATTCCCGGGGCTGGCGTGGTTGCACAGCAATCCACTGAACCTGCCGATCACCCCGCTGACCCAGGGCGTAGTGCTGTCGCTGGCAGGCAACTTCACACTGTTCGCCTGGGTCTCGGTGCTGTCCCGTACCCGGGTTTCCGAGCATTGGCAGGCGGGCCGCTTCATCGGCCAGGAAATCAGCGCCCGCCCCAGCGCACGCTCGATGCTGGCGGTGCAGATCGACGACCTGCTGCAACTGGCGGCGCGCTTCGTCGGCGAAGAACGCGCCCGTCAAAGCTTCATCCGTTTTGCCTATCGCCAGGGCAAAGGCTTCAACCCGAACCAGAACGCCGACAGTGAATGGATCGCCCATACCGAACGCTTGCTGGCCGGTGTGCTTGGAGCCTCCTCGACCCGCGCGGTGGTAAAAGCCGCCATTGAGGGCCGGGAGATGCAACTGGAGGACGTCGTGCGCATCGCCGACGAAGCCTCGGAGGTGCTGCAGTTCAACCGTGCCTTGCTGCAGGGCGCCATCGAGAACATCACCCAGGGCATCAGCGTGGTCGACCAGTCGCTGAAACTGGTGGCCTGGAACCGTCGTTATCTGGATTTGTTCAACTACCCGGATGGCCTGATCAGAGTCGGCCGGCCGATTGCCGACATCATTCGCCACAACGCCGAGCGCGGCCTGTGCGGCCCCGGCGAAGCCGAAGTGCACGTCGCGCGCCGTCTGCACTGGATGCGTCAGGGCCGCGCGCACACCTCCGAGCGCCTGTTCCCCAACGGCCGGGTGATCGAGCTGATCGGCAACCCGATGCCGGGCGGCGGCTTCGTCATGAGTTTCACCGACATCACCGCGTTCCGCGAAGCCGAGCAAGCGCTGACCGAAGCCAACGAAGGGCTGGAGCGACGGGTCACCGAACGGACCCACGAATTGTCGCAGCTCAACGTTGCCCTGACCGAAGCCAAGGGCACCGCCGAGGCGGCCAACCAGTCCAAGACCCGTTTCCTCGCGGCCGTCAGCCATGACTTGATGCAACCGTTGAATGCGGCGCGGCTGTTCTCCGCCGCCCTCTCCCATCAGGACGACGGGTTGTCCGGCGAAGCGCGGAAACTGGTCGAACACCTGGACAGCTCGCTGCGCTCGGCCGAGGACTTGATCAGCGACCTGCTGGACATTTCCCGCCTGGAGAACGGCAAGATCAACCCCAATCGCCAGCCATTCGCCCTGAAAGAACTGTTCGATACCCTCGGTACAGAGTTCAAAGCGCTGGCGCGACAACAAAAACTGGAGTTCCGGGTTCGCGCAAGCACGTTGCGCGTCGACAGCGACATCAAACTGCTGCGGCGGATTTTGCAGAACTTCCTGACCAACGCTTTCCGCTACGGCAAAGGACCGGTGCTGCTGGGGGTTCGCCGGCACAAGGATCAACTGTGCCTGGAAGTCTGGGACCGTGGGCCAGGCATTCCGGAAGATAAGCTGCAGGTGATTTTCGAAGAGTTCAAGCGCCTCGACAGCCACCAGACACGGGCCGAAAAAGGCCTCGGTCTGGGGCTGGCGATTGCCGACGGGCTATGTCGCGTGCTCGGTCATACCTTGCGCGTACGCTCCTGGCCGGGACGCGGTAGCGTGTTCAGCGTCAGCGTACCGCTGGCCCGGGCGCAAACCGCAGCGCCGGTCAAGGTCGCCGAGCTCAATGGCAAATTGCTCAATGGCGCGCAGGTGCTGTGTATCGACAACGAGGACAGCATCCTGATCGGCATGAACAGCCTGCTCAGCCGCTGGGGTTGCCAGGTCTGGACCGCGCGCAATCGCGAGGAATGCGCTACGTTGCTTGACGAAGGCATGCGCCCGCAATTGGCGCTGGTGGATTACCACCTCGATCATGGCGAGACCGGAACCGATTTGATGGCCTGGTTGCGCACACAGATGGGCGAACCGGTTCCGGGAGTGGTGATCAGCGCCGATGGCCGGCCGGAGACGGTTGACCTGGTGCATGCCGCGGGGCTGGATTATCTGGCCAAACCAGTGAAACCGGCGGCGTTGCGGGCGTTGTTGAGCCGCTACATACCATTGTAATCACTGGGTTGTGCGGTGATGCTTCCAGTTTTTTCGCGAGCAGGCTCGCTCCCACAGGAGAACGCATTCCAATGTGGGAGCGAGCCTGCTCGCGAAGCTTTTTCAGCTACTCCGGCAACTCGACCAACCCATCCACATCAGTCATCGCACGCTCCAGCAAGTCCGCCGGCAGGCTCTTGCTCGCCCGCGCACCCAGCAGCTTGAGTTGTTCACTGCGGCTGACCAGGTTGCCGCGTCCCTCTGTCAGCTTGTTGCGTGCCGAGCTGTAGGCCTTGTCCAGTTGTTGCAGGCGATTGCCGACCTCGTCCAGATCCTGAATGAACAGCACGAACTTGTCGTACAGCCACCCGGCCCGCTCGGCAATTTCCCGGGCATTCTGGCTCTGGCGCTCCTGCTTCCACAGGCTGTCGATGACGCGCAGGGTCGCCAGCAAGGTGGTCGGGCTGACGATCACGATGTTGCGGTCGAATGCTTCCTGGAACAGCGTCGGCTCAGCCTGCAACGCGGCAGAAAACGCCGCCTCGATCGGCACGAAGAGCAACACGAAATCCAGGCTGTGCAAGCCATCCAGGCGTTTGTAATCCTTGCCGGCCAGGCCTTTGACGTGATTTCGCAACGACAGCACGTGCTGCTTGATGGCGATCTGGCCGATGGCCTCGTCCTCAGCCGCCACATACTGCTGATAGGCCGTCAGACTGACCTTGGAGTCGACCACCACCTGCTTGTCGCCTGGCAGATAAATGATCACGTCCGGCTGGAAGCGCTCGCCGTCCGGTCCCTTGAGATTGACCTGCGTCTGGTACTCACGGCCCTTCTCCAGCCCCGCATGCTCAAGCACACGTTCGAGAATCAGCTCGCCCCAATTGCCCTGGGTTTTCTGCCCTTTCAAGGCACGGGTCAGGTTGGTGGCTTCATCGCTCAAGCGCAAATTCAGCTGTTGCAGACGCTCCAGCTCCTTGGCCAGGGAAAAGCGTTCACGGGCCTCGTTCTGATAGCTTTCCTCGACACGCTTTTCGAAGGACTGGATGCGTTCCTTGAGCGGATCGAGCAACTGCCCCAGGCGCTGCTGGCTGGTTTCGGCAAAACGCTGCTCGCGCTCATCGAAAATTTTCCCCGCCAGTTCGGCAAACTGCGCGCGCAACTCGTCGCGTGAACCTTGCAGGTCGTTGAGGCGTTGCTGATGGCTGTCCTGTTGCTCGCGCAATTCGGCGTTGAGCGACGCGGCCTGGGCATCCAGACGGCGCAACTCGGCTTCTTTGCCGGCGCGTTCGATATTCCATGCATGGGCGGCATCCCGGGCGTCGTCGCGCTCGATCTGCAGCAGTTCGACTTCACGACGCAGCGCAGCCAGATCAGCCTGTTTAGTGGCATTGGCCTGGGCCAGATCAGCCGCTTCATCGCGGCTGGATTCGAGCTGGGCATTCAATCCGTCCTGCGCCAGTTGCGCCATGGCCAGGCGTTCTTGCAGCAGCGCGACATCGGCTTGTGTGGTGCTGGCACGACGCTGCAGTTGCCAGGCCAATACCAGCAACGGCAACGCGGCCCCTGCCAGCCCCAGCAATACGCTGGTCAAGTCCATTGCCATAGCCACTCCTGCCATTCGGATAAAGCCTGAAGGTTAACCAAGGCGTCCGGTCTTGGACAGCTCAGTCTTCGATCAGCCCCAGTTCCTGTTGAGCGCGGTGATCGCCCGCCCGAGCGGCCTGACGCAACAGGTCCTGACCGATCCGGCGGTCCCGGGCATTCCCGCATTCGCGGCACATCAACTGGCCAAGGCGGCTTTGCGCAGCCACCACGCCTTCACGGGCCGGTTGCTTGAGCAGACGTCCGGCGATGTGTTTGACGTTACGGTTTTCGCCCAGATGCGGACTGTCCAACAGCCACTCCGCCACGCGCATGGAAAAGCGCTTGGTAGGGGCAACAGAGGGCGGTGTGGAGGAAGAGGAAACAGAGGCTGAGCGAAACTTCATAAAGCACTGTGGGGCAGATCAGAAGGCGCGCAACTTTACTCTCTTTTTCTTACAGGTAAAGCTGAAAATATCCCAGCACGCCCGTCCTAGAGCAAGCGCTCGGGACAATCCACAGAAGCTGTGGATAACTCAGTGGACAACCGCCTTCTAATTCGCTCAAAGCCCTGTGGAATGGGGCTCGCAGTCAAACTGACGATTTTTTCACCAGTAAAAAAAAGCGATGTTTTTCATTGACTTAAATTTTGGTTACAGGCAGCCATTACGCTTGAACGAGAGATGACAGCGGGGTGACAGACCGCGCAACTAATGTGCACAAGTGCCTTTGCGATGGTTATATCGACGCCCTTTTTCGGCGCATTTTTTTGTCGTGCCTGGGGATAAGCCCTGGCAAACCCGGTATCCAGACGGCTGCACTGCTACAAACGTCGATGACCGGTGGTCGGGTTCTGTCCCGAAACAGGGCGTATCAATCCCAGACCGTGCAGCTTTATCCGCGCCTCCACAAGGCAAAACAGCCCGATCAGGCACCCGCCGGGAAATTCTTTTCGCTATCACACTTCCCTTGGCCGGTTCAATCCGTTAGTATCCGCAGCGTTAGTACCAAGCTGAAAGTCAATTCTGGTCGAACAAATCCCCCCGGTCAGCCTTCCCGACGGAAGCCTCCACCGAACAAGCGGGATCGACCACCTCGATGGTTTCCAGGTAAATCTTGCGCCAACACAACCTTTGAATCGAAAGCAAAGGGTGTTGTTCCGCCTGCCTACTCTGCTCGAACCAACCTGCAAATTGATCAGGATCTTCACCCCGGGCCCAGAACCTTTGCCCTCGATGTGTTGCCTGCCCTCCTAAGTACCTACCTGCCAGCCCAAGCGCGCCAACTTGTCAGCGCTTCAAACTGGCTGCTTTGTTCCAGTCGGGTTCTTCGTTCGATCAATGGTGATCGACGTTACTGGAACGTTTTAACGTTGCACGGTTCTTATCCGTGTCATTTGTAGGAACACCCAATAATGTCTACTCAAATCCAGACTCAGGATGCCATTCGCACCCTAACCAATGCTTTTGCACCAATGAACTGCCTGATCATGGCCGCTCGCAAAGGCTGCTTCAGCTTCACCCTGGTCAACGAACACGGTATCGCTCGTCACAGCGAACGCCTGTACCCCGATCAATACTCCAGCGCCGAGCCGCTGCAGGCCGTGATCGAGCGTACCCGTCAGGCACTGGTTGCCTGAAACGCCAGAAAGGCTGAAAAACCCGAAAGCCCTGCCCGAAAAGCGGGGCTTTTTATTACCCGATATTTCCCTTTCCTCGAATCACGGCTAAGCACGATCCGATATAACGGTTATAACGGGTCGCTGGAAATATTTTAAAAACAGACCTTTACAGCGCGAATATGACACTACACTTCAACTCAAGCGGCTTGACCCGCTTGCGGCGAGCCTGAGTCGATTCACTGCTGCCAAGCCCCTTTCAGGTATCGCCGTCCATTTCAGGTTTCGAGGGTTTTATGGGTATCGCTGCCAGCGAACTGTGCCGTTATGTGATTCGTCCGACCTTGATCTACCTCGGACGTCATAGCGCTACTGCCGAATCCCTGCTGCTGGGCATTGCCGCCAGTCAGTCCGCCCTTGGCTCCGCCCTGCATGACCGCCGTGGGCACGGCCTGTACCGCATCGCCGAGCCCCGCCACCAGGCCCTTTGGGACCACTACCTGGCCCTTGATCCGGAGCGTGCAAGCCTGGTCCGCGGCCTGGCCAGCCAGCATGCGTTTCTCAGTGGACCGCACCTCGAATTGACCGTCAACTTGCGTTACGCCACGGCCATCGCCTGGCTGCTGGTGGAAGAACAGAACACCCCCCTCCCCGCCCCCGATGATTTGCTGGGCATGGCCAGAATCTGGCGCCAGACATTTCAGCCCCAGGGACGCCTGCGTGATTTTACTTGCGCCTGGCAGACCTGTGTTTCACCGCTGAATCAGGTAGCCTGCTGACACCTCTGGATCCAAAGATCGCGCAACATGACGCGAATCTGGTCGGATTGTCCTACAAAACCGCTCTAAATCAAGGCATACAGCCTATGGCGCCGAGACGAAAATGTTGGTAATTTTCGCCCCGGTGATCACCAGGAGTTCTAATAATGAAAAAAGTAATGCTCAAAACCACCATCAGTCTCGCCGTTGCCATGGCATCCACCCAGATCTTTGCAAGTGGCTTTGCCGTTAACGAACAAAGCATCAGCGGGATGGGTACGGGTTTTGCCGGGCGATCTTCCTCTGCCGACGACGCAAGTACAGTTTTTGGCAACCCTGCCGGCATGTCGCGCATCAAGCGCGAACAAGTCACCGGCGGTTTTGCAATGATCGACGCACACACCGACATCAGCCATGCCAGCTCCAGCCCGAACGGCGGCACCAATAAAGGCGACATGGTCCCGTTGATCGCCGTGCCTATGGGTTACTACGTCAAGCCAATCGATGACCAGTGGGCCTTCGGTGTGGGCGTGTACGCACCATTCGGTCTGGTAACCGACTACGAAAACGGCTTTGCCGGTCGCTACTTCGGCAGCAAGAGCGAAGTCAAGATCGTCACCCTGCAACCGACTGTCAGCTACGCCTTCAACGACAAGGTTTCCATCGGTTTTGGCCCGACCATCAACCGCATTGACGGCACCCTGGAATCGAACCTGTCGATCACCCAGGCCGCGCCGGACGGCAAGGTCAAGATCACCGGTGACGACACCGCGCTGGGCTACAACATCGGCGTGCTGGTTCAAGCCACCGACAGCACTCGCGTCGGCCTGACCTACCACTCGAAAGTGAAGTACAAGCTCGAGGGCAGCACCAAGGTCAACTACAACGTACTGGGCCTGATCGGCCAGAACCCGAATCAGAAATACGACGCGTCGCTGGACCTGACCACGCCTGAATCGGTGGACTTCTCGGTCACTCACCAGCTCGACGACAAGTGGACTCTTTACGCAGGCAGCACCTGGACCCGCTGGAGCCGCCTGAAAGATATCACCGTCGAAAACAGTGGTGTTCCAACCGTCCTGAACGGCCAATTCGGTACCATCACCGAAGAACAGAACTGGCACGACACCTGGGCTCACGCCATTGGCGCGTCCTACCAGCTGAACAAGCAATGGGTACTGCGTACCGGTCTTTCCGTTGACCAGGCACCGACCAACAACGTTAACCGATCCCCACGCATCCCGACGGGCGATCGCAAAGCGTTCAGCGTGGGCGCCGGCTGGAGCCCGACCGACGACCTCACCATCGACCTGGCGTATTCGTACCTGCGGGAAGAGTCGGTCAAGGTCAACAACAGCAACGACCGTGGCCAGACCTACAACGCCAAGTATGAAAACTACGCCAACGGTTTCGGTCTCGGCGTAACCTACCGCTTCTGATGATTCCCGGCGAGCCTGAACAACTCGCCATCGGAATCAAAAAAGCCCCGCGCTCTTCACAGAGGCGGGGCTTTTGTAGGAGCAGCCGGTCGACGCTCGAATGCTCGCGATGGGCGTCAACGATGACGGGGGCTTGCTGGATGAACGCGGCGCCCTTTGGATTTTCGCGAGCAAGCTCGCTCCTACACCTACACCTACACCCACACCTACCGATCAAGGGGCGGAAGCCAGGGCTTGCTCCACCGCCGCAATGAACTCGGGATCATCGGGCTTGGTCAGGCTGGAAAAGTTGGCGATCACCTTACCCTTGCGATCGACCACGTATTTGTAGAAATTCCATTTTGGCGCACTGCTCTGTTCGGCCAGCACCTTGAACAGATGGGTTGCGTCGGCGCCACGTACCGGCTGTGGCTCGGTCATGGTGAAGGTCACGCCATAGTTGACGTAGCAGACCTTGGCGGTCTCGGCGCCATCCCTTGACTCCTGCTTGAAGTCATTGGACGGAACACCCAGCACTTCCAGCCCCTGTCCTTTGTAACGCTGATTCAGCGCCTCAAGGCTTTTGAACTGCGGGGCGAAACCGCAGAAGCTCGCCGTATTGACCACCACCAGCGGCTTACCTTCATACCGTTGGCACAGGTCGATGGATTCCTTTGCCCGCAGCTTTTGCAGTGATCCCTGCAGCAGTTCCGGGCACTCGGCCGCGCAGGCCGGCCCGGTAAACGTCGCCAGCAACGCGGGGACTGCAATCCAGCGCATCAGCATGTCGGTGCATCCTTGATAACTCGTCAAAAGCGACGTTACTCGCCCTCACCGCTCACTAGCAAGCACCCATGCCCAACTGCATCAGCGCCAACCCGCCCTGATGCCAGCCCCACCACGACAACGCCAGCAATAAGGCGCAGACAGCGGCTACAGCAATCCGCGGCCAAAGACTGTTCATATCGCACTCATTTGTGATTGCAGACGCTCAACCGGCCGCTCACGCACCGGCCAGTTGAGGGCAGCGGCCAACAGGCTCAAGAGAATTGCCACTTGCCAGATCAAGTCATAACTCCCGGTTCGGTCATACACCACCCCGCCCAACCAGCCACCCAGAAACGAACCGAGCTGGTGAAACAGGAAAACAATCCCACCGAGCATGGACAGGTTTCGCACACCAAACAAGGTCGCCACCGTGCCGTTGGTCAACGGCACCGTCGACAGCCACAGGAAGCCCATGGCCATGCCGAACAGGTAGGCCGTGGTAGTCGTCACCGGCGCCCACAGGAACAACGCAATGACCACTGCCCGCAGCAAGTACAGACCGGTGAGCAAACGCGGCTTGGACATGCGCCCGCCAAGTAATCCGGCGGTATAGGTGCCGAAGATGTTGAACAGGCCGATCAGCGCCAGCACCGTGGTGCCGACCGTCGCCGGAAGGTGTTGATCCACCAGATAGGCCGGCAAGTGCACGCCGATGAACACCACCTGGAATCCGCACACAAAAAAGCCGAACGCCAGCAGCCAGAATCCGGAATGCGAGCAGGCTTCGCGCAGCGCTTCGCCAAGGGTCTGTTCGTGGCCCAGGACGGGCAGCGGCTTGTCCTTGAGCATGCTCACCAGCGGCACGATCAACGCCACCAGCAAGCCCAGCGCCAGCAACGCCGCGGACCAGCCAAGCCAACCAATCAAACCGAGTGTGCCGGGCAACATCGCGAACTGGCCGAACGAACCGGCCGCACTGGCGATCCCCATGCCCATGCTGCGCTTTTCCGGCGGCACCGCGCGGCCGACCACCCCCAGGATCACCGAGAACGACGTACCGGACAGTCCGATGCCGATCAGCAGGCCGGCGCTCAGGGACAGGGTCATTGCCGAGTCGGAGAGCCCCATGCAAATCAGCCCGGCCGCGTACAGGACGCCACCGATCAGCACCACTTTCGCCGCGCCGAAGCGGTCGGCCAGGGCGCCGGTGAACGGCTGAGCGAGGCCCCAGATCAGGTTCTGCAAAGCGATGGCGAAGGCAAAGACTTCACGGCCCCAGCCGAACTCGGCGCTCATCGGTGCCAGAAACAGCCCGAAACCATGGCGAACGCCCAGCGACAACGCAAGGATCAGCGCACTCCCCAACAGAACCCAGCCGCATGTACGCCACATCGATGTCATTGTTGTTCTCCGGTAGCGGGTATATACCCGCTTATGATCGAAAAAACCGGCATCATGCCAGTTCATCCAGCAGCTTTAACAAGGTTTCGCGCTTCTCGGCACCCAGGCGATCGATCAAGCGCTGCTGCGCGGCTTCCCAGGCCGGCAAGGCAGCCTTGAGGCGCTCTGCCCCGGCATCGGTCAACAGGACGATGCGGTTGCGCATGTCCTCGCCCTCGACCAGCGTTACCAGGCCATCACCCTCCAGCACCCGCAAATTGCGCCCCAGGGTGCTGCGATCCAGGCCCATGGCCTCGGCCAGGGTCGAGATGCTCGGCTGATCCAGACGCTGCAGATTGCACAGCAAAGAATACTGCGCAACGTTGATCCCGAAGCCATCGAGAGCGCCGTCGTAGTGCCTGCTGACGCCACGGGCGGCGCGGCGCAGGTTGATGCATAAACATTGGGAATCGAGCATGGTGCGTGTATATACCCGCGAGTCGGTTAAATCAAGTTACAGAACCGGAATAACAGTTAAAACAGCGCCAAGCCTACCAGCACTGCAACTTCCAGCAACTCCAGCATTGCCCCTGCCGTATCGCCCGTCGTTCCACCGAGCCGCCGCAGCATCACCTGGCGCAACCAGGCAAACCCCAGCGCCGCTAACACCAGCGCCACCACACCACTCAAACCGGCGATCAACACACAGGCCAGTGCGCTGACCGCCAGCACCTGCTTGCCCGCCGAACGCGGAAGATGATCGGCCAATGCCTGGCCCAGGCCACCGGCGCGCACATAGGGCGTGGTCAGGAACAAGCCGAGCAATGCACTGCGACCGATCAACGGCACGATGATCAATGCCAGCGAATGCGGCTGTTCGATCAGCGCCAGCAGCGCGGTGAACTTGAGCAACAACACCAGCACCAGCGTCACCACGGCGATCGGCCCGCTGCGCGGGTCTTTCATGATGGTCAGCGTGCGCTCGCGGTCGCCAAAACCTCCGAGCCAGGCATCGGCGCTGTCCGCCAGGCCATCCAGATGCAAGCCGCCGCTGAGCAGCACCCAGACGCTCAGCAACAGCGCCGCGTGCAGCAAGGTCGGCGTGCCCGGCAACAGCCAGTTGACTGCCCACAGAATCACGCCAAAGAGTAATCCCACCAACGGATAAAACAGCAGCGACCGCCCCAATTCCCGGGGCTCAGGCATGCCGGGCAGGCGAATCGGCAGGCTGCTGAGAAATTGCAGGGCGATCCAGAATGGCAGCATGGTCAGAGCACTTCCTTCAATACGCCAGCAGACTCCAGCGTCAGCGAAAACAGTGCGCCATGCCCAACCTCAACGTTGAGCAGTTGCTCTCGCGGCAGCCCCCGGGCTTGTGCCAGCAACAGACGCATCACTCCACCGTGGCTGATCAGCAAAATGCGCTCACCGGCACAGGTCGCGTGCAACCGCTCCAGCGCGGCCAGCACCCGCGCCGAAAACTCTGCAACCGGCTCACCCTGAGGCGGCGTGAACGAATAAGGATCGGCCCAGAACAGACCCAGAGCCTGCGCGTCGGTTTCCATCAACGCCGCCGCGCTCTGCCCTTCCCAGGTGCCGAAATGCAACTCTTGCAGGTCTTTATCCAGTTGCACCGGCACACCCGATTGCGCACCCAGCTCCTCGGCAAATCGCGCACAACGCTGCAACGGCGAACTGACCAGCCGATCCCACGGCCCTTGCCCGACCACGGCGGCGCGCATCTGCGCCCAGCCCGTGTCGGTCAACGCATCATCGATGCTGCCACGCAAGCCACCGCCGAGTTCGGTTTCACCGTGACGCAACAGATCCAGGCGCAAAGTCATGCCGGACGATCTGCCACAGCGGCTTCGGCGAAGGTCGCCATCTGCCCGTGCAGGTCGCACGCCAGGCGCAGCAGCGGCACAGCCATTGCCGCGCCACTGCCTTCGCCAAGCCGCAGGCCGAGATCGAGCAAGGGTTGCGCCTTCAGGGTTTCCAGCACATGACGATGCCCCGGCTCGGCGCCGCGATGACCGAACAACAGCCACTGACGGCATTCAGAATTCAAGCGCACCGCGACCAGCGCTGCGACGCTGCAAATAAAGCCGTCCACCAGCACCGCGACACCTTCCTGGGCACACGCGAGATAGGCACCGACCAGCGCGGCGATCTCAAAACCGCCGAGGTTGAACAGGGTCTGCAAGGCATCGCCACGCTGCGCGCCATGCAATGCCAGGGCGCGCTCGATTACCTGGGCTTTGTGGCTGACACCTTCGGCATTAAGCCCGGTGCCAGGCCCGGTCAAATGCACCACCGGGCAATCGAGCAGCGCGCACGCCAGGGCGCTGGCGGCGGTGGTGTTACCGATGCCCATTTCGCCACCGATAAACAACTGCACACCGCTGGCGATTGCCCGCTGCACGCTGTCACGGCCGGCCTGCAGGGCGAGTTGCCCCTGGGCCGCGGTCATGGCCGGTCCCTGTACAAAATTTGCCGTGCCCGGGCCGACGTTCAGGTGAAGCACGCCCGGCAGGCTCAGCGACGGCGTGACCGTGCCAAGGTCAACCACCTCAAGGGAAGCGCCCAGCTGCCGCGCCAATACGCTGATCGCGGCACCACCGCTGACGAAGTTGAGCAGCATCTGCCCGGTCACTTCCTGGGGAAACGCCGACACACCCTCGGCGACGACGCCGTGGTCACCGGCAAAAATCGCGATCCACACCTGCTCCAGACTCGGCTTGACCCGCCCCTGCAAACCCGCCAGTTGCACCGCCACCGATTCCAGCTGGCCAAGGGAGCCGGCCGGCTTGGTCAGTTGCTGTTGCCGCGCCTGGGCCTGTTCGACCACTTGGGTATCGACCGGCTTGCACGGGTTCAGCCACCAGGATTGAGTCATAACGCAGTTCCTTTCAGAGTCAGGGGCAGGCCGGCGACGGTCAGGACGACACGCTGACAACGCTCAGCCAGAGCTTGATGCAGCCAACCGGCTTCATCGACATAGCGGCGAGTCAATTCGCCCAGCGGCACGACACCCATTCCGGTCTCGTTGCTGACAAAAATGATTTCACCCGGCAGCGACGCCAGGCAGTCCAGCAAGGCATCACGCTCGGCTTGCAAGCGCTGGGCATCGTCAAGCATCAGCAGATTGGTCAGCCACAAGGTCAGGCAATCCACCAGCAGGCATCGGTCGATACGGGCGGATTCGCGCAGCACCCGGGCCAGCTCCACCGGTTCTTCGATCAATGCCCATTCGGGAGGACGACGGGCACGGTGATGGGCCACCCGCTCGCTCATTTCTCCGTCCAGTGGCTGGCTGGTGGCGATGTAGGTCACGGCCAGGGCGCTGTCGATGGCGAGCTTTTCAGCCAGGCGACTCTTGCCGGAGCGGGCGCCGCCGAGGATCAGTTGGAGCATGGTTGTTTCCTTGAAATCTTCGGTGAGGCAACTTAAGTCATCGCGAGCAGGCTCGCTCCCGCATGGAAACGCAGTCAACTGTAGGAGCGAGCCTGCTCGCGATACCGGTATTAAAACCGCATCAAATCCCGCAGAGCTGCCGCAACAGCCCGGTATCCAGATGCTTCTCCACCAGATCCGCCAACCGCTCGATATCACGCTCGCGCAAGCCGTGATAATCCACGTCCTGCACCTCCTGCAACCCCGCCCATCGCAACAGCGCACTGCACGCCGCCGCCGATTCGAACAGCCCGTGGAGGTAGGTGCCGAAAATCTGCCCGTCAGCACTTTGCGCACCCTCACAGCGACCGTCATCCAGGTGCACTGCGGCGTTTTCCAGGGCCGGGCCGGTGGTCACGCCGGCATGAATTTCATAGCCCGCCACCGGCGCATCTTCCAGCGCCAGACGACCGCGCACATTGCGCAACTGCTTCTCTTGTTCGAGCAGAGTCTGGAACGCCAGCAGCCCCAAACCGGCACTGGAACCCGGCGCCCCTTCAAGGCCCAGCGGGTCATGCACTTGCTCTCCGAGCATCTGCAGACCGCCACAAATCCCCAGCAGTTTCCCGCCGTAACGCAGGTGCCGGGCGATGGCGGTGTCCCAGCCGTTGGCCCGCAGGTACGCGAGGTCGCTGCGCACACTTTTCGAGCCAGGAAGAATGATCAGGTCGGCAGGCGCAATCGCCTGGCCGGGGCCGATGAATTGCAGGTCCACTTGCGGATGCAGGCGCAGCGGATCGAAATCGGTGTGATTGCTGATGCGCGGCAGCACCGGAACCACCACTTTCAGCACTTGCTCAACTTTATCGGTCTGGCGTTGATCGATGCCGTCCTCGGCCTCCAGGTGCAGGTCCATCACGTACGGCAGCACACCGATCACCGGTTTGCCGGTACGCTCTTCGAGCCAGTCGAGGCCGGGTTGCAGTAACGCGATATCGCCACGAAAACGATTGATGACGAAGCCTTTGACCCGCGCCTGTTCGCTCGGCGACAGCAATTCAAGAGTGCCTACCAGATGGGCGAAAACCCCGCCGCGATTGATATCGGCGATCAGCAGCACCGGGCAATCCACCGCTTCGGCGAAGCCCATGTTGGCGATGTCGCCGGCCCGCAGATTGATTTCCGCCGGCGAGCCCGCGCCCTCGACCATCACCAGCGGATACACCGCGCTCAAGCGCTCGTGGGAGGCAAGCACCGCTTGCATGGCGATGGTTTTGTAGTCGTGATAGGCGACGGCATTCATGGTCGTGACGGCGCGGCCATGGATGATCACCTGGGCACCGGTGTCACTGTTGGGCTTGAGCAACACCGGGTTCATGTCGGTGTGCGGTGCAAGGTTCGCGGCCTGGGCCTGTACCGCCTGGGCGCGGCCGATCTCGCCACCGTCGGCCGTCACCGCACTGTTGAGGGCCATGTTCTGCGGCTTGAACGGCACCACCCTGACGCCTTGGCGCGTGGCCCAACGGCACAGCGCGGTCACCAGCGTGCTTTTACCGGCATCCGATGTGGTGCCCTGCACCATCAGCGTGGTCATTGGTTGTCCTTGGCGAAATCTTCGAACGCCTGCGCCAGTCGTACCCAGGCGATTTCGTCACCGGGCAAGCCGAATCGCAGGCTGCCGTTGTGCGTGAACAACCGCAGGAGAATGCCGCGCCGAGCCATGAATTCATACAGTTCTTCGGCGCGTTCGGTGATCAGCCACTGGAACAGCGCACAACCGCCTTGGGGCTCGAAGCCGTGTTGCTCCAGCAACGACGCAAGGCGCTCGCTGGCCTCTTCGGTGCGCAGCCGTTGCCGCGCCTGCCCTTGCGTATCGCGCAGGCAGGCCTGGCCCACGACCCGGGTTGCCCCGCTCACGGCCCAGGGCCCCACTTGTTCAGCCAGCAACTTGAGCAACTTGCGTTCTGCCAGCACAAACCCAAGGCGCACACCGGCCAGGCCGAAAAACTTGCCGAAGGAACGCAAGACGATCAGCCCGACTTGATGGGCAAACGGCGCCAGGCTCAGTGGCGGCGTGTTATCCATGAACGCTTCGTCCACCACCAGCCAGCCACCGCGCTGGGCCAGCCGTGTGTGCCAGTCGAGCAGGCGACTGGGGGTGAGGCTAAGGCCTGTGGGGTTATTCGGATTGACCACCACCAGCACGTCGAAACTGTCGATAAAGAAGTCGACTTCCTGCTCCAGCACTTCACGCACGATGTAGCCGTTGCGACGCCACGCTTCGGCGTGCTCGGCGTAACAGGGTGACAGCACGCCGACCTTGCCCGCCCGACGCAATCGCGGCAGCAGCTGGATCGCCATTTGCGAGCCGGCGACCGGCAATGCCTGCAAGGTGCCGTAGTAATCACAGGCGGCCTGCTCCAGGCC
Source organism: Pseudomonas sp. IT-P74 (assembly GCF_949768175.1). NCBI lineage: Bacteria > Pseudomonadati > Pseudomonadota > Gammaproteobacteria > Pseudomonadales > Pseudomonadaceae > Pseudomonas > Pseudomonas sp. IT-P74. The sequence continues at coordinate 332,817 of NZ_CATKQD010000055.1, read as the reverse complement.
GTCGTCCGTCTCCGGCAAACGGGCCCAGGCCCGCAGCGGAATATCCGGCACCGGGAACGGCCAAGGCGCAAGGCCCGTGGACAGGTCCAGCCAGTCGGCTTCCTCTATGCCGTATTCGAGCGCCGCCTTGCGCAATCGCCCACCGTGCTCAAGCATAAAATTCGGCCCCCAGACAGAGAATCAGCAGCCACAACCATACCCCGCGCTGGACCAATTGCCAGCCCCGGTCAATGGAGTCGGCATCCGCCGGCACGCCTTCGCCCAACTGCGGACGCTGATGCAATTCGCCGTGATAAATCGCCGCCCCGCCCAATTCGACACCAAGGGTACCCGCCCCTGCCGCCATCACCGGGCCGGCGTTCGGGCTGTCCCAGGTCGGGCCCTGGGTGCGCCAGCATTTCAACGCCAACCGGGTTTTGCCCAGCAGCGCGTAAGTCAGTGCCACCAGGCGCGCGGGAATGTAATTGAGCACGTCGTCGACTTTCGCCGCCGCCCAGCCGAACCGTTCGAAGCGCTCATTGCGATAACCCCACATCGCATCCAGCGTATTGCTCAGGCGGTAGAGCACCACGCCCGGCGCACCGGCCACGGCAAACCAGAACAACGCCGCGAATACTGCATCGCTGCCGTTTTCCAGTACCGACTCGGTAGCGGCACGGGCGACCTCGGTTTCATCCAGTTCGCTGGTCTGGCGACTGACCAGATAGCTCACGCGTTTGCGTGCTTCATCAAGATCTCCGCCGCGCAGGGCCTTGGCCACAGGCGTGACGTGCTCACCGAGACTGCGCATGCCGAGGGCGCAATAGAGCGCGAGAATCTCGACGATCCAGCCGACATAGGGCGCCCAGGAGAGTGCCGTGGCCAGCAGCGTAAGCGGCAATACGGCGATCACCCACGCGGTGACGCCATGACTGCGCCAGCCGCGACCGCCGCCGTTGAAACGTTGCTCGATGCGCTCGGCAAATCGGCCGAACGCCACCAGCGGATGCCAGCGTTTGGGTTCACCCAGCAGCGCATCCAGCGCAACCGCGGCGACACTCAACAACGCCACACTCATTGACTCACTCCCCAATAATTTTCATACAGCAATTCATGTAGCGGACGCGCCTGTGCCCAGCCTTCGAGCACCAGCATCGGCGCCGGGTAGAACTCTTTGACTGGCCCGAGGCACAGCACCGCCAGCGGTTTGGCTCCCGACGGCAACCTCAACAAGTCCGCCAGTGCCTGGGGTTCGAACAGCGACACCCAGCCCATGCCCAGCCCTTCGGCGCGGGACGCCAACCAAAGGTTCTGGATGGCACAGGACAGCGAAGCCATGTCCATTTCCGGCAGCGTGCGGCGACCGAAGATATGCTGCTCGCGGTCGTCCATCAGTGCGGCGACCAGAACCTCGGCGCAATCGTTGATGCCTTCGACCTTGAGCTTCATGAACTCATCGCTGCGCTCGCCGAGGGCTTCGGCGGTGCGGATGCGTTCTTCTTCCACCAGGGCCTGGATTTGCCCGCGCAAGGCGCGATCGCTGATGCGGATGAAGCGCCAGGGCTGCATCAGGCCGACACTGGGGGCCTGATGCGCCGCTTCGAGCAGGCGCCGGAGCAATTCGGGCTCGACGGTGCCGCCGCTGAAGTGGCGCATGTCGCGGCGTTCGGCGATGGCGCGATAGACCGCTGTGCGTTCGGCTTCAGAGAATGCGTTGTCGCTCATGGCCGCTTAGCGAGCAGGCTCGCTCCCACAGGAGTCAGGTGATCCATTACGGAAGCGATGACGGCCTCAAGGTCCGGCGCAAACAGCGCGGCAATCGCCGAGGGGTTCGACGGAAAATAAAAGTGCACATAAGAGGCGGTCATCCGCCCCTCACGGTAGACCGCCTCCGCTCCGCGCCCACCGTTAGGGCTCAAGCCACGGGCAATCGGCGCCAGTTCAGTGGTGGTCAGCGAATGGTGATAGGTGTGCCCGCGCAGCGAGCCTTCCGGCAATTCCACCGCTTGCAACGCCAACGCCGCCAGACGCTTTTGCATGACCGCATCACCGGTCAGCAAGCCAACCAGTTCGGCGCGAGTACCCTCGACATCGGTCAGTGAGTCGAGCAGGTACAGCATGCCGCCACACTCGGCGAGCAAGGGTTTGCCCGCCCTGTGGTGGGCGCGGATCGCGTCGAGCATCGCGGTGTTTTGCGCCAGCGCAACATGGTGCAGTTCCGGGTAACCACCCGGCAGATACAGACTGTCCGCCTCCGGCAACGCACAGTCGCGGATCGGCGAGAAGAAGGACAACTCGGCGCCCATCGCCCGCAGCAGATCCAGGCTTGCACCGTAAGTGAACGCAAAGGCTTCATCCCGGGCGACGGCAATGCGCACACCGGCCAGCAGCGGTTCGACCGCGATGACATCAGGGGCGGCGAACTCGACTGTCGGCGGCAGCGCAACCTCGCAACTGCTGGCCAGGGCATCGGCGGCCGCATCGAGGCGCAGGTCGAGATCGTTCAACTCGCTGGCCTGCACCAGCCCCAGGTGCCGGCTCGGCAATTCGATCCCGGTTTCCCGGGACAGCGCGCCGTACCAGCGCAAACCTTCAGTCAGGCTGCCTTCAAGCAGTTGCGCGTGGCGCAGCGTGCCGACACGATTGGCCAGCACGCCGGCGAACGGCAAATCCGGCTGATAACGCGCCAGCCCCAGGGCCAACGCGCCGAAGGTCTGGGCCATGGCGGTGCCATCGATCACACCCAGCACCGGAACACCGAAATGCCGCGCCAGGTCGGCGCTCGACGGCGTCCCGTCGAACAGCCCCATGACGCCCTCGATCAGGATCAGGTCGGCTTCAGCGGCGGCTTCCCACAGCAAGCGGCGACTCTCCTGCTCGCCGACCATCCACATGTCCAGTTGATACACCGGCGCACCACTGGCGCGCTCGAGGATCATCGGATCGAGAAAGTCGGGGCCGCACTTGAACACACGGACCTTGCGCCCCTGATTGCGATGCAATCGGGCCAGCGCCGCGGTGACGGTGGTCTTGCCCTGGCCAGAGGCCGGCGCGGCAATCAGTACCGCCGGACAGTGCCGAGACTGACTCACAATTCGACGCCTTTCTGCGCTTTGATCCCCGCTTGAAAGGCGTGTTTGATCACGCCCATCTCGGTGACGGTGTCAGCCATCTCGATCATCTCCGGCTTGGCGGCACGACCGGTGACCACCACGTGTTGCATCGGCGGTCGGGCCTGCAAGTCGCTGAGCACCTGATCGAGATCGAGGTAGCCGTGCTTGAGGGCGATGTTCAGCTCATCGAGCACCACCAGACCGATGGACGGATCGCGCAGCAGTTGCTGCGACACCGCCCAGGCGGCTTCGGCGGCGGCGATGTCGCGCTGGCGGTCCTGGGTTTCCCAGGTAAAGCCTTCGCCCATCACATGAAAACGCACCTGCTCGGGAAAGCGCCGGAAGAACAACTCTTCACCCGTGCTGTTGCGGCCCTTGATGAACTGCACCACGCCGCATTGCATGCCGTGCCCCATGGCGCGGGCGAGCATGCCGAAAGCCGAGCTGCTCTTGCCCTTACCGTTGCCGGTCAGCACCAGCAGCAGGCCACACTCGTTCGGGGAATTGGCGATGCGCTCGTCGATCACGGCTTTTTTGCGCTGCATGCGCGCCAGGTGGCGTTCGTCACGATCGGGGGTATCAGTCATGGGGGAGCTCTCCGTTGAGGCAGGAATAACGGCGGGCAGGCACAACAATAGAAGGCAAAAAGCCTGGCATCGCCCACCGTGATGCCGCTGGATGAATCAGGCCGGTCTCCGGGCTCATGAGTGGCGCGGGGCCAGACTGTGCGCCTTCCCGCATCAAATCGACACAGTGGCATCACACACAGTTTTCACTCATTTACCGTTGCGGGGGCAGCGCCGGAATTGCGGGCCTTCGACCAACAGAAGGACTCACTCACCGGCTTCCCTGTTTCACTCTGTCGACCCAAGCCACAGAGCACCTGAAACAAGCCGCGAAGGTTAGAGGGTTGGGGGTGGAGCGTCAATTAAAGCCGGGAGGCCATCGACCGAATAACTGCCATCAATCAATAAACTGACGTCAATCTTGTGCCACGCTCTCAGCAGTGATATCAAAGAGCCACAATCTCACAACACAATAACAAGGGTGAGCCCATGCAAGGCATGATCATCAGCAATCCAAAGCTGGAATTCCTGCGTCCGGTGCTCGAGCACTGGTTCGAATGCATCGACCGTTACAACGCCGTCCGCGGCGATGGCGACACACCGTACTGGCACGACGAAAAGGCCAATCTCGGACTGCTGTCCGCCGCCGCCTGGATGGCCGAGATGGTCACGCTGCAACAGACCCCCACTCGCAAGCAGACCGAAGAAGGCGAGCGCAACAGCCGCGCCGACCTGCTCCTGGCCTCCCCCGAAACCCGCGCCTACATCCAGACCAGCCAGCGCTGGCCACGGGTCAACAGCCTCAACCTGTCCCAGGCCCTGCTCGATATCGCCAGCGATGCGAAGCGCCTGAGCCACGCCAGCGACCTGAAACTCGGCTGCCTGTTCGTCGCCCCGCAAAAAGCCCAGCAAGGCGCCACACCGGAAGAACTCCAGGACATGGTCGACGACCTGCAAAAGGAACACACCTGCGCTGTCGCCTGGTATTTCCCTTATGCCTACCGCAAGTTGCGCAACGAAGCGGGCAACTATCACCCCGGCATCGCGGTGCTGTTCAAGGAAGCCCGCGGCTGAGGGTTGAACCATCGCACGACAACCCTTCTCTATGATTAGAACAAGGCATTCATAGGGAAGACCAGCATGCGCACGCCCCCGCTCGTCCTCGTTATCGCGCTTGGCACAGGGCTCGCCGCTTGTGGCGAGACCTCCCGCCTGCAAGTCTCCGACGGCACCGGCCCGTCACCCCGACTACCAGAACCCAACAAGACACTGGTGCCGACCGTGAACATCGCCCCGGCCATCGGCTGGCCGCAGGGTGCGAAACCCGTCGCCGCCACAGGCACTCAAGTAGCCGCTTTTGCCGAAGACCTGGATCACCCCCGCTGGCTTTATGTGCTGCCCAATGGCGATGTGCTGGTGGCGGAAACCAATGCACCGCCCAAACCCGAAGACGGCAAAGGCATTCGCGGCTGGGTGATGAAGAAAGTCATGGGCCGTGCCGGGGCCAGGGTGCCCAGCGCCAACCGCATCACCTTGCTGCGCGACAAGGACCACGATGGCGTTGCGGAAACCCGCACGGTGTTTGTGCAAAACCTCAACTCGCCCTTCGGCATGACCCTGGTCGGCAATGACCTGTATGTGGCCGACACCGATCGCCTGCTGCGTTTTCACTATGAAAGTGGCGATACGCAGATCAAGTCACCGCCGATCAAGGTGGTCGACCTGCCAGGTGGGCCGCTGAACCATCACTGGACGAAAAACGTCATCGCCAGCAAGGACGGCAGCAAGCTATACGTCACCGTAGGTTCCAACAGCAACGTCGGCGAAAACGGCATGGACAAGGAAGAAGGTCGCGCGGCGATCTGGGAAGTGGATCGCGCCACCGGCCGGCAGCGGATCTTCGCCTCCGGCTTGCGCAACCCCAACGGCATGGCCTGGGAACCGCACAGTGGTGCGCTGTGGACCGCAGTCAACGAACGGGATGAAATCGGCAGTGACCTGGTACCGGACTACATCACCTCAGTGAAAGACGGCGCTTTTTATGGCTGGCCGTACAGCTACTACGGCCAGCATGTCGATATTCGCGTCGAGCCGCAAAACCCGGACCTGGTGGCCAAGGCTATCGCCCCGGACTACGCCGTCGGACCGCACACGGCATCACTGGGCCTGACCTTCGCCGAAAACAGCAAGTTGCCGCCACCCTTCACCCAAGGGGCATTCATCGGGCAGCACGGCTCATGGAACCGCAACCCCCACAGTGGCTACAAAGTGATTTTCGTGCCGTTCAGCGCAGGCAAACCGGTCGGAAAGCCCGTTGAAGTGCTCACAGGTTTTCTCAACGACAAGGAACAGGCCATGGGCCGCCCGGTGGGCGTGGTGATCGACCGACAGGGTGACCTGTTGGTGGCCGATGACGTGGGGAACAAGGTGTGGCGGGTGTCGGCTGCCAGGTAACGGCACTACATCACCTGTAGGAGCGAGCCTGCTCGCGATGAGGCCGGCGCATTCAACTTTGATGTTGCCTGCCCCACAGCCATCGCGAGCAGGCTCGCTCCTACAGGGGCTCAGCGTTTGCGGCAAAGAGTCAAACCATCCCCGATCGGCAACAAGGACAAATCCACCCGCGCATCATCCTTCAACGCCCGGTTGAGCGCCTGAATCGCCCGGGTGTCCGCGCTCTCGGGGCTGGCCTCGAGCACGCGCCCGCTCCACAGGGTGTTATCGAACACCGCCAGCCCACCGACCCGCAGCAATTGCAGGGCGTGTTCCAGATAAGCCGGGTAGTTGGCCTTGTCGGCATCGATGAACACCAGGTCGTACTGCCCGCCCTGCCCTTGTCGCTCAAGTTCGGCAAGGGTTTCCAGCGCCGGAGCCAGCCGCAGGTCAATCCGCCCGGCCAGCCCCGCTTCTTGCCAGTAGCGCCGCGCGATGGCGTTGTAGTCGCCAGGGATGTCACAGCAAATCAGCGAACCGTCAGCGGGCAACGCCGCCGCCATGCACAGCGCGCTGTAGCCGGTAAAGGTGCCGACTTCGAGCAAGCGCCTGGCCCCCGTCAGTTTCACCAGCAGGGCAAGAAACTGCCCCTGCTCAGGCGCCACCTGCCAGCGCGCCATCGGCAGCGCCTGGGTCTCATCGCGCAAGCGCTTGAGCAGCGGCGTTTCGCGCAGGGAAACATCGAGCAGGTATTGGTACAGGTCGTCGTCGAGATTAAGCGTGCGAGCAGTCATGACCAGCAGCTCCGAAGGTTACGGATTGCGCGCCAGATGCTCAGGCTGCAGAACACGCTTGGCGCTCAGGTAAGCTTTTTGCCAATACGCCTTGGACAGGCTGTCGAGCTTCACGGTGCCGCCGGTGGCCGGCGCGTGGACGAAGCGCCCTTCTCCCACATAGATGCCGGCATGACTGACCTGGGAACCGCCATTGGTGGCAAAGAAAAGCAGGTCGCCGGTCTGCAGGCCTTCCTTGCCTACATTCGCCGCTTGCATGGAGATCATCTCACGCGTGGTGCGCGGCAAAGCAATACCGGCGACATCGCGGTACACGTAAGCGATCAGGCCACTGCAATCAAACCCGGAATCCGGCGTGTTGCCACCCCAGCGATAAGGCGTGCCCACCAGACCGAGGGCGCGAAACAGCACGTCTTCCGCTTCGGGCGAAAAAGCCTGCGAGGAACCAAATACGATGGGAGCGCGAATCACCGGCGCAGGAGGCGGTGTGCGGCTGGCGCAGGCACTGAGCAGCGCTGCGAAGAACATGATTGCGAGGCGGGCCGACGTCGTCATAAGCAGAACATCCTGATCTGGCTGCGGCTTTTTCTGCGGGGAGCGCAGAAAAGAAAACCGCCTGCGTTGGAAGCAGGCGGTTTGCCATCATTTGTAGATCAAGATTCTAGCGACTACACGACAAACTTCAAGTAAGACTTTAAGTTCGCCTTACAAAATGTCCGCTTATTTACGTGCAGTGACGATTGGCGACGCGTTAGGTGCCATTGCCAGGGCGCGCTTGGCTTCGATGAAAGTCTTGCTCCAGTAGCTGTCGCCCAGGCTATCGATGCGCACACCGCCGCTGCGGCGGCTGCTGGAGTGGATGAACTGGTTGTCGCCCAGGTAGATCCCGGCGTGACTGACGCGACCACGACGACCGTTGGTAGCGAAGAACAGCAGGTCGCCCGGCTCAAGTTTGCTGCGCGAGACCAGCGGAGCGTCCACGTTGATCATTTCGCGGGTGGAGCGTGGCAGGTTCATGCCCGCTTCTTCGCGGAACAGGTAACCGATGAAACCACTGCAATCGAAGCCGGCTTCAGAAGTACCGCCGAAACGGTAACGGGTACCAATCAGGGACATGCCACGTTCGAGGATGCTGTCGGCCAGGACCGGAAGCTGGTAGGACTTGCCGCCAGCGAAGTCTGCGAGTTCTTTTTCGGTAGCCAGCTCTTCCTGAAAGAGAGCGGAAGACTGGGCAGTGGCCGAGTGTTGAACCTGCTGTTGCGGAGCTTGCTGGGCCACTGGAGTGTGGGCAGCGCAACCGAACAACAGGGTGACGAGTGCGAGAGGCACGAGGGGTGCGAAGCGATTTAGCATGGGCACGACCGTGGCTGAAAGTTGTAAAGAAGCCGAGACTATGCCCGCTATCATCCTCATTTGCAAATTCAATCGATCTTTTTGTGACTTATCCGTTTCCCGTTTACATCTAAGCGCTTAAGCCCATTTTAAACATGCACGCGGCCTGCAACCTTGCAGGAAAGCGGGATTGCTGGCGCCTGAAATTTGCCGAACCGGCTAAAAGCCCCGGTTTCAGCGGGCTTACCAGCCGAGGGTTTCTTTCAGAAACGGGATGGTCAGCTTGCGCTGGGCCTGGAGGGAAGCCTGATCGAGGCGTTCCAACAGCTCGAACAACGCACTCATGCTGCGGGTACCGCGAGTCAGAATGAAATGCCCGACTTCATCGGTCAGATGCAGGCCGCGACGGGATGCGCGTAATTGCAGGGCACGCAGTTTGTCCTCATCGGACAGCGGGCGCATCTGGAAGATCAAGGCCAGGGTCAGCCGGGATTTGAGATCCGCCAGCTTCACCGGCAACTCACGCGGGGATGTCGATGCGGCAATCAGCAAGCGTCGGCCACTGTCACGCAAGCGATTGAACAGATGGAACAGCGCCTCTTCCCAGTCCGCCCGCCCGGCAACCACCTGCAAATCATCCAGACAGACCAGTTCGTACTGTTCGAGGTTGTCGAGGATTTCGATACCGCGATCGAGCAGTTCGGCCAACGGCAGGTACACCGCCGGCTCGCCCAATTGCTCGAAGCGCAGGCAGGCGGCCTGCAACAGGTGCGTACGCCCCACCCCGTCCTTGCCCCAAAGGTAGATCAGGCTTTCTGTCCAGCCGGCGTCGGCTTCGCACAGCCGCTCGACATAGCCGAGTGCAGCGGCATTGGCGCCTGGGTAATAGTTGATAAAGGTGGCGTCGTCACGCAGACGCACACCTAGGGGCAGCTGAATCGGTTTCATGCTGACTGAACAGTTCCAAAGGAACCGTTAGTGGCCTCTGTGTAAAGTTTGCGAAGTTTATACCCGTGAAGCGGACCGCACAATGCGACAGACCACAAGCAAAATCAAAGGTTTGCGTTAATACACCGGTTTTGTGGCAGATTCTTTGGCGGTGCATGTGACAGTCGGGCGAAGCCAGCAGACTGATCCGGTACGAACCCGGGCAGCCCGCCATCGCCTATTGCCCCCCCTTAAACCTGCGGCTCGTCGCCCCTTCTATAGATCTCAGAATCCTTATACAAATCATTCACATGGCGCGCCAGCACCATGATCACCGCGGCGACCGGCAATGCCAGTAGCACACCGGTAAAGCCAAACAGTTCACCACCGGCCAGGATCGAGAAAATCACCGCCACCGGGTGCAGGCCAATCCGGTCACCGACCAGCAAAGGGGTCAGCACCATACCCTCCAGCGCCTGACCGACCATGAACACCGCGACAATGCCGAGCATCGGATAAAGATCACCACCGAACTGGAACAGCCCCGCAAGCAGCGCCGCGCCAATGCCGATGATAAACCCCATGTACGGCACGATCGCCGCCAGGCCGGCAATCAGGCCAATCAGCAGGCCCAGCTCCAACCCGACCAGCATCAGGCCTGCCGCGTAGATCACGCCCAAGGCCACCATCACCAGCAACTGCCCGCGCACGAACGCGCCGAGCACTTCATGGCATTCACCCGCCAACGACACCGCGCGCGCCTCACGATCACGGGGCAACAGGCTGCGGACCTTGGCCATCATCAGGTCCCAATCGCGCAACAGGTAGAAGCTCACCACCGGAATCAGCACCAGGTTCGCCAGCCAGCCAATCAACGCCAGCCCCGAGGCCGTGGCATGGCTCAACACTACGCCGACAACATCAGTGGTCTGACTCATATGCTCGCTGATGGCGGCCTTGAGCTTGTCAAACTTCCAGAAACCGTCCGACAGGCCGAACTTCGATTGCGCCCAGGGCAACGCCGTGTGCTGCAGCCAGTCGAGCATCTGCGGAGCCAGTTCATATAAACGAAACAACTGCCTGGCGAGCAACGGCACCAACACCAACAGCAGCGCGGTGAAGATCAAGGTAAACAGGGTAAATACCGCCACGACACCCCAGGTTCGGGACAGGCCTGCCTTCTCCAGCCGATCCACCAGCGGGTCGAACAGGTAGGCCAACAGCAGCGCCACCAGGAACGGCGTGAGGATCGGATGCAACAACCAGACAAACACACACAGCAGGACCACCCCACCGAGCCAGAACCAACGCCGCGAATCGGCCATGAACCACTCCATTGCTTCTATATAAAGAAAGAAAAACTACCAGCGAAAACGCAGTTGCGGGATCGGGGCCGGCGCGGCGACTGGCACCGCGCCGCCGGTGGCTGGCTGAACGGGCGCTACCGGGGGCGGGACCTGACTCGCCGGCGCCTCCTGCAGCCTCGCCAGCGACAGTTGCGCACGCAGTTGATCGACGCTGCCATTGACCCGATAGAGAATCCGGTCGCCCTCGACACTTTGCACGCGCCCGCCAAACGGCTCCAGCAAACGTCCGAGTGACGCGTAGTGCTCAAGATTCATGCCTTGCACTTCCAGCAATTGCTCGCTCGAAGCACCGGGTTTGACGACAAACCGTGGCGCCAGGCGTTCGTTGATCGCCAGCATCACCGCATCGGCCACGGTGGCCTGATCGGCGCCTTGCACGTTGCCGGCCTCTTTTTTATCCCCCAGCCACAATTGCCACTTGGCTTGCCACTGCCCGCCCTCCTCCCTGGCGTGAACGGCGAGCAGGGCGTCGGCGTTGTAGCGCTCCGATGCCGCCTGCAAAGGCGCGGGGTCCGCGCCCTCCAGATTCGGCGCGGTCGCGACGATCTGCTCATTCAAATCCGCCAACGGCAAGCGCAATGGCAAGCCCCGGTGCTGGGCAGCCCGACGCAACGGCGCTGCGCTGGCCTGGCCGTCACCCACCAGGCTTGAACCCTCGGTGGAATCATTCAACCACCAGCCGAGGATCGACGGCCGGTTGGCACCCCACATAGCCAGGCCGGCGCGGCGCAAGGCCTGCTCGGTGGTGCCCGGGTCGAAATCGACTTTCAGGACTTCCGGCGGCCCGGCCTCAAAACCGTATTGGCTGATGATCTGTTGCGGGTCTTTACGAATTGCCGCCAACCCCGGACTTTGAGCGGCCTTGGGGTCGCCGGTCAGGCGCAACACCAGTGTATCCAGTGCACGCTGAGTCGCCTGGTCGCGCTCCTCGGGCGACTGGCCATTCACCGGCTCGCGCACCAGGTAAAGGCCTTTGACGGTTTCGGCTTGACTGACCAGGCTGACCACTGACAAACAACTCACAAGCAAGAGTTTACAAAAACGCATGGAAGATTCCTGACGACAAGAGCGGCTGGAACAGACCGCATGAAGACGATCGAGCAAGACTGTGACCGTTGCCCGACGCAAAACATTCACACGCTCCGGGTAAGTTTTCGCACTGTCATAACGATAGACGGTTAATCGCGATACCTTATACAGCCATGCAGGATGCCACCGACACCGTGCATCAACGGTTTTTTTTGACCGGATATGGCCCTGCTGTCGGCCTGAGGATGGCCGCTGCGGCTCAAGCCTGATAAAATCGCGCGCCTTCGCAGACCGGCAACAGCCGGGCAGTGTCCGAATAGCGCGCATGGCTCTCGCCTACGCAGTTTCGGCGCTCCCGACGGACTCGGTCGTTACCCAGAAATCCCCCCCTAAAGGCCTGGATCATGAGCAAGCAACCCTCCCTGAGCTACAAGGACGCCGGTGTAGACATCGACGCCGGTGAAGCATTGGTCGAACGCATCAAGAGCGTCGCCAAGCGCACTGCGCGCCCGGAAGTCATGGGCGGCCTGGGCGGTTTCGGCGCCCTCTGCGAAATCCCGGCCGGCTACAAGCAGCCTGTGCTGGTTTCCGGTACCGACGGCGTCGGCACCAAGCTGCGCCTGGCACTGAACCTGAACAAACACGACAGCATCGGCATCGACCTGGTTGCCATGTGCGTCAACGACCTGGTGGTGTGCGGCGCCGAGCCGCTGTTCTTCCTCGACTACTACGCCACCGGCAAACTGAACGTCGACACCGCCGCCCAGGTTGTGACTGGCATCGGCGCTGGCTGCGAACTGTCGGGCTGCTCGCTGGTTGGCGGCGAAACCGCTGAAATGCCGGGCATGTACGAAGGCGAAGACTACGACCTGGCCGGTTTCTGCGTCGGCGTCGTGGAAAAATCCGAAATCATCGACGGCTCCAAGGTCGCTGCCGGCGATGCCCTGCTCGCCCTGCCATCTTCCGGCCCGCACTCCAACGGCTACTCGCTGATCCGCAAGATCATCGAAGTGTCCGGCGCCGACATCGAAAACATCCAGCTCGACGGCAAGCCGCTGACCGACCTGCTGATGGCCCCGACCCGCATCTACGTGAAGCCGCTGCTCAAGCTGATCAAGGAAACCGGTGCCGTCAAAGCCATGGCCCACATCACCGGTGGCGGCCTGCTGGACAACATCCCGCGCGTGCTGCCAAAAGGCGCGCAAGCCGTGGTTGACGTGGCAAGCTGGAACCGCCCTGCTGTGTTCGACTGGCTGCAAGAGAAAGGCAACGTTGACGAGAACGAAATGCACCGCGTGCTGAACTGCGGCGTGGGCATGGTCATCTGCGTGGCTCAGGAGCACGTTGAAGCGGCCCTGAACGTTCTGCGCGAAGCGGGCGAGCAGCCTTGGGTCATCGGCCAGATCTCCACCGCTGCCGAAGGCGCGGCTCAGGTTGAACTGAAGAACCTCAAGGCTCATTGATGTCTCAGACCTGTGATGTGGTGGTGCTGTTGTCCGGCACCGGCAGTAACTTGCAGGCCCTGATCGACAGCACGCGGACCGGCGACAGCCCGGTCCGCATCGCTGCGGTGATCTCCAATCGCGCCGACGCCTACGGCCTGCAGCGCGCCAGTGACGCGGGTATCGACACCCGCGCCCTGGATCACAAGGCTTTCGAAGGTCGCGAGGCCTTCGACGCCGCGCTGATCGAACTGATCGACGCCTTCAACCCCAAACTCGTGGTACTGGCCGGATTCATGCGCATTCTCAGCGCCGGTTTCGTACGCCACTATCAGGGTCGCCTGCTCAATATCCATCCCTCGCTGCTACCCAAATACAAAGGGTTACACACTCATGAGCGCGCGCTGGAGGCCGGCGACACCGAGCACGGCTGCTCCGTGCACTTCGTCACCGAGGAACTCGATGGCGGACCACTGGTCGTACAGGCTGTAATACCGGTAGAGTTACAGGATTCGCCGCAGAGTCTGGCGCAGCGGGTCCATGTTCAGGAACACCTGATCTACCCGATGGCCGTACGCTGGTTTGCCGAAGGTCGTCTGGCCCTCGGCGAGCATGGTGCTTTACTGGATGGACAGTTACTCGCGGCCAGCGGCCACTTGATTCGAAACTAGGAGATTTTATGCGTCGCGCCCTGCTCTTCGCTTGCGCTCTGCTCGCCTTGCCCTTCGCCCAGGCGGCAGACCTTCAACCTTTCTCCGCCAGCTACACCGCCGACTGGAAACAGCTGCCCATGAGTGGCACTGCCGAGCGCAACCTCGAAAAAACCAGCGACGGCAAATGGAAACTGAGTTTCAAGGCATCGATGATGATCGCCAGCCTGTCCGAGGAAAGCACCCTGACCATGGACAAGGACACGCTTCTTCCAGAGTCATACCACTTCGAACGTGGCGGCCTGGGCAAGGCCAAGAAAGCGGATCTGGATTTCGACTGGAACACCAAGATGGTCACCGGCACCGATCGCGGCGACGCGGTCAAGGTTCCACTCAACCGTGGCATGCTCGACAAATCCAGCTATCAACTGGCCCTGCAGCACGACGTCGCCGCCGGCAAAAAAAGCATGAGTTATCAGGTGGTCGACGGCGGTGAAGTCGACACCTATGACTTCCGCGTGCTGGGCGCCGAAAAGGTCGACACCAAGGCCGGCAAGATCGATGCGATCAAGGTTGAACGTGTACGCGATCCGACACAGAACAAACGCATCACCGTGATGTGGTTCGCCAAGGATTGGGACTACCTGCTGGTCCGCCTGCAACAAGTCGAAACCGACGGCAAGGAATACAACATCATGCTCCTGGATGGCACGGTCAACGGCAAGCCAGTCAAAGGCAGCTGATCCGGATCGATACCATGAAGCCCCGCCATTGCGGGGCTTTTTTGTGGGTTCGAAAATTGGAACACCCGACAAGCGCGATGGCTCTATACCTTCAAGGTCTTTTTTGATCGAATGAGTTTTCCTGTCGCCTGCGAGGTTTCCCATGACCGTTACAGTCAATACCGTTTCCGCCGAAGGTTTTCGCCACAGCGTACAAATCGATGACCATGAACTCTTCGCCGACGTGCCCGTCACGGCGGGTGGTGAAGGCTCGGCACCGGAGCCCCATGATTATTTCGACGCTGCTCTCGGCGCCTGCAAGGCCCTGACACTGAAGCTGTATGCGAAGAAGAAGGACATCCCGCTGACCGGTGTCGGCGTCGAGGTCAAGCGCGACAACAGCCTGGAACAGAAAGGCCAGTACGCGCTGCACGTCAAACTGACCCTCAAGGGCGTACTCACCGACGCCCAGCGCGATGAACTGCACCGCGTGGCCGATCGCTGCCCGATCCACAAGCTGATGACCTCGTCTGAAGTCCGCATCGAAACGCATTTGTCCGAAGGTGCGTTCAGCCAATAGCGGCAAGGGCTGCGCAAGCGGGTTATGCTCGAACGCATTACCCGCTCAGCCTGGAACGCACCATGAACACTCCGCTCGTGATCCGCCCCCGCACTGAAGATGTCGAAGGCCAGCCGATTCTCCGCCCGCTGCCGTCGGCCAAATGCCGCAGCGTCGGGCCATTCGTGTTTTTCGACCACATGCTGGAAACCCGTTATCCACCGGGCAAGGGCATGAACATCCGCCAGCATCCGCACATTGGCCTGTCCACCCTCACCTACTTGTTCCAAGGGCAGATCCAGCACAAGGACAGTCTCGGTTCCGATCAAGTGGTCGGGACTGGCGATGTCAGCTGGATGACGGCCGGCAGTGCCATCGCCCATGTCGAACGCACGCCCGAGGCCTTGAAAGAAAGCGGTTTCACGATGCACGGCCTGCAGATCTGGCTGGCTTCGCCCAAGGACAAAGAGCAAGGTCCGGGGCATTACAGTCACCATCCGGCGTCGACTTTGCCGGTCAGCGAAAACCTGGGAGTGAAGATTCGCATGATTGCCGGGGCGGGCTTTTGCCTGGAATCGCCAGTGCCGGTGCTTTCTCCTACGCTGTACGCGGAACTGCACCTGCAAACGGCGACGACTTTGCTCATCCCTACCGAGCATGAAGAACGTGCCTTGTATGTATTGAGCGGCGAGGTGCAACTGGATGGCGAGCCGATAGAGCCGTACTCGCTGGTGGTACTGCCTCCAGGGGAAGAGATGACTCTCTTTGCCGAAAGCGACAGTCACGCCGTATTGTTTGGCGGCGCACCGCTGGACGGGCCACGGCGGATCAACTGGAATTTTGTCGCGAGCGATCCGGCGGCGATCGATGAGGCACGCCGGCGTTGGGCGGCCGGGGACTGGCCGACGGTGCCGGGGGAAGTTGAGAGGATCGAAATGCCATAAACAGTTGAGTGTCTGTTAGACCGCTATCGCGAGCAGGCTCACTCCTACAGGTGAATGCATTCCAATGCAGGAGTGAGCCTGCTCGCGATGAGGCCGGTACTCACACCGGCCGAATCATGATCAACCCTTGAACACTTCATCCAGCAAGTTATGCATCGACGTGAAGGCCCGAGCAGCCACCTTGGCGTTATACATCATCATGCCCGGCACGTTGGCGTGCGGGTCAGTGAACGAGTGGAACGCACCGCCGTAGCTCAGCAACTGCCAGTCCACGCCCGCCGCGTTCATTTCATCTTCGAACGCCGGCAGCTGCTCTTTCGGCACCAATGGATCGGAAGCGCCGTGCAGCACCAGGACCTTACCCTTGATGTTTTTCGCATCGGCCGGATTCGGTGTGTCCAGCGTGCCGTGGAACGACACCGCGGCCTTCACCGGCGCGCCGGTACGGGCGAACTCCAGGGCGCAGCAACCGCCGAAGCAGAAACCGAAAGTGGCCAGTTTCGAAGTATCGACAGCCACTTCACCCTGGCTTTGCAACTGTTCGAATGCCACCTGCATGCGCTTGCGCAGCAATGGGCGGTCATTCTTCAATGGCATCATGGCCGCGCCGGCCTCGTCATTGTTCGTCGGTCGAACCGATTTTCCGTAAAGGTCTGCAATCAGTACCACATAACCCTTGGACGCCACCGACCTGGCGATTTCCTCGGCACCGGCGCTGACGCCCATCCAGTTCGGCGCCATCAACAAACCCGGGCGCGGGCCTTTATGGTCGGCATCGAAGGCCAGACGGCTTTCGTAAGCCTGGCCGTCAATCTGATAGGCAACGGAACGTACAGTGATTTGGCTCATTTCTGACTCCTGATTGTTGAACACCAGAATGAAAAAACCCGCCGAAGCGGGTTTTTCTACAACTCAGTCAAGCCGACAGTTCGACCAACAGCTTGTTCAGACGGCGCACATAGGCCGCCGGATCTTTCAAGCTGTCGCCGGCCGCCAGGGCCGCCTGATCGAAGAGGATGTGCGACAGGTCGCCGAAGCGCTCGTCGCTCTGCTCGTTGTCGAGCTTCTCGATCAGCGGGTGAGCCGGGTTGAACTCGAAGATCGGCTTCGAATCCGGAACCTTCTGGCCGCTGGCTTCCAGGATCTGGCGCATCTGCAAGCCCAGGTCCTGCTCGCCGATGGCCAGGATCGCCGGGGAGTCGGTCAGGCGATGGGACACCCGAACTTCCGCAACGGATTCGCCCAGCGCAGTTTTCAGACGCTCAACCAGACCTTCTTTGGCCTTGGCGACTTCTTCCGCGGCCTTCTTGTCCTCTTCCGAGTCCAGGTTGCCCAGGTCCAGGTCGCCGCGCGCCACGTCGACAAAGCTCTTGCCGTCGAAGTCGCTGAGGTAGCTCATCAGCCACTCGTCGATGCGATCTGTCAGCAGCAGCACTTCGATGCCTTTCTTGCGGAAGACTTCCAGGTGCGGGCTGTTCTTGACCTGGGCGTAGGTTTCGCCAGTCAGGTAGTAGATCTTGTCCTGGCCTTCCTTGCCGCGCGCCAGGTACTCGGCCAAGCCAACAACCTGCTCGCCATCGTCGCCGTGGGTCGATGCGAAACGCAGCAGGCCGGCGATTTTTTCCTTGTTGGCGAAATCTTCTGCCGGGCCTTCTTTCATGACCTGACCGAAGTTTTTCCAGAAACCCTTGTATTGCTCAGGCTCGTTCTTCGCCAGTTTTTCCAGCATGTCCAGCACCCGCTTGGTCAGCGCCGACTTCATCGAGTCGATGATCGGGTCTTTCTGCAGGATTTCCCGCGACACGTTCAGCGACAGGTCATTGGAGTCGACCACGCCTTTGATGAAGCGCAGGTACAGCGGCAGGAAGGACTCGGCCTGATCCATGACGAACACGCGCTGTACATAGAGCTTCAGGCCTTTCGGCGCTTCACGCTGGTACAGGTCGAATGGAGCGCGGGTCGGCACGTACAGCAGCGAGCTGTATTCGAGCTTGCCTTCGACCTTGTTGTGGCTCCAGCTCAGCGGGTTTTCGAAATCGTGAGCGATGTGCTTGTAGAACTCCTGGTATTCCTCGTCCTTGATCTCGGTACGCGGACGGGTCCACAGGGCGCTGGCGCGGTTGACGGTTTCCCATTCGACGGCAGGCTTCTCTTCACCTTCAGCGGCCGCCACTTCTTTCGGCAACTCGATCGGCAAGGCGATGTGGTCGGAGTACTTCTTGATGATGTTGCGCAGGCGCCAGCCATCGGCGAACTCGTCTTCACCGGACTTGAGGTGCAGGACGATGCGAGTGCCGCGTTCGGCCTTGTCGATGGTCGCCACTTCGAAGTCACCTTCGCCCTTGGACGACCAATGCACGCCTTCGCTGGCAACGCTGCCGGCACGACGGCTGTACACATCGACTTTGTCAGCGACGATGAAGGCGGAGTAGAAACCGACGCCGAACTGGCCGATCAGGTGCGAGTCTTTCTTCTGGTCGCCGCTCAGGTGCTTCATGAAATCGGCGGTGCCGGACTTGGCGATGGTACCCAGGTGGGTGATCGCGTCTTCGCGGCTCATGCCGATACCGTTGTCTTCGAGGGTGACGGTTTTAGCGTCCTTGTCGAAGCTCACGCGGATTTTCAGTTCGGCGCCACCTTCCAGCAGCTCTGGCCTGGCCAGGGCTTCGAAACGTAATTTATCGACAGCGTCAGAGGCGTTCGAGATCAATTCGCGAAGGAAAATTTCCTTGTTGGAATACAGCGAATGGATCATGAGATGCAGCAGCTGCTTCACCTCGGTCTGGAAGCCCAGGGTTTCCTTTTGAGTTTCCACACTCATGGTCATCAAACTCCAATCAGATGGCATAAGCCGCGACCTTGACGGTCGGCGGCGGGTTGTCATCTGAGTTGGGGGCTGAGTTCAGGATTTCAAGGGCTCCTCGAGTTTGAAATGTGCGCGGGCGGTGGCAATCGGTTCGGCTTCAGTGCTTTGCCAGGCGGTAATCGCCACGTTGGCGACCCGGCGACCCTGGCGCCAGACCTGGCAGCGGGCCCAAGTATCGCGAAACTGCCCGGCACGCAGGTAATCCAGGGAGAAGTCGATGATCTTCGGCACCCCGGGCGATCCGGTAAACACCAACAGATGCAGCGCGGCGGCCAATTCCATGAAGCCGGCTATCACACCGCCATGGATCGCCGGCAACAACGGGTTCCCGATGTTGTCCTTGTTCGCTGGCAGCTTGAACAGCAACTCATCGCCCACCCGCGAACATTCGACGCCGATCAGCCGGGCATAGGGAATCAAATCCAGTAGCGCGGCGTAATCGCCCCGTTCGTGGGCCTTTTGCAGTTGATCCTTCAGAGACTCGCTCATTGCGCCCCTCCGGCAACCGCGCCACCAAAGCCCTTGGTGCCTTTGATGTTCTTGCCCATGCGCATGAAAGTGCCCATCACATGGGCAATGGGTTGTCCGGGGTCATCCTGATAGGCGAAGCCGCGGGCAAAAATCACGTCGGTGGTGACCCTATAGCACTGGGCAAAGCCGTAGACATCCTTATGCGGCTCGGCGGCGTGCATGTAGTCGATGCGCAGGTCCAGGGTCGGGCAGACTTCGAATTCCGGGAGCACGCAGAGGGTCGCCATGCCACAGGCGGTGTCCATCAGCGAGGTCAGCGCCCCGCCATGAATCACGCCGGTTTCGGGATTGCCGACGATCTGCGGGCTGTACGGCAGCACAATCGTCAGCCCTTCGTTGCTGGCGCTGTGAACGCTTAGTCCAAGTACCTGGCAATGTCGCAGCGCCGACAGAAAGCGCTTCGCGCGCTCAAAAACGGGGTTTTCAGCCATTTGATAAACGCTCTTGTTTATGCCCGTACAGTGCGGTGGCGGTACGGGTAAAAGTTCCGCACTAGAACAAACTTATATATCTGAAAGAATTAAGGAACTTAACCCTGATGTGTGAGCTCTTAATGCCAGTAGATGCTTTTCATCAGGAGAAACACCCCATGCGTAAGACTTTAGCTATTGCCTTGATGTTGACCGCTTCCCTCGGTCTCGCTGCCTGCGATAAAAAATCCGAGGACAAAGCTCAAGATGCTAACCAAAATGCTGAGCAAGCCCAGCAAAAAATGAACGAAGCTCAGGATAAAGTGAACGACGCGGCGAAAGAAAACGCCGAAGCCGCCAAAGATCAGGCTGAATCGAACGCAGAAGCGGCAAAAGAGGCTGCTCCGGCCGCTCCAGCTACTCCGGCCGCTCCGGAAGCACCTAAGAACTAATACGGTTTTTAGCGTGACAAAAGAAAACCCGCCAAGTGCGGGTTTTCTTTTGTCTTGAAAACAGTGGTTAGAGCAAAATCGTTCGAAAAGTCGGACTAATCATCAACAACAGCGAACAGATTAAGCCCACCAGCCAAACCAGACTGCGCTGCCAGGCCAGGTCTTTCCAGTAACACACCAGGTAAATAACCCGCGTGATCACGAAGATGATCGCCAGGCCGTCGATCAGCCAGCCCGCTGTCTGCGTGGTATGCGCCATCAACACACCCACAGCAAACAACATGAAGGCTTCGAAACTGTTCTGATGCGCAGCCACCGCCCGGGCACCCAAGCCTGTGAGTTGCGCCTGCTGTTGGCGCGGCAGGTGGTTATCGTAGCCGCCCTGCTCTTTCATGGCAGTCGTCACGGGCATTCGCGCCAGGTAAATCAACACCGCACTGATCAACACGCACCAGAATGGAATACTCATCAAGCTGCCTCTTTGATCGCCTCCGGCAACGGCGCCTCTGTAGGGGTATAGACCATCACATCGAGAACGTCGGAATGAAACTCGCGGCGGTACAACACGAACACCACGCCAGCACTCATCAACATGAACAGCCACGGGCTGACAAACCACGCCAGCATGGTCATGCCGAAGTAATAGGAACGCAGCCCGAAGTTGAACTGGTTGGCGGCCATGGAGATGACGCGGGCGGCACGTAAAGCGAACGCTTTGCGCTCCTGCTCCGACACATGGCGTTCACCGACCATCGGCGCCGAACCCACCAGCACTGCCGCAAAGTTGTATTGGCGCATACACCAGCTGAACGTGAAGAATGCATAGACAAACACCAGCGCCAGGCACAGCAACTTGATTTCCGACATGCCCTGGGACGCCTGTTGCACCATCGGGATATCCGCCAGCAAGGATACCGCCCGTTCCGAAGCCCCCAGCACCGTGAGAATACCGGCCAGGATAATCAGCGTACTGGAGGCGAAGAACGACGCATTGCGCTCCAGATTGCCGATCACGCTGGCATCGGCGATGCGGTTGTCGCGCAGCAGCATGCGGCGCATCCAGTCTTCACGATACAGGTGCAGCACACTGGCCAGGCATGCGGTGTCACGCCCTTTCCATGTGGCATAGCGGGTGTACCCGCCCCAGCAGATAACGAACCAGACGGCGGCGAGAATGTGGATCAGGTTGGCTTGGATGAACGACATGCAGGTCCTTGTGAAGTAGTAACGGAACACTGAAACCTTGTGGGAGCGAGCCTGCTCGCGAAAGCGGTAGATCAATCAACATCTGCGTTGAATGAAGCGACGCCTTCGCGAGCAGGCTCGCTCCCACAAAGGGTGTTGCAGTGCTTCGACGTTAGCTCAACGGAAAAGACACCGCATCCCTCACAAAAAAAATGCCCCGTATCGATTGATACGGGGCATTTCTGTTTTTGCTCAAGACCCGCTCGTGGCGAGTCGTGAAGCGACTTAAGCCAAGGCTTCGGCGCGCTTGCCCAGCAGGCGATCGCAAACGACCGCGACCACCAGTGTCATCACCGACGGCACCAGCCAGGCCAGCCCCTGCTCGCTCAGCGGCAGGTGGGCCATTTGCGTCGGCATCCAGTCCGCCAGGCCTGCACCCTTGAGGGCGTCGATCAGGCCGAAGATGAACGACACCAGCATGACCGGGCCGAGGATACGACCGTGCTCATGCCAGAAGTCCTTGCAGAAGCTCAACGCCACCAGAACGATGCACGGCGGGTAGATCGCGGTGAGCACCGGGATCGAGAACGCAATCAGCTTGGTCAGGCCCAGGTTGGATACCAGCAGCGAGAACGCAGCGAGGATGATCACCAGCGTCTTGTAGGACAGCGGCACCACACGGCTGAAGTACTCGGCGCAGGCACAGGTCAGGCCAACCGCGGTCACCAGGCACGCCAGGGAGATCAGAACGGCAAGGAAGCCGCTGCCCAGCGAACCGAATGTATGCTGCACGTAAGCATGCAATACCGCCGCGCCATTGGTAGCGCCAGCGGCCACTTCATGGCTGCCCGAACCGAGACGGAACAGGCTGACATACACCAGCGCCAGGCCGACACCAGCGATCAGGCCGGCGATGATTGCGTAGCGGGTGATCAGGGCCGGCGACTCGACGCCGCGTGAACGGATGGCGTTGACGATGACGATGCCGAACACCAGGGCGCCCAGGGTATCCATGGTCAGGTAACCATTGATGAAGCCTTGGGAAAACGGCGCCGCCACGTATTCAGGGGTTGCCTGGCCAATGTCACCGGCCGGCAAGGCAAACGCTGCAATGCCCAGCACGGCCAGGGCGATGATCTTCAGCGGCGCGAGGAAACGCCCGACGGTATCCAGCAAACGACCCGGATACAGCGAGATGAAAAACACCAGCAGGAAGTACACCGAGCTGTACAGGAACAGCGCCAACGGGCTCTCGCCGGTCAGGGGCGCCAGACCCACTTCGAAGGATACTGTCGCGGTACGTGGCGTCGCGAACAGCGGGCCAACAGCGAGGTAGCAAGCCGCTGCCAGCAGGCCACCGGCGACTTTACCGATCGGGCTGCTCAAGGCATCCATTGCACCGCCGACCTTGGCCAGCGCCACAACGGTGATCACCGGCAAACCGACCGCCGTGACCAGAAAGCCCAACGCCGCCATCCAGACATTGGGCCCGGACTGCAAACCGACGATAGGCGGGAAGATAATGTTGCCAGCCCCGACGAACAGGGCAAACGTCATAAAACCAAGTGCCAGGATGTCCTGGCCTTTCAACACTTTCATTAAGGAAATACCACACTACTGAATCGGAATTTAGAGAGGGATTTCCCTATGGATGAGGGAAATGCTGTCAGTCCGTATAAGACCGACCCTTTTAGCGCGTTGCCGCCTTGTGGGCCGCAGACGCAAAAATGGCGCGTAGCCTAACGAATTTGGCCGATAAACGCACTGTTTAAGGGCGAACTATCCGATATACGACATCTTAGTGTCGCGTTTTTGCATGTTAATGGTTGTCGCCTACAAGTCCGTCTTCGCGAGCAGGCTCGCTCCCACAGTTGACCGCGTTCCAATGTGGGAGCGAGCCTGCTCGCGATGGCGTCCGCACGGTCAACACAAATGCCGGAAACGACAAAGGCCACCCGAAGGTGGCCTTTGTTTGGTGAAGCGTCAGCCAAGCGCGAGGCTTACTTGACAGCCCAACCAGTCAGCTCGGCCAGGGCCTTGCCGATGTCTGCCAGCGAACGCACGGTTTTAACGCCTGCGTCTTGCAGAGCAGCGAATTTCTCGTCTGCAGTACCTTTGCCGCCAGAGATGATTGCGCCAGCATGGCCCATGCGCTTGCCCGGAGGAGCAGTCACACCGGCGATGTAGGAAACAACCGGCTTGGTCACGTGTGCCTTGATGTAGGCAGCCGCTTCTTCTTCAGCCGAACCGCCGATCTCACCGATCATTACGATCGCTTCGGTCTTCGGGTCTTCCTGGAACAGCTTCAGGATGTCGATGAAGTTCGAACCCGGGATCGGGTCACCACCGATGCCGACGCAAGTCGACTGACCGAAACCGGCGTCAGTAGTCTGCTTCACAGCTTCGTAGGTCAGGGTGCCGGAACGGGAAACGATACCGACCTTGCCTGGCAAGTGAATGTGACCTGGCATGATGCCGATCTTGCATTCGCCTGGGGTGATCACGCCTGGGCAGTTAGGGCCGATCAGGACTACGCCCAGCTCGTCGCACTTAACTTTAGCGTCCAGCATGTCCAGGGTAGGAATGCCTTCGGTGATGCACACGATCAGCTTGATGCCGCCGAAGGCAGCTTCCAGGATCGAGTCTTTGCAGAAAGGAGCCGGAACGTAGATCACGCTGGCGGTGGCGCCAGTGGCAGCTACAGCGTCTTTCACGGTGTTGAACACTGGCAGGCCCAGGTGCTCGGTGCCGCCTTTGCCTGGAGTTACACCACCCACCATCTTGGTGCCGTACTCGATGGCTTGCTGGGTGTGGAAACTACCTTGCGAACCGGTAATGCCCTGGCAGATAACTTTGGTGTCTTTATTGATCAGGACGCTCATTATTTGCCCTCCGCAGCTTTGACAACTTGTTGAGCAGCGTCGGTCAGGCTGGTAGCAGCGATGATGTTCAAACCGCTTTCTGCCAGTACTTTAGCGCCCAGCTCAGCGTTGTTGCCTTCAAGGCGAACAACAACCGGGATTTTCACGCCGACTTCTTTCACCGCGCCGATGATGCCTTCGGCAATCATGTCGCAACGAACGATGCCGCCGAAGATGTTGACCAATACTGCAGCGACGTTAGTGTCGGACAGAATGATCTTGAACGCTTCGGTAACGCGTTCCTTGGTAGCACCACCGCCCACGTCGAGGAAGTTGGCTGGCTTGCCGCCATGCAGGTTGACGATGTCCATGGTACCCATGGCCAGGCCGGCACCGTTGACCATGCAACCGATGTTGCCTTCCAGCGCTACGTAGTTCAGTTCGAACTTGGCAGCGTGCGCTTCGCGCGGATCGTCCTGCGACGGATCGTGGAAAGTCTTCAGCTTAGGCTGACGGTACATGGCGTTGGCGTCGATGTTGATCTTGGCATCGAGGCAGTGCAGATCGCCGTCAGCCTTGATCACCAGCGGGTTCACTTCCAGCAGGGCCAGGTCGTGATCCTTGAACAGTTTGGCCAGACCTACGAAGATCTTGGCGAACTGGGCAACTTGCTTGCCTTCCAGACCCAACTGGAATGCCAGCTCGCGACCCTGGAATGGCTGAGCGCCAACCAGTGGATCGATAGTGGCCTTCAGAATTTTTTCTGGAGTGTCGTGAGCGATTTTCTCGATGTCCACGCCACCTTCGGTGGAAGCCATGAACACGATACGACGGCTCGAACGGTCCACGACAGCGCCCAGGTACAGCTCTTTAGCGATATCAGTGCACGATTCAACCAGGATCTTGGTGACTGGCTGGCCATTGGCGTCAGTCTGGTAAGTCACCAGACGCTTGCCCAGCCACTGCTGTGCGAATGCCTTGGCGTCTTCTTTGCTGCGAACCAGCTTTACGCCGCCCGCTTTACCGCGACCACCGGCGTGGACCTGGGCTTTGACAACCCACTCGCTGCCGCCGATTTTGTCGCAAGCTTCTGCTGCTGCTTCCGGGGTGTCTACCGCGTAACCGGTGGAAACTGGCAGGCCGTATTCAGCGAACAGCTGCTTACCCTGATACTCGTGAAGATTCATGCTTATTACCGTCTTCGTTAGGTACTGCGCATTCGGTGCTGCACTCATTCAAGTGCCGCACCACCTGTGACTGCTGCTTGCATAGCCTTTCCGGATACCCGGTGCAGCTATGCAAGACTGCGTCCAGCGGATATTCCGCGGTGAGTCTTGCATGCAAGGCTCACGACGGGCCAAACCGCCGTGGTTTCTTATTATCTCTTTCGGACATGTGAAAACTGCTGCGCTAGGAAACACTGCGTTAAAAACAGGTTCGAAATGCTCATTGACTGACGTCAACTCCGCTTCCTCACCTGTTTTTGCCTTGTCTTTCCGTCGCTCGCTACGTTTTCACATAGCCCTTAACGCTTCTTGCGGTTGGCGATGTGAATGGCGCCGCCATTCACAGCCAAAGCAGCTTCGTGCAAGGCTTCAGACAGGGTCGGATGGGAGAAAACCATCATGCCCAGGTCTTCAGCGCTGGTGCCGAATTCCATACCGATCGCGCCCTGCTGAACCAGTTCGGCAGCGCTTGGGCCAATCACGTGGACGCCCAGAACGCGGTCTGTCTTGGCATCTGCGATGACCTTGACGAAACCACCGGTGTCGTTGGCAGCCATGGCACGGCCAGAGGCGGCGAACGGGAAGGTGCCGACGTTAACTTCAACGCCTTCAGCTTTCAAGGCCTGCTCGGTTTTACCAACCCACGCGATTTCCGGGTGAGTATAAATAACCGAAGGGATCAAATCATAGTTCATCTGGGCCTTGTGGCCCTTGATGCGCTCGACAACCATGATGCCCTCTTCCGAGGCCTTGTGCGCCAGCATCATGCCGCGAACCACGTCACCGATGGCGTAAACGCCCGGTACGGTGGTGGCGCAGTGATCGTCAACGTGCACGAAACCGCGCTCGTCCAGGGTCACGCCGCAGTCGGCAGCCAACAGATCAGTGGTCACCGGACGGCGACCAACGGCTACGATCAGCTTGTCGAAAGTGATGTTCTGTTCGCCCTTGGCATCGGTGTAGTTCACCACGACTTCGTCGCCGTTCACTTTGGAACCGGTGACGCGAGCGCCCAGCTTGATGTCCAGGCCCTGTTTGGTCAGGGTTTTCAGCGCTTCCTTGGAAACAGCGGTGTCCGCTGCCATCAGGAAGGTGTCCAGGGCTTCCAGGACAGTCACTTCCGCGCCCAGACGCGACCAGACCGAACCCAGTTCCAGACCGATCACGCCAGCGCCTATCACGCCCAGACGCTTAGGCACGGTCTGGAATTCCAGGGCGCCAGTCGAATCAACGATCACATTCTGGTCGACCGGAGCCGGTGGAATGTCGATCGGACGCGAACCTGGAGCCAGGATCACGTTCTCGGCCTGGATGATTTCTACCGAGCCGTCTGGCTTGGTGACTTCAACTTGCTTGCCGGCCAGCAGCTTGCCGTGACCTTCAATGGAAGTCACACCGTTGGCTTTGAACAGGGTCGCAACGCCAGAGGTCAGGCCTTTGACGATGGTGGCCTTGCGGCCGACCATTGCCGGCACGTCCATGGTCACGCCAGCGTGGTTGATACCGTGGATCGCGAAGCCTTCTTTGGCTTCCTTGTACTTCCAGGAGCTGTCCAGCAGCGCCTTGGATGGAATGCAGCCGACGTTCAGGCAAGTACCGCCCAGAGCCAGTTTGCCTTCCTTGTCGGTGTACTTCTCGATGCAGGCTGTCGAAAGACCAAGCTGGGCGGCCTTGATGGCAGCCACGTAACCGCCAGGGCCCGCGCCGATCACTACTACGTCAAATTTCTGCGACATTGAAAAAAATCCTCTTTAGCGAAAAGCTTCAAGCCGCGAGCGGCAAGCCAGGTCGCGGGTTTTCCGCAGCCTGGGCTTGCAGCTCATGGCTGCTTCTATCAGATATCCAGCAACAGACGAGCCGGATCTTCCAGCAGGTTCTTGATGGTCACCAGGAAGGTCACAGCTTCTTTGCCATCGATCAGACGGTGATCGTAGGACAGTGCCAGGTACATCATCGGACGGATAACGACCTGACCGTTGATGGCCATAGGACGCTGGATGATGTTGTGCATGCCCAGGATGGCGGCTTGTGGCGGGTTGACGATCGGGGTCGACATCATCGAACCGAAAGTACCACCGTTGGTGATGGTGAAAGTACCACCGGTCATTTCGTCCATCGACAGTTTGCCGTCGCGGGCTTTCTTGCCGAAGGTGGCGATGCCGCCTTCGATTTCAGCCAGGCTCATCAGTTCGGCGTTACGCAAAACCGGTACAACCAGGCCGCGATCACTGGAAACTGCAACGCCGACGTCAGCGTAGCCGTGGTAAACGATGTCACCGCCGTCGATCGACGCGTTGACAGCCGGGAAGCGTTTCAGCGCTTCGGTGGCCGCTTTCACGAAGAACGACATGAAGCCCAGGCGCACGCCGTTGTGGGACTTCTCGAACAGATCCTTGTACTTCGAACGCAGGGCCATGACTTCGGTCATGTCGACTTCGTTGAAAGTGGTCAGCATCGCCATGTTCGACTGAGCTTCAACCAGACGCTTGGCCACGGTGGCACGAACGCGGGTCATCGGTACACGCTTCTCGATGCGATCGCCGGCGGCGAACACAGGAGCAGCGGCAGCCGGAGCAGCAGCCTTGGCAGGCGCGGCAGCAGGAGCGGCTTTCTTGGCTTCGACAGCGGCAACCACGTCTTCCTTGGTTACACGACCATCTTTGCCGGTGCCCTTGACGGAAGCCAGGTTGATACCGTTTTCTTCGGCCAGCTTGCGAGCAGCCGGAGCGGCGATAGCGTCTTCGTCAGCGCCGGCAGCTGGAGCGGCAGCGGCCGGAGCAGCAGCGGCAGCCGGAGCGGCAGCAGCAGCGCCGCCTTCAACGATGGAGCCCAGGACTTCGTCGGACAGAACGGTGTCGCCTTCGTTCTTGACGATAGCGCCCAGCACGCCGTCAGCGGTAGCCAGCACTTCCAGCACGACTTTGTCGGTTTCGATGTCGACGATCAGTTCGTCGCGCTTGACCGCGTCGCCCGGTTGTTTGTGCCAGGTGGCAACGGTGCCATCGGCAACCGATTCCGGGAAAGTGGGGGCTTTGATCTCGATAGCCATTGTCTGTGGTTCCTTAAATTCGGTTTCAGGTGCGCGAAGGCGTTAAACAGTAAAGGCGTCTTGCAGCAGTTTTTCCTGCTGTTCGGCGTGCATCGATGCGTAACCGCATGCTGGTGCAGCAGAAGCCTCACGGCCCGCGTACTCGAGTACGAGAGACTTGTTGAGGTTGCTGATGCTGCGACGCATGTGGTGTTGGCTGCAGTACCATGCACCCTGGTTCATCGGCTCTTCCTGACACCAGACGGCAGCTTTGACGTTGGTGTAAGGCGCCAGGACTTCCTTCAAGTCGTCCTCAGGGAATGGGTACAGCTGCTCGATACGCACGACAGCGATGTCGTCACGACCTTCGGCACGGCGTTTTTCCAGCAGGTCGTAGTAGACCTTGCCGCTACACAGAACAACGCGCTCGACCTTTTTCGGGTCTTGGGCATCGATTTCCGGGATGACGGTCTGGAACGAACCTTCGGCCAGATCTTCCAGCGTCGAGATGGCCAGCTTGTGGCGCAGCAGCGACTTTGGAGTCAGAACGATCAACGGCTTGCGCAGCGGGCGAATCACCTGACGACGCAGCAAATGATAGATCTGTGCCGGCGTAGTCGGCACGGCTACCTGAATGTTGTGCTCGGCGCACAGCTGCAGGTAACGCTCCAGACGCGCCGAGGAGTGCTCCGGCCCCTGACCTTCGTAACCGTGCGGCAGCAACATGGTCAGACCGCACAGACGGCCCCACTTGTGCTCGCCACTGGTGATGAACTGGTCGATAACCACCTGGGCACCGTTGGCGAAGTCGCCGAACTGGGCTTCCCAGATCACCAGCGCATCAGGCGTGGTGGTCGAGTAACCGTATTCGAACGCCAGTACGGCTTCTTCGGACAGGAACGAATCGTACAGGTCGAAACGTGGCTGGCCGTTGTACAGGTTCTGCAGCGGGATGTAGGTGCCCGCGTCTTTCTGGTTGTGCAAGACAGCATGACGGTGCGAGAACGTACCGCGGCCGATGTCCTGGCCGGTCATGCGGATCGGGTGACCTTCGAACGCCAGGGTCGCGTACGCCATGGTTTCGGCGTAGCCCCAGTTGATCGGCAGGCCGCCGGCTTGCATCTTCTGACGGTCTTCGTAGATCTTCGCGACCTGGCGCTGAACCACGAAGCCTTCCGGAATTTCCAGCAGCTTGGCGGATAGTTCCTGCAAGGTCTTGAGGTCGAAGCGAGTGTCGTGACGCGCGGTCCAGGCGTGGCCCAGATACGGACGCCAATCCACGAACAACTCTTTGTTCGGCTCTTTGACCAGGCTCTTCACCACGTGCAGACCGTTGTCCAGTGCGTTGCGGTATTCGTCGACTTTCGCCTGAACACGCTCTGCGTCCAGCACACCGCCCTGGGTCAGACGATCGGCATACAGCTCACGGGTGGTGCGCTGTTTGGTGATCTGCTGATACATGATCGGCTGGGTGCCGCTTGGCTCGTCGGCCTCGTTGTGGCCGCGACGACGGTAGCAGACCAGGTCGATCACCACGTCACGCTTGAACTGCATGCGGTAGTCGATGGCCAGCTGGGTCACGAACAATACGGCTTCCGGATCATCGCCATTCAC
The DNA here is from genome assembly GCF_949768175.1 of Pseudomonas sp. IT-P74. Taxonomy (NCBI): domain Bacteria; kingdom Pseudomonadati; phylum Pseudomonadota; class Gammaproteobacteria; order Pseudomonadales; family Pseudomonadaceae; genus Pseudomonas; species Pseudomonas sp. IT-P74. Next base: position 302,787 of record NZ_CATKQD010000055.1, on the reverse strand, counting down.
ATGAAGGATCGGCGCCTGGATCATTTTCGCAACGTCGGTCGCGTACTCGGTGGAACGCGAGTCCAGCGGGTTGCTGATGGTGAACCCGACCTGGTTGTTGATCACGATGTGCACGGTACCGCCGGTCTTGAAACCGCGGGTCTGCGACATCTGGAAGGTTTCCATGACCACGCCCTGACCTGCGAACGCAGCGTCACCGTGGATGGAGATCGGCAGAACCTTCTCGCCGGTCGGATCGTTACGACGGTCCTGACGGGCGCGAACCGAACCCTCGACCACCGGGGAAACGATTTCCAGGTGGGACGGGTTGAACGCCATGGCCAGGTGAACTTCACCGCCGGTGGTCATCACGTTGGACGAGAAGCCCTGGTGGTATTTAACGTCACCGGAACCCAGCTCGACCTTCTTCTTGCCTTCGAACTCGTCGAACAACTCGCGCGGGTTCTTGCCGAAGGTGTTGACCAGCACGTTCAGACGGCCACGGTGGGCCATGCCGATGACGATTTCCTTGGTGCCGTAGGAACCGGAACGCTGGATCAGCTCGTCGAGCATCGGAATCAGGCTTTCGCCGCCTTCCAGACCGAAACGCTTGGTACCCGGGTATTTGGTGCCCAGGTATTTTTCCAGGCCTTCGCCGGCGGTCACGCGCTCAAGCAGGTGGCTCTTGATGTCGGCGGAGTACGTCGGACGACCGCGCACGCTTTCCAGACGCTGCTGGAACCACTGGCGCTGCTCGGAATCGGTGATGTGCGTGAATTCAGCGCCGATGGTGCGGCAATATGTCTGCTGCAACGCTTCGTGAATTTCGCGTAGGCTCGCTTCCTCTTTGCCGATGAACAGGTCGCCGGCACGGAAGGTCGTATCAAGATCGGCATTGGTCAAGCCGTAATGATTGATCGACAGGTCTGCAGGTGCAGGACGCTGCCACAGCCCCAGCGGGTCAAGCTGGGCTGCCTGGTGGCCACGCATACGGTAGGCCTGGATCAATCGCAGCACTTCAACTTGCTTCTTCTCGTGCTCACTGCTCACGCTGCCGGCGGAAACCGGTTGGGCGCGGCGCTGGTTCTTTGCCAGCAAGACGAAATGATCGCGAATTGTGGAGTGCGAAACATCGGTGGCAGAGTTGCCGTCAGCAGGCAACTTCTGGAAGTAGGTGCGCCACTCTTCTGGCACAGCGTTAGGGTCGTGCAGGTAGAGCTCGTAAAGCTCTTCCACATAGGCAGCGTTACTACCGGATAGGTAGGCACTGTTCCACATGCGCTGCATCACGCTTTCTTGCATGCTTGGTCACCCTCGGTTAGGGGAACACCATCGGTGTCGACACCGAGCAAACTTGCAGAAGTCCGAATGCAGCGACCAAAACAAGCCACTAGGATCACACTGATAGTCCGGGTACCAGCCCGGATGCCCCTGCTTGTCTCATTTCTTCAAAATAAGAGCCGCAGCCTTTTAAGCTGCTGCTCAGGTTAAAGCTACGGCGCCGGTTGAAGCCTGCGCCGTAGCGTCTACGGGTACAGCGGGTACAGCAGCTGAATCACACGCCGCTTGAGAGCAACATGTTACGGATGTGACCGATGGCCTTAGTCGGGTTCAGGCCTTTCGGACATACGCTGACGCAGTTCATGATCCCGCGGCAGCGGAATACGCTGAACGGGTCATCCAGCGAAGCCAGACGCTCGGACGTCTTGGTATCACGGCTGTCTGCCAGGAAGCGGTACGCTTGCAGCAGGGCAGCCGGACCCAGGAACTTGTCCGGGTTCCACCAGAAGGACGGGCAGGAAGTCGAGCAGCAAGCGCACAGGATGCACTCGTACAGACCGTCCAGCTTTTCACGCTCTTCAGGGGACTGCAGACGCTCGATGGCCGGAGCCGGCGTGTCGTTCTGCAGGTATGGCTTAACCTTTTCGTATTGCTTGTAGAAGATGCTCATATCGACGACCAGGTCACGGATAACCGGCAAACCTGGCAGAGGACGAACGATCAACTTGTTACCTTTTACGACAGCAGACAGCGGCGTGACGCACGCCAGGCCGTTTTTGCCGTTGATGTTCATGCCGTCGGAACCGCAAACACCTTCACGGCAAGAGCGACGATAGGAGAAACCCTCGTCCTGCTCTTTGATCAGGGCCAGCACGTCCAGCACCATCAGGTCTTTACCACCGGTATCAACCTGGAATTCCTGCATGAACGGCGCGGCGTCCTGATCAGGGTTGTAACGATAAACGCTGACTTGCAACATGGCGGCCACCCTTAATAAGTCCGAATCTTAGGTTCAAAAGTCGGAACAGTCTTCGGCGAGAAGTTCACGGCACGCTTGGTCACGCGCTTGTCACCCGGGAAGTACAGGGTGTGGCACAGCCAGTTTTCGTCGTCACGGTCTTCGAAGTCTTCACGGGCGTGAGCACCACGGGACTCTTTACGTACTTCTGCAGCGATGGCGGTGGCTTCGGCCACTTCCAGCAGGTTCTGCAGTTCCAGCGCTTCGATACGCGCAGTGTTGAACGCCTGCGACTTATCGTTGATCTTCACGTTGGCGATGCGCTTGCGCAGGTCAGCCAGCTGGGCAATACCCTTCTGCATGTATTCGCCGGTACGGAATACACCGAAGTAGTTCTGCATGCAGTTTTGCAGCTCGCGACGCAGGGTAGCCACGTCTTCGCCTTCGGTACGCTCGTTCAGAGCGGACAGACGCGCCAGGGCAGCCTGGATGTCGGCGTCGGTGGCGTCGTCGTATTCGATACCGTCGGTCAGCGCCTTTTCCAGGTGCAGGCCGGCAGCGCGGCCGAATACCACCAGGTCGAGCAGCGAGTTGCCGCCCAGACGGTTGGCACCGTGAACCGATACGCAAGCCACTTCGCCTACTGCGAACAGGCCCGGGATGATGGCATCGACGCCATCAGCGTCCTGGGTGATCGCCTGACCGTGAATGTTGGTGGCAACGCCGCCCATCATATAGTGGCAGGTCGGAACAACCGGAACCGGAGCAACAACCGGGTCAACGTGTGCGAAAGTCTTGGACAGTTCGCAGATGCCTGGCAGACGGCTGTGCAGCACTTCCTCGCCCAAGTGGTCGAGTTTGAGCATCACGTGGTCGCCGTTCGGACCGCAACCGTTACCGGCGATGATTTCCTTAACCATCGAACGGGCAACAACGTCACGACCGGCAAGGTCTTTGGCGTTCGGAGCATAACGCTCCATGAAACGCTCGCCGTGCTTGTTGATCAGGTAACCACCTTCACCACGGCAACCTTCTGTAACCAGTACACCGGCGCCGGCGATGCCGGTCGGGTGGAACTGCCACATTTCGATGTCTTGCACCGGAACGCCGGCACGCAGCGCCATGCCAACGCCGTCACCGGTGTTGATCAGGGCGTTGGTGGTCGAAGCGTAGATACGACCTGCACCGCCGGTAGCCAGTACGGTGGCCTTCGCACGGATGTAGGTGGTTTCGCCGGTTTCGATGCAGATGGCGATCACGCCGACGAACTCGCCTTCGCCGTTCTTCACCAGATCGACAGCGTAGTACTCGTTCAGGAACACGGTACCGGCTTTCAGGTTGCCCTGATAAAGGGTGTGCAGCAGTGCGTGACCGGTACGGTCGGACGCAGCGCAAGTACGCGCAGCCTGGCCGCCTTTACCGTAGTCCTTGGACTGACCGCCGAATGGACGCTGGTAGATACGACCTTGCTCGGTACGCGAGAATGGCATCCCCATGTGGTCCAGCTCGTAAACGGCAGCCGGGCCTTCCTGACACATGTATTCGATAGCGTCCTGGTCACCGATGTAGTCGGAACCCTTGACGGTATCGTACATGTGCCAGCGCCAGTCATCGTTCGGGTCAGCGGACGCGATCGCGCAGGTGATGCCGCCCTGGGCGGACACAGTGTGCGAACGGGTCGGGAAAACCTTGGTGATCACGGCAGTCTTGTGACCGCCCTGTGCCAGTTGCAGCGCCGCGCGCATGCCGGCACCGCCACCACCAATAATGATGGCGTCGAAAGAAATCGTTGGAATGTTAGCCATGACTCAGATACCCCAGAGAATCTGCACGCCCCAGACGAAGTAAGCGAACATCGCAACGCCGCATACTGCCTGGAAAAGGAAACGTATAGCCGTTGCGGACTTGCCGAACGCCATTGGCGTCAGGTAGTCGGTCGCGATGGTCCACATGCCGACCCAGGCGTGAGCGCCGAGGGCAACGAGGGCCAGGAGGCTGAAGATACGCATTCCGTTGTGGGCGAACAGTTCATGCCACTGGGCGTAGTCGAGGCCAGGGTTGGCCACGATGTATCCGATCAGGAAGATGAAGTAAGCCGCGAGAACGACCGCAGACACACGTTGCGCCATCCAGTCATAGAGGCCCGAACGCGACAGGTTCGTGACGTTAGTTACCATATCCAAACTCCTGCCAGAACGATTACCACCACGGAAACGGCGATAACGATTTTCGAGCCCAGCTTGCCGCCTTCCAGCGTCTCACCGATGCCCATGTCCATGATCAAATGGCGCACACCGGCTACCAGGTGATAAAGCAGAGCGGACAGGATGCCCCATGTCACTAGCTTGGCTAGCGGACTGGTCAGACACGCTTTCACCTGACCGAAGCCTTCCTCGGAACTCAGCGACTTGTCCAATGCATAAAGCATGATGGCAAGGCACACGAAGAGGATGACACCGGAAATTCGGTGAAGGATGGACGTGTAAGCAGTGACTGGGAGTTTGATGGTCCTTAGGTCTAGGTTTACAGGTCGTTGGCTTTTCACGGCTTTTTTTTCACACTGAAGAGCCCCTAACAATCAGGGCAAAGTTGTTGGGGAGTGCACTGGTCAGGTAACCACCACCCAGGGATGCGACCCCCAATGAAAGCAAGCCCAAAAGCCCTTGGCGGTCGGTGGCCGAGTATAGACAGTTAGGCTACTAATGACAACGCAAACACCTAACCCGAACAGCTGATTGCGCAACTGGCATAAAAGGCGTAAACGGCAGCCAATTTCGAGAAAAAAGTCCGGTTAAAGCCTTCTGGAGCAAGACTTTAGGCAAATTGACATTCGAATTTATCTCACTATAGTGGTGCGGGCCCTGCGTGGGGGGTCTGTCTGATGATTTCAAGCATAAATAGGAGGCCACATGGCTGACAAAAAAGCGCAGTTGATCATCGAGGGCGCAGCCCCCGTCGAGCTGCCCATTTTAACCGGCACCGTTGGTCCCGATGTTATCGATGTTCGGGGCCTGACGGCCACGGGCCGTTTCACCTTTGACCCAGGCTTCATGTCGACCGCCTCGTGCGAGTCGAAGATCACCTATATCGACGGCGACAACGGCATTCTGCTGCACCGCGGCTACCCGATCGAACAGCTGGCTGAAAAGTCGGACTATCTGGAAACCTGCTATCTGCTGCTCAACGGCGAACTGCCGACCGCAGAACAGAAGGCCCAGTTCGTCGGCACCGTGAAGAACCACACCATGGTTCACGAGCAGCTGAAGACCTTCTTCAACGGCTTCCGTCGTGACGCCCACCCGATGGCCGTCATGTGCGGCGTAGTCGGTGCCCTCTCGGCGTTCTACCACGACTCCCTGGACATCAATAACCCGCAGCATCGCGAAATCTCCGCGATCCGTCTGGTTGCCAAGATGCCGACCCTGGCCGCGATGGTTTACAAGTACTCCATGGGCCAACCCATGATGTACCCGCGCAACGACCTGTCGTACGCGGAAAACTTCCTGCACATGATGTTCAACACCCCGTGCGAGATCAAACCGATCAGCCCGGTACTCGCCAAGGCCATGGACCGGATCTTCATCCTCCACGCCGACCACGAGCAGAACGCTTCGACCTCCACCGTACGCCTGGCCGGCTCTTCGGGTGCCAACCCGTTCGCCTGTATCGCCGCCGGTATCGCTGCACTGTGGGGCCCTGCCCACGGCGGTGCCAACGAAGCCGTACTGACCATGCTCGATGAAATCGGCGATGTTTCGAACATCGACAAGTTCATCGCCAAGGCCAAGGACAAGAACGATCCGTTCAAGCTGATGGGCTTCGGTCACCGCGTTTACAAAAACCGCGACCCGCGCGCCACGGTAATGAAGCAGACCTGCGACGAAGTGTTGAAGGAACTGGGCATCCAGAACGATCCGCAACTCGAACTGGCCATGCGCCTGGAAGAGATCGCCCTGACCGATCCGTACTTCATCGAACGCTCGTTGTACCCGAACGTCGACTTCTACTCGGGGATCATCCTCAAGGCGATCGGCATCCCGACCAGCATGTTCACCGTGATCTTCGCCCTGGCGCGGACCGTCGGCTGGATCTCCCACTGGAAGGAAATGCTCTCCAGCCCGTACAAGATTGGCCGTCCACGCCAGTTGTACACCGGCTACGAGTCGCGTGATATCACCAAGCTGGAAGACCGCAAGTAAGCGCTGTCTTGCTGTAGGGTGTTGAGTTGTACCGGGAACGGCCTCTGCTTTTTATATAAAGAGCAGGAGGCCGTTTTTGTTTGTGCGCTTTGTCGCGATTGGCTCTTTGGTCGGGTACATATCCGTTTTTTCTGTAACGACCTCTTAGGGTTCCGCCCTTACGGCGGGTCACTTTGGAAAAGCCCCAAAGTAACCAAAGGGCTCTTGCCCCTGACATTCGGTGCCTCGCTGTGGCTCGGCATGCCCTCGCTCCGGTCCTGCTCCGTGGGCCCGCCGCCATCGGCCATCCATGGCCGGCGGCGGCTAACCCGGCATCCATGCCGGGTTGCCCACTGCGCAGAACCTGCGCTCGGCCTCACGGGCGTGCACCGCAACAGCAACCGAGGCGGCCTACCGGCCGGCCTGTTTGCGGGGTGCGTTCGTCCGGGAGGTGCCTGGTGACTGCCAGGCTGCTATCGCGAGCAAGCTCGCTCCTACAGGGAACGCGTTCAATTGCGAATAGTTCGGCCTGCCAGCCAATACGCTAATCCACTGTAGGAGCGAGCCTGCTCGCGAAAAACGTCTGGACAACACCTTCAATCAGGCAGCACGCGTTATCGTTGACGTCCATCGCGAGCGAGCTCGCTCCTACAGTAAATCTGTACATCCACGAAATTCAGGTCGATCACCGCCCAATAAAAAATGCCCCGATCTCTCGACCAGGGCATTTCCATTCAACACAACTTAAACAGTCAAACCCAAACGCTTAGTGCGAAACAGCACCACTTGCACCCAGGCCAGTCTGCGAACGCACAAACTGCGGGAAGAACAACGCCCGCTCATTGTCAGCCGCAGTCGACTTGTCGGTAACCGAGAAGAACCAGATCCCGACAAAGGCAATCATCATCGAAAACAGCGCCGGGTACTCATACGGGAAGATGGCCTTCTCGTGATGCAGGATCTGCACCCAGATGGTCGGACCAAGCACCATCAGGCCCACGGCACTGACCAGCCCCATCCAGCCGCCGATCATCGCACCGCGGGTGGTCAGCTTTTTCCAGTACATGGAAAGCAGCAGCACCGGGAAGTTGCAGCTCGCCGCGATGGAGAACGCCAGGCCCACCATGAACGCAATGTTCTGGCTCTCGAACAGGATACCCAGACCAATGGCCAGCACCGCCAAGGCGATGGTGGTGATTTTCGAGACGCGAATCTCGTCCTTCTCGTTGGCCTTGCCCTTCTTGATCACGCTGGCGTACAGGTCGTGGGACACCGCCGAAGCACCGGCCAGGGTCAGACCGGCAACCACTGCCAGAATGGTCGCGAACGCCACCGCCGAGATGAAGCCCAGGAAGATACTGCCGCCCACCGCGTTGGCCAGGTGCACCGCCGCCATGTTGTTACCGCCCAGCAAGGCGCCGGCAGCGTCTTTAAAGGCCGGGTTGGTGCTGACCAGCAGGATCGCGCCGAAGCCGATGATGAAGGTCAGGATGTAGAAGTAACCAATGAAGCCGGTTGCGTACAGCACGCTTTTGCGAGCTTCCTTCGCGTCACTCACGGTGAAGAAGCGCATCAGGATGTGCGGCAGGCCAGCGGTACCGAACATCAGCGCCAGACCGAGGGAAAATGCCGAGACCGGATCCTTCACCAGGCCACCAGGGCTCATGATCGCTTCAGCTTTCGGGTGAACCTTGATCGCCTCGGAGAACAGCATATTGAAGTCGAAGTTGACGTGCTTCATCACCATCAGCGCCATGAAGGAAGCACCGGACAGCAACAGCACAGCCTTGATGATCTGCACCCAGGTGGTCGCCAGCATGCCGCCGAACAACACGTACAGGCACATCAGGATACCGACCAGGATCACCGCGACGTGGTAATCGAGACCGAACAGCAACTGGATCAGCTTGCCGGCTCCGACCATTTGCGCGATCAGGTAGAACGCCACCACCACCAGCGAACCACAAGCAGACAGCGAGCGGATCTGGGTTTGCCCCAGGCGATAGGACGCCACGTCGGCAAAGGTGTATTTACCCAGGTTACGCAGGCGTTCGGCGATCAGGAACAGAATGATCGGCCAGCCCACCAGGAAGCCGATCGAGTAGATCAGGCCGTCGTAGCCGGAGGTGAACACCAGCGCGGAAATACCCAGAAAGGACGCTGCCGACATGTAGTCACCGGCAATCGCCAGACCGTTCTGGAAACCGGTGATCTTGCCGCCGGCGGCGTAGTAGTCGGCTGCCGAATTATTACGCTTGGAAGCCCAGTAGGTGATGCACAGGGTGGCACCGACGAAGGCGACAAACATTACGATCGCGGACACGTTAAGCGGTTGTTTCTGAACGGCACCGGTCAGGGCGTCAGCTGCCCAGGCGCCAGGTGCGAAAGCTACGATGCTCAAAAGAGCCATTAGACGGCGGATCATTGCTGAGCCTCCTTGAGAATCGCATTGTTCAGGTCGTCGAACTCGCCGTTGGCGCGTCGTACGTAGACACCGGTCAGGATGAAGGCCGAGACAATCAGCCCGACACCGATCGGTATGCCCCAGGTAATCGAAGACTCAGGGCTGATTTTCGCCCCCAGCACCTGCGGCCCGTAGGCAATCAGAAGGATGAATCCGGAGTAAAGCCCTAGCATGACCGCCGAAAGAATCCAGGCGAATCGTTCCCTCTTGCTAACCAGCTCCTTGAAGCGCGGGCTGTTTTGAATCGAGAGGTAAATGCTGTCGTTCATTGTTTTTATCCTCGCAGCACAGATTTAGTTGGAACGGTATCCACTCTATGCGGCTGCGGGGCAGGTTCCAGACGACCTTAGTCTTAGAACCCCATGACGGATTCGCCAAACTCCAGCATGCACCAAACAACTGTGGGAGCGAGCCTGCTCGCGAAGGCGTCATGCCAGTCGACATATCAGTCAACTGACAGAACGCTTCGCGAGCAGGCTCGCTCCCACAGGGTTAAGCGTACTCTTTGTTATTACTTGACCCAGGCAGCCACACGCTCAGGGTTTTTGGCGACCCAATCCTTCGCCGCGGCTTCAGGCTTGGCACCATCCTGAATCGCCAGCATCACCTGGCCGATTTCATCCTTGGATTCCCACTGGAAGTTCTTCAGGAACTTGGCCACTTCCGGCGCCTTGGCTTCCAGGCCCTTGCTGCCGATGCTGTTCACGGTTTCAGCCGCGCCGTACACGCCTTTCGGGTCTTCGAGGAAGCGCAGTTTCCACTTGGCGAACATCCAGTGCGGTACCCAGCCGGTCACGGCGATGGATTCATTCTTCTTCTCGGCACGGGTCAGCTCGGCGATCATGCCGGCGCCGGAACTGGCCTTGAGTTGATAGCCGGTCAGGTCATAGTCCTTGATTGCCTGATCGGTCTTGAGCATCACGCCTGAACCGGCGTCGATGCCGACGATGCGGTTCTTGAAGGTGTCGTCGGTTTTCAGGTCCTCGATGGACTTGGCTTTAACGTACTCCGGCACGATCAGACCGATTTTCGCATCCTTGAAGTTCGGACCGTAGTCGACGACCTGATCCTTGTTCTTCGTCCAGTAGTCACCGTGGGTCACTGGCAGCCAGGCCGACAGCATGGCGTCGAGTTTACCTGTGGCCACGCCCTGCCACATGATCCCGGTGGCAACGGCTTGCAACTTCACGTCATAACCGAGTTTCTGCCTGATCACTTCAGCCGCCACGTTGGTCGTGGCGACACTGTCCGACCAGCCGTCGACATAACCGATAGTCACTTCCTTGCTGGCGGCACTGGCCACGGTAGAACTGATCGCCAGCACCAAAGCGGCACCTGCGCCCAAGAGTCGTCGCATCTTCATCGTTACTTCCCCGAAAGTGCTGCGCTCGACGGATGCCGAGTCGCTTAAACGTATTGTTATGGTGCACAGCGCCCCCATCACGCCCTTCACGCCCACCGCAAACTCGTTCGAACATCAGCGGAGTACTGACACTTGCGATAATCAACCTGACGCTCATGGCGACCTGCTCTGCCAGCGACCTCAAGGCATCGAGAAACGACATCAGAAAGCCATTAACCCTCAGCGCTACAAACACCCCTGCCAATCCGCCCGAACTTTGCATGACAAAATCATGCAGGCCACCAAGCACGCGACAAATGCAGGTAACATGCGCCGCTTTGTTCCCACACGGCCTGACCATGTCCGCGACTTCCCGTTTCCCTTTTGCTGCTTATCTATTCGCCTGCCTGCTCGGGCTGTTTGCCCTTGGCGGCTTCTGGTACGGCCTCGGCAAACCGGTAATTTTGCCGGACGTCGCCAGCGCAACGCACAAGTTGCAATGCGCCTCATACACCCCATTCGATAAAGACCAATCGCCGTTCGACGTGCCTTTCAACTTGCGCCCCGAGCGTATGGATGCCGACCTCGCACTGCTGTCCAAAAACTTCGAATGCATCCGCACCTATTCCATGACCGGCCTCGAAGCCCTGCCGGACCTTGCGCGCAAGCATGGCTTGAAGCTGATGATCGGCGCCTGGGTCAACAGCAACCCGGTGGACACCGAGAAAGAAGTCGACCTGCTGATCGCCTCGGCCAACGCCAACCCGGATGTGGTGAGCGCAGTGATCGTCGGCAACGAAACCCTGCTGCGCAAGGAAGTCACCGGCGCGCAATTGGCGAAGCTGATCAACAAGGTCAAGAGCCAGGTCAAACAGCCTGTCACCTACGCCGACGTCTGGGAGTTCTGGCTCAAGCATCCGGAAATCGCCCCCGCCGTGGATTTCCTGACCATTCACCTGCTGCCGTACTGGGAAGATGATCCGTCGAACATCGACGCAGCCCTGCAACATGTGGCCGACGTACGCCAGGTGTTCGGCAACAAGTTCGCGCCCAAGGATGTGCTGATCGGCGAAACCGGCTGGCCAAGCGAAGGTCGCCAGCGCGAAACGGCCCTGCCGAGCCGGGTCAACGAAGCCAGATTCATTCGCGGCTTTGTCGCCATGGCCGAGCAACAGGGTTGGCACTACAACTTGATCGAAGCCTTCGACCAGCCCTGGAAACGCGCCAGTGAAGGTGCGGTCGGTGGTTATTGGGGGCTGTTCGATGCCGATCGCCAGGACAAGGGCGTGCTGGCGGGGCCCGTGACAAACGTACCGTACTGGTCGCAGTGGCTCGCGGTGGGTGGCTTGATCTTCATCGGCACGTTGCTGCTCGGTGGCCGGGTCCGCACGACGCGTTCGGCACTGGTGCTGCCCCTGCTCGGTGCGCTGGCGGCGTGCTCGATTGGCGCCTGGGGCGACCTGGCACGAGTGACCACGCGTTTTACCAGTGAATGGCTATGGGTCGGATTGCTGACCGCTCTGAATCTGCTGGTGCTGGCCCATGCCGCACTGATATTGAGCCCTCGCAGCGGTTGGCGTGGCCGGGCTTTCAACCTGCTGGAACGCCGAGCTGGCTGGCTGGTTGCAACGACAGGGTTCGCGGCAGCGGTGATGATGCTGGAACTGGTGCTCGATCCGCGCTACCGCAGTTTCCCGAGTGTCGCGTTCATCGTGCCTGCGCTGGTGTATCTGTGCCGCCCGGTTAACGTGCCGCGCCGCGAGATTGCGTTGCTGACCTTCATCATCGGTGCCGGCATTGCGCCGCAGTTGTTCCGCGAAGGATTGCAGAACCAGCAGGCTTGGGGCTGGGCGCTGGTGAGCATGATGATGGTGGCAGCGTTGTGGCGTTGCCTTCGGGTTCGTAAGGCTTGAATCTTTAGCGACTTGATCGGCCTCTTCGCGAGCAGGCTCGCTCCCACATTTGATCTTTGTCGCACGCAAATTTTGTGTTCACTGAAGATCTACTGTGGGAGCCTGCTCGCGATGACGGACTATCAGGCGCTACGAGACTTCCTGACCAACCGCAACCCCGCAATCACCACCGCAAACACCGCCAGCGTCGTGTTGTACAAAGCCAGCGCCGGAAAACCGAACACCAGCGCCAGCACCGCGAGCCACCAGCCTGCCCTCCCTGGCACGACAAAGCCGATGATCGCCGCGCCCAGTGCAGACCAACCCAGCACCCCGAAATGAATCATCAGCCCCAGGTTCGAACGCACCTGGCATTCCCAACGACTCGCTTCATCCGCGCAAATGCCGACCCACTGCGCATCCTCCATGAAGCCATAACGCGCGCCATAACTGGCGGCCAGCCATACAGGCAGCAAAACAAGCAGCAGGATCACGGGCAGGCGGCGGGACATGTAACACTCCAATTGGCGAAAAACGGCGGCCAGCTTAATCGCACAAGAGCGTTTCGCAAGCGATAACAACTGTTAACTGGTCATTCAATCGCTGCAAAGTGTATCGTCCAGCTACTATTACTTCGAAATAAAGCCTGTTTGGTGCCGAGGCTTGGCACTTTGGCGCAAATCCGGTGGTCATAGCCTGCGAAATTCATTTGGCACCTTCTTCTAAGGGATTTAGTCATGCTCCGTTCCTTGCGCTTCGCTGCCCTGTTTGGCGGCCTTATATTGAGTGCGTCCGCACTGGCGGTCGACATTGACGCCGCCAGTTACGGCTACCCCCTGACCAATCCGTTCGAGGCGACCATCGCGACCACGCCGCCGGACCTGCGTCCGGAGTTACCCCTGGACGACGATATCGATCAGGAAGTGCGCAGCGTCACCTTGCGTCCGGAACGGGCGTTCGAATTGCCGGACAATTTCTGGGCGGTCAAGAAACTCGACTACCGCATTGCCACACAGGATCACGCCGCACCGCTGATTTTCCTGATCGCCGGCACCGGTGCGCGCTATGACAGCACCCTGAACGAATACCTGAAGAAGCTCTACTACAAAGCCGGCTACCACGTGGTGCAGTTGTCATCGCCCACCAGCTACGACTTCATGAGTGCCGCATCACGCTTCGCCACCCCGGGTGTTTCCAAGGAAGACGCCGAAGACCTGTACCGGGTAATGCAGGCCGTACGGGCACAGAACCCGAAAATGCCGGTCACCGATTACTACCTGACCGGGTACAGCCTGGGTGCACTGGATGCCGCTTTCGTCTCGCACCTGGACGAAACCCGCCGCAGCTTCAACTTCAAGAAAGTCCTGCTGCTCAACCCGCCGGTCAACCTCTACACCTCGATCACCAACCTCGACAAGCTGGTCCAGACCGAGGTCAAGGGCATCAACACCAGCACCACATTCTATGAGCTGGTACTGGACAAGCTGACCCGCTACTTCCAGCAGAAGGGCTACATCGACCTCAATGACGCCCTGCTCTACGACTTCCAGCAGTCCAAGCAGCACCTGAGCAACGAGCAGATGGCCATGCTGATCGGCACCTCGTTCCGCTTTTCGGCGGCCGACATTGCCTTCACTTCGGACCTGGTCAACCGTCGCGGCCTGATCACCCCACCCAAGTTCCCAATCACCGAGGGCACCAGCCTCACGCCATTCCTCAAGCGTGCGCTGCAATGCGACTTCGACTGCTACATCACCGAGCAAGTGATCCCGATGTGGCGCGCCCGCACCGACGGCGGCAGCCTGCTGCAACTGATTGACCAGGTGAGCCTGTATGCGCTGAAGGACTATCTGCACGAAAGCCCGAAAATCGCCGTCATGCACAACGCCGACGACGTGATCCTCGGACCTGGTGACCTGGGTTTCCTGCGCCGGACCTTCGGCGATCGCCTGACCGTTTACCCGCTGGGCGGCCATTGCGGCAACATTAACTACCGCGTCAACAGCGACGCCATGCTGGAGTTCTTCCGTGGCTAAATACCTCCTGCTTTTGGCAGCGTTACTCTGTGCAGGCGTCGCCAATGCCGACAACAGCAAAGCCAATGCCCCCGTGGTCGTCGACAGCGATGGCTTCAAGGAGCCGCTGAGCAAACTCAAATTCAACCCGGGCCTGGATCAGCGCGAGTTCGAGCGTTCGACGCTCAATGCGCTGGCCGTCTACGATCCGCTGGAGGAGTGGAACCGGCGCGTCTATCACTTCAACTACCGCTTCGACCAATGGGTGTTCCTGCCGGTGGTCAATGGTTACCGCTACGTCACCCCGAGCTTCCTGCGTACCGGTGTCAGCAACTTCTTCAACAACCTCGGCGATGTGCCGAACCTGATGAACAGCCTGCTGCAGCTCAAGGGTCAGCGCTCCCTGGAAACCACTGGGCGACTGCTGCTCAACACCACCATCGGCATCGCCGGCCTGTGGGACCCGGCCACCGCCATGGGTCTGCCGCGCCAGAGCGAAGACTTCGGCCAGACTTTAGGCTTCTACGGTGTGCCGGGCGGCGCTTATTTCGTCCTGCCGATCCTCGGTCCGTCGAATCTGCGTGATACCGGTGGCCTGCTGGTGGACTACTCGGCCGAGAATGCGATCAACTTCCTCAACGTGGCCGAAGTCAGCTCCAACCATCCGGAAATCTTGATCCTGCGCGCCATCGACAAGCGCCACCAGACCAGCTTCCGCTATGGCCAGATGAACTCGCCATTCGAATACGAGAAAGTGCGCTACGTGTACACCGAAGCGCGCAAGTTGCAGGTCGCCGAGTAAATCAGACGATCGCAAATAACTGTAGGAGCGAGCTTGCTCGCGATGAGGTCGTGTCAGTCACCAACGAGGTTGTCTGACACTCCGTCATCGCGAGCAGGCTCGCTCCTACATTTGCTTTGTGTTGCCTTCAGCCCTTCATGGCTTTCCAGATCTTGCTGACGGCCATCACGCCAACCAATACCACCGCCCCCGCGATAATCCCCGCCACGCCATTGAGCAACACCGGCACGATAAACCCGCCACTTCCCGCCGCTGCGCCGACACTTTCGATCCAGTGATGCACCACCGGCACACCGTGCGTGAGGATCCCGCCGCCCACCAGGAACATCGCCGCCGTACCAATCACCGACAGGCTTTTCATCATGTACGGTGCCGCGCGCAGAATCCCGCCGCCAATGCTTTTCGCCATCTGCCCGGGCTTCTGGGTCAACCACAGGCCCAGATCGTCGAGCTTGACGATACCCGCTACCAAGCCATAAACGCCGACAGTCATGACAATGGCAATGCCCGACAACACAATGATCTGCTGAGTCAATGGCGCGCCGGCCACAGTACCGAGGGTGATGGCGATGATTTCCGCCGAAAGAATGAAATCGGTGCGGATAGCGCCTTTGATCTTGTCCTTCTCGAACGCCACCAGGTCGATGGCAGGATCGGCCACCGCCTCGACCAACTGCGCATGCTCGGCGACATCTTCAGCCTTGCTGTGCAGAAACTTGTGGGCGAGCTTCTCAAAACCTTCGAAACACAGATAGGCACCGCCGACCATCAACAACGGCGTGACCAGCCACGGAATGAATGCACTGATCGCCAATGCCGACGGCACCAGGATCAGTTTATTGATGAACGACCCCTTGGCGACCGCCCAGACCACCGGAATTTCCCGTTCGGCACGCACGCCGCTGACTTGCTGGGCATTGAGTGCCAGATCGTCACCGAGTACACCGGCCGTTTTCTTGGCGGCCATTTGGGTCATCAAAGACACGTCGTCCAGCACGGTCGCGATATCGTCGATCAGTACCAGCAAACTGCTTCCTGCCATGAATCGGGTTTCCTTCTGCAATGAATGCGCAGCAGCATAGCGCGACATAAGAGCCTGCGGTGCATTCTTGAGCGCCGCGCGAGGCCGGTGATACCATGCGCAACCGCCAGAACAGGCAAGGAATCACCCGGTTTATGAGCACTATCCGCGAGCGCAACAAACAACTGATCCTGCGTGCCGCCAGTGAGGAATTCGCCGACAAAGGCTTCGCTGCGACCAAAACCAGCGACATCGCAGCCAAGGCGGGATTGCCCAAGCCCAACGTCTACTACTACTTCAAGTCCAAGGAAAACCTCTACCGCGAGGTTCTGGAAAGTATCATCGAGCCCATCCTGCAGGCTTCGACACCATTCAATCCGGACGGCGAACCCGGTGAAGTACTCAGCGGCTACATTCGCTCGAAAATCCGCATCTCCCGTGACCTGCCATTCGCCTCCAAGGTGTTCGCCAGCGAAATCATGCACGGCGCCCCCCACCTGAGCAGCGATCTGGTCGAACAGCTCAATGGCCAGGCCAAACACAACATCGAGTGCATCCAGACCTGGATCGACCGCGGGCAAATCGCCCCCATCGACCCCAACCACTTGATGTTCAGCATCTGGGCCGCGACCCAGACCTACGCCGACTTCGACTGGCAAATCACCGCCATCACCGGCAAGGCCAGGCTGGATGAAGAAGATTATGAAGCGGCGGCACAGACAATTATCCGGTTGGTGCTCAAGGGGTGTGAGCCGGATTGATGGACAGCGGTGCTACCAATCGCGAGCGGGCTCACTCCTACATTGGATCCATGGGCACACAATTCCTCTGTGGGAGCCAGCCTGCTGGCGATGAAGACAACTCGACTTCAGCTCAAACCCAAATGGCATCCCACAGCGGGTAGTCGCCCAGCTTTTTAACCAATCCGGCTCGCAACGGGTTGGCCACAACATATCGAGCCACCTTTACCAGATCTTCCTCTCGACGCAGTGCCCGGTCATGAAAGCCTTTCTGCCAGAGAGGGATCTTGTGGCCGGTGGACTGATTTACGGCTTTGGTACTCAACGATTTGGTTTTTTGCATCAAATCCCCCAACGATCCCTGCTGTAACTCGACCAGCCAATGGAAATGGTCGGGCATCACGACCCAGGCCAATGAATTCGCCATGCCTTGATGCTGCGCATTTCTAAATTGATCCACGACCAAACGACCAAGTGCAAAATTCCTGAATATCGGATTTCGTCCAAACGTGTTGGTGGTCAGTAGGTAAATTCGGTTGGTTTCAGCATAGCGACCGCGTCGTAAGCGATGCGAAGCAGGTGAATCAAGCATTCCTTTGCCGCTCCCATGAATTGATCATGAGCAGGCTAGTTCGGCCGACTTGATTGAGATGGACAGACTGTTGGCAGGATGTGTCTGGGAGGAAGCAATCGCTAGCAGGCTAGCTCCCACATTAGATCTATGTCGTACACAAATCCCCTGTGGGAGCCAGCCTGCTGGCGATGGCTATAGATCAATCAATACAAAATCAAGCCGCCACCCCCGCATCCGCCACCAACCCCAACGCCTCGATCGCATTGATCGCGCACTGCTCGTCGACATCCGACAGATCGCCGCTGATCCCCACCGCCCCCAGCACGTTCCCGTCCTGATCGCGAACCAGCACACCACCCGGTGCCGGCACAACGCTGCCCTGCCCCAGGCTGTTCAACGCGGCGATAAACGCCGGGCGTTGCTGGGCGTCCAGCGCCAGCAGGCGTGAACCCTTGCCCAGCGCGATGGCGCCCCAGGCTTTGCCGATGGCGACGTGCGGGCGCAGCAGGCTGGCGCCGTCCTCGCGTTGCAGGGTGATCAGATGCCCGCCGGCATCCAGTACTGCGATGGTCAAGGGTGCCGCAGCGATTGCCCGCCCTGCGGTGATGGCCTCGTTGACCAGGTTGACTGCGACTTTCAAGGTTAAAGCGCTCATGGTGCCGTCCTCATTTTGTTTTTCGGAAAGTCGGTGGGCTGCGGCACAAGTGCGAGACGTTGTGCCGCAGCCCGATGCAACAAATAGAACACAATGAATTATTTTTTTGTATACAATAATTCTCGAAAGGCGCCACATGCGACGAAAAGCCACAGCAGAACGGGCTTCCGACGAATGAAACAAGCGCTTGAGAAAATGGATTGACCTGCGCCGTCCGCCGTGAATACACTCTGCGCAAAGCCACTTGTATACAATTACAAAACGTAAAGAGGCACAAAACCATGAGCAAAATGAGAGCAATCGAAGCCGCCGTTCTGGTGATGCGCCGTGAAGGGGTCGATACCGCTTTCGGCATCCCGGGTGCCGCCATCAACCCGCTGTACTCCGCCCTGCAAAAGGTCGGCGGCATCGATCACGTACTCGCTCGCCACGTTGAAGGCGCCTCGCACATGGCCGAGGGCTACACCCGCACCAAGGCCGGCAACATCGGCGTGTGCATCGGCACTTCCGGCCCTGCCGGCACCGACATGGTCACCGGGCTCTACAGCGCCTCGGCCGACTCGATTCCAATCCTCTGCATTACCGGTCAGGCACCCCGCGCCCGTATGCACAAGGAAGACTTCCAGGCCGTCGATATCACCACCATCGTCAAGCCAGTCACCAAGTGGTCGACCACCGTCATGGAACCGGGCCAGGTGCCTTATGCGTTCCAGAAGGCTTTCTATGAAATGCGCTCCGGCCGTCCAGGCCCGGTGCTGATCGACCTGCCGTTCGACGTGCAGATGGCCGAAATCGAATTCGACATCGATGCTTACCAGCCGCTGCCATTGGCCAAGCCGAGCGCTACCCGCGTCCAGGTTGAAAAAGCCTTGGCCATGCTGGACCAGGCCGAGCGTCCATTGCTGGTGGCCGGTGGCGGCATCATCAACGCCGACGCCGCCGACCTGCTGGTGGAGTTCGCTGAGCTGACCGGCATCCCGGTCATCCCGACCCTGATGGGCTGGGGCACGATCCCGGACGATCACCCGCTGATGGTCGGCATGGTTGGTCTGCAGACTTCGCACCGCTACGGCAACGCAACCATGCTCAAGTCCGACGTGGTTCTGGGCGTGGGTAACCGTTGGGCTAACCGTCACACCGGTTCCGTCGACGTCTACACCGAAGGCCGCAAGTTCATTCACGTTGACATCGAACCGACCCAGATCGGCCGCGTATTCACCCCGGACCTGGGCATCGTTTCCGACGCCGCTGCCGCGCTGACCGTGTTCATCGAAGTCGCTCGCGAATGGCAAGCCGCCGGCAAGCTGAAGAACCGCAGCGCCTGGCTGCAAGACTGCCAGCAGCGCAAAGCCAGCCTGCAGCGCAAGACTCACTTCGACAACGTACCGGTCAAGCCGCAACGCGTGTACGAAGAAATGAACCAGGTGTTCGGCAAAGACACCTGCTACGTCAGCACCATCGGTCTGTCGCAGATTGCCGGCGCGCAGTTCCTGCACGTCTACAAGCCGCGCCACTGGATCAACTGCGGCCAGGCTGGCCCGTTGGGCTGGACCATTCCGGCAGCGCTGGGCGTGGTCAAGGCTGATCCGAACCGTAAAGTCGTGGCCCTGTCGGGGGACTATGACTTCCAGTTCATGATCGAGGAGTTGGCGGTGGGCGCGCAGTTCAAGCTGCCGTACATCCACGTCGTGGTGAACAACTCGTACCTGGGTCTGATCCGTCAGGCGCAGCGCGGTTTCGACATGGACTACTGCGTGCAGCTGTCCTTCGACAACCTGAACGCGCCGGAACTCAACGGCTACGGTGTGGACCACGTCGCCGTTGCCGAAGGCCTCGGCTGCAAGGCACTGCGTGTATTCGAACCGTCCCAGATCCAGCCTGCCCTGCGCAAGGCCCAGGAGCTGATCGAAGAGTTCAAGGTTCCAGTGATCGTCGAGATCATCCTGGAGCGCGTGACCAACATTTCCATGGGTACCGAGATCAACGCTGTCAACGAATTCGAAGACCTGGCACTGGTTGGCGACGACGCACCGACTGCGATCTCGTTGCTTGATTGATTAACAGCTGATCGCTCTCCCTGTAGGAGCGAGCCTGCTCGCGATGAGGCCGGCACATTCAACATCAATGTTGACTGACATTACGCTATCGCGAGCAGGCTCACTCCTACAGGGGGGCACTCACACATTTACAGGAGACCACCATGCCGCGTTTCGCAGCCAACCTGTCCATGCTGTTCACCGAACAGGACTTTCTTGCCCGTTTCGAAGCGGCCGCCAAGGCCGGCTTCACTGGTGTCGAATACCTGTTCCCGTACGACTTCAGCTCCGCCGAAATCAAGGCCAAGCTCGACGCCCACGGTCTGACCCAAGTGCTGTTCAACCTGCCGGCCGGTGACTGGGCCAAGGGCGAGCGCGGTATCGCGTGTCTGCCGGACCGGGTCGAAGAGTTCCGTGCCGGTGTCGATCTGGCCATCGCTTACGCGCAAGTGCTGGGCAACACCCAGGTCAACTGCCTGGCCGGTATTCGTCCGCAGGGGTTTGACGATGCCACCGTGGAGAAAACCTTCGTCGCCAACCTCAAGTACGCGGCCGACAAGCTGCAAGCGGCGGGTATCAAGCTGGTGATGGAGGCGATCAACACCCGTGACATCCCAGGCTTCTACCTGAATAACACGGCGCAAGCCCTGTCGATTCGGGAGCAGGTCGGCAGCGCCAACCTGTTCCTGCAATACGACATCTACCACATGCAAATCATGGAAGGCGATCTGGCCCGCACCCTGCAATCGCACCTGGGCGAGATCAACCATGTGCAACTCGCGGACAACCCGGGGCGCAACGAACCTGGTACCGGTGAAATCAACTACCGCTTCCTGTTCGAACACCTGGACCGCATTGGTTACCAAGGCTGGGTCGGTTGCGAATACAAGCCGCTGACCACCACTGAAGCGGGCCTGGGCTGGTTGAAAACCCATAACGCGATCTAATACATATCCCTGTAGGAGCGAGCCTGCTCGCGAAGAACGATCAGGCGCCGCGTTTACTCAGGCAGCACGCGTTTTCGTTGAGTTTTTTCGCGAGCAGGCTCGCTCCTACAGAAAGCACAAAACAAGAGGATTTTCTCATGGCTAAAATCGGATTTATCGGCACCG
Organism: Pseudomonas sp. IT-P74; assembly: GCF_949768175.1. Lineage (NCBI taxonomy): Bacteria > Pseudomonadati > Pseudomonadota > Gammaproteobacteria > Pseudomonadales > Pseudomonadaceae > Pseudomonas > Pseudomonas sp. IT-P74. The sequence continues at coordinate 281,738 of NZ_CATKQD010000055.1, read as the reverse complement.
GCATCATGGGCCACCCAATGGCGGCGAACCTGCAGAAAGCCGGTCACAGCCTGTTCCTGTCGGCCCACCACGACCCTGCGCCCGCCGACCTGATCGCCGCTGGCGCCGTTGCCTTGGCGAACCCGAAAGAAGTCGCCCAGGAAGCCGAGTTCATCATCGTCATGGTGCCCGATACCCCGCAGGTCGATGACGTGCTGTTCCGTGCCGACGGCATCGCTGCAGGCGTGAGCAAAGGCAAAGTCGTCATCGACATGAGCTCGATCTCGCCGACCGCCACCAAGGCTTTCGCGGCCAGGATCAACGAAAAAGGCGCGCAATACCTCGACGCCCCGGTATCCGGCGGTGAAGTCGGCGCCAAGGCTGCGACCCTGAGCATCATGGTCGGCGGTGATGCCGACGCCTTCGAACGTGCCCTGCCGCTGTTCCAGGCCATGGGCAAGAACATCACCCTGGTCGGTGGCAACGGCGACGGTCAAACCGCCAAGGTGGCCAACCAGATCATCGTGGCCCTGAACATCCAGGCCGTGGCCGAAGCCCTGCTGTTCGCTTCGAAGAACGGTGCCGATCCAGCCAAGGTGCGTGAAGCACTGATGGGCGGTTTCGCGTCCTCGAAGATCCTCGAAGTGCACGGCGAGCGCATGATCAAAGGCACCTTCGATCCAGGCTTCCGCATCAGCCTGCACCAGAAGGACCTGAACCTGGCCCTGCAAGGCGCCAGGGAGCTGAACATCAACCTGCCGAACACCGCCAACACCCAGCAAGTGTTCAGCACCTGCGCGGCCATCGGTGGCAGCAACTGGGATCACTCGGCGCTGATCAAGGGCCTGGAACACATGGCGAACTTCTCGATTCGCGACAAGAAGTAAGCCCCTGCCCCACACCGCTTCAAACCTGTAGGAGTGAGCCTGCTCGCGATGAAATCACCGCGGTGTACCTGATACACCGCAGTGCCTGGATCGCGAGCAGGCTCACTCCTACAGGGATCAGAGTTGCCCTTTCGAATAACAAGAATTCCGGGAGCCCGCCATGTCGGTCGATCCGCAACAATTGCTGCGCGAGCTGTTTGCCACAGCCATCGACGCGGCGCATCCGCAACAAGTCCTCGAAGCCCATCTGCCTGCCGACCGCAGCGGTCGCGTGATCGTCATTGGCGCCGGCAAAGCCGCAGCCGCCATGGCCCAGGTGGTCGAGCGCTGCTGGCAGGGTGAAGTCACAGGCCTGGTAGTGACCCGCTACGGTCACGGCGCACCTTGCGAAAAAATCGAAGTGGTCGAAGCCGCACATCCGGTACCGGACGCTGCGGGTCTGGCCGTGGCCAAGCGTGTGCTGGAACTGGTCAGCGACCTGAACGAAAACGACCGCGTGATTTTCCTGCTCTCCGGCGGTGGTTCTGCCCTGCTGGCACTGCCGGCGGTCGGCATCACCCTGGCCGACAAGCAGTCGATCAACAAAGCCCTGCTCAAGTCCGGCGCGACCATCGGCGAGATGAACTGCGTGCGCAAGCACCTCTCGGCGATCAAGGGTGGCCGCCTGGGCAAAGCCTGCTGGCCTGCCACGGTCTACACCTATGCGATTTCCGATGTGCCGGGCGACCTCGCCACGGTCATCGCCTCCGGCCCTACCGTGGCCGACCCGAGCACCTCGGCCGAAGCGCTGGCGATCCTCAAACGCTACGCCATCGAGGTTCCGGCTTCGGTGCGCACCTGGCTGCAAAGCCCCGAGTCGGAAACCGTCAAACCCGGCGACCCGAGCCTGGCACGCAGTCATTTCCAGTTGATCGCCCGCCCGCAGCAATCCCTTGAAGCAGCGGCGGTGAAATGCCGTCAGGCCGGGTTCAGTCCGCTGATCCTTGGTGACCTGGAAGGCGAATCCCGCGAGGTGGCGAAAGTCCACGCCGGCATCGCACGGCAGATCGTCCTGCACGGTCAGCCGCTGGCGGCGCCCTGCGTGATTCTCTCCGGCGGCGAAACCACCGTCACCGTGCGCGGCAATGGCCGTGGCGGGCGCAATGCCGAGTTCCTGCTGAGCCTGACCGACAACCTCAAGGGTCTGCCGGGCGTCTACGCGCTGGCCGGCGACACAGACGGCATCGACGGTTCCGAGGACAACGCCGGCGCGATCATGACCCCGGACAGCTACGCCCGCGCCGCCGCCCTGGGCCTGAGCGCCGGCGACGAGTTGGACAACAACAATGGTTACGGCTACTTCGAGGCGCTCGACGCCCTGATCGTCACCGAGCCGACCCGTACCAACGTCAACGACTTCCGCGCCATTCTGATCCTTGAGAGCACTAAACATGACGCCTGATAAAAAGGTCAAAATCCTCGCCACGCTCGGCCCGGCCACCGACGGCATCGACGCCATCCGTGAGCTGGTGCTGGCCGGGGTCAACATCTTCCGCTTGAACTTCAGCCATGGCGATCACGCCGACCACGCCCAGCGTTTTCAGTGGATCCGTGAAGTCGAGCGCCAGTTGAATTATCCATTGGGCATTCTGATGGACCTGCAAGGCCCGAAACTGCGGGTCGGCAAGTTCGCCGAAGGCAAGGTGCAACTGGTGCGCGGTCAGGCCCTGCGCCTGGACCTCGATGCCACGCCGGGCGATGAGCGCCGGGTCAACCTGCCCCACCCGGAAATCATCGCCGCCCTGGAGCCAGGCATGGACCTGCTGCTGGACGATGGCAAGCTGCGCCTGCGGGTCGTGACCAAGTACGCCGATGCCATCGACACCACCGTGCTCAATGGCGGCGAACTGTCGGACCGCAAGGGCGTGAACGTGCCGCAAGCGGTGCTCGACCTGAGCCCGCTGACCGCCAAGGATCGCCGCGACCTGACCTTCGGTCTGGAGCTGGGTGTGGACTGGGTGGCGCTGTCGTTCGTGCAACGCCCCGATGACATCCGCGAAGCCCGCACCCTGATCGGCGACAAGGCGTTCCTGATGGCCAAGATCGAGAAGCCCTCGGCCGTCGAACAACTGCGCGAGATCGCCGAATTGAGCGACGCGATCATGGTCGCCCGTGGTGACCTGGGCGTGGAAGTGCCGGCCGAAAGCGTGCCGCAGATCCAGAAGAACATCATCAGCACCTGCCGCCAGCTCGGCAAACCGGTGGTGGTGGCGACGCAGATGCTGGAGTCGATGCGCTTCTCACCGGCGCCAACCCGCGCCGAGGTCACCGATGTGGCCAATGCCGTGGCCGAAGGTGCGGACGCGGTGATGCTGTCGGCGGAAACCGCCTCCGGCGAATACCCGCTCGAAGCCGTGCAGATGATGAGCAAGATCATCCGCCAGGTGGAAAACGGTCCGGACTATCAGACTCAACTCGACGTCAGCCGACCGAAAGCCGAGGCGACTGTTTCCGACGCGATCAGCTGCGCCATTCGCCGCATCAGCAACGTGCTGCCGGTGGCGGTGCTGGTGAACTACAGCGAATCTGGCGCATCGAGCCTGCGCGCGGCGCGGGAGCGGCCGACGGTGCCGATCCTCAACCTGACACCGAACCTGCAAACCGCCCGTCGCCTGAGCGTGGCGTGGGGGGTGCACTCGGTGGTCAACGACCGCCTGCGTCAGGTCGATGAAGTCTGCTCCACGGCGCTAGAGATCGCCCAGGCACAAGGCATGGCTCAGCGCGGCGACACGCTGTTGATCACCGCCGGTGTGCCCTTTGGGCAGCCGGGGTCGACTAACTCTTTGCGTATCGAGACATTGATCTAGCGCCTGTACCGGCCTCATCGCGAGCAGGCTGGCTCCCACTTTGGTTTTGTGTCGATCACGCAATCAAGACTGAACAGAGATTCAGTGTGGGAGCCAGCCTGCTGGCGATCAGCCGGGGTCGCGCTCGACCAACTCGGTTTCACTGACCTTTCAGAACTGCCATGCCTGCCAACCATTTCAACACCCACTGCCCCGATTGGGCCGAAGCCTTGCTCAATGGCTTCAGCCAGATCTTTCTCCAGCGCAATCCGTTGTGCGGCCTGCTGTGCGTCCTGGCCATCCTGTTCACCGCGCCCGCCCTGCTCGGCGGCGCCTTGCTCGGTGGTGTCGCCGGGCTGCTCACCGCGCAACGCCGCAACTATGCCAAGGCTGATCGTCAGGCCGGGTTGTTCAGCTACAACGGCGTGCTGCTCGGACTGTTACTGAGCCTGTATTTCCCCTGGTCGGCGATGATGCCGCCACTGATTCTGGCCGCCGGAGGCCTGAGCGCGATGGTCACCCAGCAGTGGCTCAAGCGCGTCCGGTTCAGCCAATGCCTGCCGGCCTACACCGCGCCCTTCGTCGGACTGGGCTGGCTGCTGCTGTGCTTCGCCACGCCCTCGACTGAGCCGCACTTGATCGAAGTCAGCACCCTGAACACGCTCGTCGCCCCCCTCAAAGGCATTGGTCAGGTGATGTTCCTCGGTCATCCGCTGGCCGGTGCGATGATTGCCGCCGGTTTGCTGATCGCTGATCGCCGCGCCTTCTGCTGGGCGTTACTGGCGTCTGTCGCGGGCATGGGCTGGAGCCTGTTGCACCACGACTTCTATACCGCACTGCTCGGCCTCGGTGGCTATAACGCCGTGCTGGCCGCCCTCGCCTTCAGCTCGCAGCGTCGCCACCCGTGGCTGCCACTGGTTGGCATCGGCCTGGCGCTGTTGCTGACTCCCGTGTTTGCCGCCATCGGTCTGCCCACGCTGACCGCGCCGTTCATTCTTGCCGGCTGGCTGATCCGCTGCGTTATTCAAATGCTCGGCAAGGCCACCGTCGAAAGCGCGCCTTGCGCTCCCGGGGAGAATCAACCTAGGCTGCGCTGATTTGCGGCCAAGGCGATGTACATGAACAGCAACGACACGTGGCGTAATCGCCTGTACGTGATTATTTTTCAGACCGACACCGTTGCCGGTCGACGCTTCGACTCCACCTTGCTGCTGATCATCCTCGCCAGCCTGGTGGTGGTGATCCTGGACAGCATCGATGACGTCCACCAGAACTACGCCAGCCTGCTGGCGTACATCGAGTGGGGCTTCACGGTGATCTTCCTCGGCGAGTACATCCTGCGCCTGTACTGCTCGCCCAAGCCCCTGCGCTATGCCTTCAGTTTCTATGGGCTGGTGGACCTGCTGGCCATCGTGCCCGGCATCCTCGCGCTGTACTACAGCGATGCCCAGTACCTGCTGATCATCCGGGTAATCCGGATGCTGCGGATCTTCCGCGTGCTCAAGCTCGGCCCGTACCTCAAGCAAGCCCATTACCTGCTCGATGCCTTGCGCGGCAGCAAGCAGAAAATCCTCGTGTTCCTGCTCAGCGTCTGCACCCTGGTCATCGTGTTCGGCACCCTGATGTATGTGGTCGAAGGCCCGCAACATGGCTTCACCAGCATTCCCAAGGGCATTTACTGGGCTATCGTCACTCTCACCACCGTCGGTTACGGCGACATCGTGCCCAAGACCGCACTGGGCCAGGTCATCTCGTCGATGGTGATGATCACCGGTTACTCGATCATCGCCGTGCCCACCGGGATTTTCACCGCCGAACTGGCCACAGCCATGCGTGGCGGCCAGTTGCATCGCGACTGCCCGGTGTGTGCCAAGGACAGCCATGAACCGGAGGCGTCGTTCTGCTCCCGTTGTGGCAATGCATTGTTCAAAAAACTGGAATAAGCAAAGAGCTTTTTAATCTTTAAGGGACTAAACGAGCCCAGTTATAGTCGCTGGCAAATTGCCCCACTTTTAATAGAACAAGGAATTCGCAGTGAAAAAACTCTTTGGCGCCTCGCTTCTCGCCGCTGGCCTGGCCCTGGGCAACATCGCCCAGGCCGCACCGACCCTGCTCAACGTTTCCTACGACGTGATGCGAGATTTCTACAAGGACTACAACACTGCGTTCCAGAAACACTGGCAAGCCGAACATAACGAAAACATCGTCCTGCAGATGTCCTTTGGCGGCTCCAGCAAACAGGCACGTTCGGTCATCGACGGCCTGCCGGCCGATGTCATCACCATGAACATGGCCACCGACATCAACGCCCTGGCGGACAACGGCAAACTGGTTCCGGACAACTGGGTCACGCGCCTGCCCAACAACAGCGCGCCGTTCACCTCCGCCACCGTGTTCATCGTGCGCAAGGGCAACCCGAAAGCCCTGAAAGACTGGCCGGACCTGCTCAAGGACGGCGTTCAAGTCATCGTCCCGAACCCGAAAACCTCCGGTAACGGTCGCTACACCTACCTCTCGGCCTGGGGCTACGTGTTGAAAAACGGCGGCAACGAGAACAAGGCCAAAGACTTCGTCGGCAAACTGTTCAAGCAAGCGCCGGTACTCGACACCGGCGGCCGTGCCGCCACCACCACCTTCATGACCAACCAGATCGGCGACGTGCTGGTGACCTTCGAAAACGAAGCGGAAATGATTGCCCGCGAGTTCGGCCGTGATCAGTTCGAAGTCATCTACCCAAGCGTTTCCGCCGAAGCCGAGCCACCGGTGTCGGTGGTCGACAAGACCGTCGACAAGAAAGGCACCCGCGCGGCGGCCGAGGAATACCTGAAGTACCTGTGGTCGCCGCAAGGCCAGGAAATTGCCGCGGCGAACTACCTGCGTCCGCGTGACCCGGCTGTGCTGGCCAAGTACACCGACCGTTTCCCGAAAGTGGACTTCCTGTCCGTCGAGAAAACCTTCGGCGACTGGCGCACCGTGCAGAAGACCCACTTCAATGATGGCGGGGTTTTCGACCAGATTTACAGCGGTCAGTAATCGCGCAGCCACAAAAAAGGCGACTTGGAGAGGTCGCCTTCTTTATGGGTACAACACCCACCTACTGTAGGAGCGAACCTGCTCGCGAAAAAACCAGGAACGCCGCTGGACATCTGGTTTTACACGTTATCGTTCACGATTTTCGCGAGCAGGCTCGCTCCTACAGGTGCTTTTGCGCCATTTCAGTTCAGGTTGCCGCAGAAAACATCGGCTGGGCTTTCACGCACCACCAAGGCATAACCTCCGGCTCGAAGGGGCTGCCGGGGCCCTGCGGGTTTTTCTTCGGATGGCCGGTTGCCACGTGCTGACTCCAGCGGCGGAACTTCACACTCATGGCGTGGCCCTTCGCGGACGAGATGTGGAGTGAGAACATAAGCACGCTATCGAACAAGTTGTACGTGAATGTATCATTGACCCTCGATGTTCTGACGCAAGGCCATTCGGCGGACGATAAATGCGTTCGTCAGTCATTCCGCAATGGAATGACTGCTATCACTCCAATCCCACTTCCGCCGTTTCAGTCAGCCCATTAGCCTGCGCGCATTCCTTTCCGTACAGCGAGACCCGTTATGAACCCAGCGACCCAGGTGCCCCAGGTGCCCCAGGTGCCCCACGGCACTGCGACAATGACCCCAGGGATGGTGCTGCTGTTCGCCTTCTGCTGCGGCGCGATTGTCGCCAACATTTACTACGCGCAACCGATCATCGGCCTGATCGCCCCGGACATCGGCCTGACCAACACCATGGCCAGCCTGATCGTCTCCCTGACCCAGATCGGCTATGCGCTGGGGCTGTTTTTCCTGGTGCCGCTGGGGGATCTGCTGGAGAACCGTCGGTTGATGATCATCACCACGCTGGTGGCGATTGTCAGTCTGCTGGGCGCGGCGTTCACCGATCAGCCGAACGTGTTTTTGCTGATTTCGCTGTTGGTGGGGTTCAGTTCGGTTTCGGTGCAGATCCTGATTCCGTTGGCCGCGCACCTGGCGCCGGAAGAAACCCGTGGCCGTGTGGTGGGCGGGATCATGGGCGGTTTGCTGCTCGGCATTCTGCTGGCCCGGCCGGTGTCCAGCGTGGTAGCCGACCACTTCGGCTGGCGGGCGATGTTCATGATTGCCGCGGTGTTCATGGCGGCCATCAGCATCGTGCTGGCCGTGACCATTCCCAAGCGTGAACCTGATCACAGTGCGTCCTATGGCCAATTGCTGGGCTCGCTGTGGACGCTGTTGCGCAAACAACCGGTGCTGCGCCAGCGGGCGTTTTACCAGGGCTGCATGTTTGCCACCTTCAGCCTGTTCTGGACCGCCGTACCACTGGAGCTGGCGCGCAACCATGGCTTGTCGCAAAGCGAGATCGCGATTTTCGCGCTGGTCGGCGCCATCGGCGCCATTGCCGCCCCGATCGCCGGGCGCCTGGCCGATGCCGGTCACACCCGCATCGCCTCGTTGCTGGCCCTGCTGTTCGCCAGCCTGAGTTTTATGCCGGCGTTTATCCATCCGGCCTACAGCGTCATCGGCCTGGCGGTGACCGGCGTGGTGCTCGACTTCTGCGTGCAGATGAACATGGTCCTGGGCCAGCGTGCGGTCTACGCCCTCGACGGCAAAAGCCGCAGCCGCCTGAATGCGCTGTACATGACCAGCATCTTCATCGGCGGCGCCTTCGGCTCTTCGGTGGCCAGCGCGGTGTACGAACACGGCGGCTGGTTGTGGATCGTGATCGTCGGCAGCGCGTTTCCGCTGCTGGCATTGTTGCGGTTCTTGAGTGTTTCGCAGAAGGGTTCGTTGGCGACGGCGTAAATCGCTAAAAGCGCGGTATCTGGCCAACGTGCCGATGGGCCGCCTGGGACAACCACAGGAAATCGCCTCCGCAATTACGTTTCTGCTGTCGGAACAGAGCGGGTTCATCACCGGGCAGATGCTGTTTGTCGATGGTGGTGCTTCTGTGGGCAAGGCTGCTTTCTAACTTACCAACACCCATCCACTGAGGGAGCGAGCTTGCTCGCGATAGCGGACTGTCAGCCACATCAATGGTGAAGGTACTGCCGTCATCGCGAGCAAGCTCGCTTGTATGTTTAGACTTGAAGGGGTGGGCGGGGTAAAAACCGTTGAATCAAAATCAACAGATCGCAGGCTGGCACTTGCCGGGCATCACCGGTGCCCGGCAACGTCAGGCGCGTGGAGCTTGCTCGTCAATGCAGGCCAGCAAGCGTTCGACCGTAAGCTCCAGTGGCCCGGAGTTGTCGAGCAGGTGCACGGCAGAATCTTCCGCCAGCAGCTGCTCGTTGAATCGGGCATTGCGTGCCAGGCGCTGATCGATCTCGCTAACCGATTCACGCCCGCGCTTGAGCAGTCGTTGACGCAGCACCGCCTGGTCCACGCTCAGCAACAGCACCAACACATCCGGATAGCGCAGCTGCGTATTCTGCAAATGCCCCCGCGAGCCATTGACCAGTACGTTCTGGCCAGCGGCCAGCCAATCGTCGATTTCCCGTGGGATGCCATAGGACAACCCATTGGCGTGCCAGCTCAGGGCAAACGCGTCCCGGGCTTCCATGTCGGCGAATTGCCGGGCACTGACGCCCAGCGCCGCCTCGCCCACGGCTTCGGCCGAGCGGGTAATGATCCGGCGCACGATACGGCAGCCGTGTTCGGCCAACCGCGTTCGCGCGGCATCCAGCAGGCTGTCCTTGCCCGAACCTGAAGGCCCGATGAGATAGATCAACCTGCCCGCCATCAAAACACCCTCTTCGCTTGTCACCACTTGGACCACCGGTAAACCGTCCGTGCCCGCAGCAGTTCGGCCCGCAGGCCCGTCGCAATCTCGCCACGATCGTCCAGCCCGGCGGCCAGCTCTGCGGCGGCCACGTTACCCGAGTGCGACCGGCCGTGCACGATGTTCGGTGCGCCCATCAACATACTCCTGCCGTGAAAGCACAACTTCAACGCCCACAAAAAAGGCGCCCCCGAAGGTCGCCTTTTTTTGCGCTACTGCCCGAATTGCCGCCCCAGGCCACCCGGTACACCGTGGATGTCAGTATCTTCCCACGGCCCGTTCGGACTGATCGACCGGCTCCAGCCGTTATCCCAGCGGTAATAGGTACGCTGGCGATAAAAGGTATTGGGCTGGTCATCCAGCACATACACCCCAAGCTTCGGATCCCAATGGCTATTGCCCCCTGGTGGCGGCGCGAAGCTGGCAGAGGTGCGTGGCAAGGGCTTTGAGGGTTTGGCCGGAATGGTCGGCTTGCTCGGTACAGGCGACGTCGATGGCGTGGGGCTCGGCTGCGACGGCGGGAACGGTGCTGGTGCCTGATGTTCCGTTGGTGGCTGGACCGCACAAGCGCTTAACCCCATGACGACGCTGAGCAGGGTGATACGAGCGAATGCGGTCATGATTGCGTTTTCCTGTTATTTGTCCGGACTATCGATGGTCAATGTTTGCGGCGCGGTGGTGCTGCTGGCCAGGGGCTTGCTGCGACCGATCCATTCTCCTGCGGTCGGTTTGCCGGCACGGGAAATGCGCGCAACCAGTTGGACTTCAGGGAAGTTCGACAGTTTCAATTGCGGCATCATTGCGTCGGCATCGCCCAGTTCGACGGTCACCGGCAGGTCGGCCACGGTCATGCGCTTGACCGCCAGCGGGGCCGGAGGACCGGAGATCGCACGGGCGAAAATGAACACGCTGTCGCCAGGCTGGACCTTGGATTTAAGGTCCGAGGCCAGATCGACACTGACCTTGAGCAACGCCGCCTTGGCCGTCGGTGCTTGCGCAACCTTGCCGCCACTGGCCACCAGTTTCTCCGTGGCCCGGGTAATCCCGCCTTGCAGCGCCTCGCGGGACGGGTCTTGCGGCGGCAATTGCGCCAACAGGCGATTCCAGTAATCGATGGCGTCCTGATAACGCTCACTTTCAAACGCGGCAATGCCCAGCAGGCCAAGGCTGGTGACTTCTTTCGGATCGGCCTTGAGCGCTTCGTCGGTCAGGGCCTGGACCTTGTCCGACCACTTCTTGCCATCGGCAAAGTACTGGGCCTGGGCCCATTGACCGAGCAACTCGGGCTGACGACCGGCCAGGTTCACCGTGCGTTCGAACATCTTCGCCGCGTCCGCCGGACGATCCTGAGCCATGTAGGTGCGACCGAGGAAGTACATGCCTTCAGCGGAATCCGGCTGAGCAGCGACCGCGCGCTCCAGGCGCTGGGTCATCTCTTCCATCGACTGGGGGGCTTGGGAGAATTCACGGGTCAGTTCGACCTTGTCGCTGGCACCGAAATGCAGATAAAGGCCCAAGCCCAGCACCGGCACCAGAATGGCTGCCAGCAACGGCAAGGGTTTGCCCAGACGCGACACCCGTGGCGCTTCAGCGCCTTCGGTGTCCGCCAGCAACTCACGGGCAGCTTCGGCGCGACCGGCGTCCATTTGCGCCGCATCGAGCACACCCTCTTCCTGCTGAGTCTGCAACTCAGCCACGCGCTCCTGATAAAGCGCGACGTTCAGGGCGGTACGATCCTCTTCACGCTGGGCGCGACGGCTGCGCAGCACCGGGATCAACAGAAAACTCAGGGCAACGAGAAGCAGCAGACCTGCAGCGAGCCAGAAATCAATCATTCTTGGTTTTATCCAACAGGTGGTCGAGGCGCGAGCGCTCCTCGGCAGACAGCGAGCCCGGGGTGCCGGCGCGTTGCACGCGACGACGGCGGACGATCACCGCGATGATCACGACACCGCCCAGCAGCAGGCCGGCGGGGCCGAACCAGAGCAAGGCGGTCTTGGCGTTCAGCGCAGGCTTGTAGCGGACGAAATCACCATAACGGTCGACCATGAAGTCGATGATCTGCTGGTTGTCCTTGCCTTCGCCGAGCATGCGGAAAATCTCTTTGCGCAGGTCGGCGGCAATCGGTGCGTTGGAATCGGCGATGTCCTGATTCTGGCACTTGGGGCAACGCAGCTCCTTGGTCAGCTCGCGGAAACGCTCGCGATCTTCTTCCTTGGCGAACTCGTAGGTGTCGATGGCCGCGTGGGCCACGCCCGCCAGGCTCAAGCCCAAGGCAACGGCAGCGATCCAGCGCTTCATGGCTTGGCCTCGTCAACCAGCGCCTGGTACTTGCCCGCCAGTTTTTCGCGCCAGACCTGCTCGTCGATCACGCCGACGAACTTGTCGCGGATGATGCCCTTGGCGTCGATGAAGAAGGTTTCCGGTGCGCCGTACACGCCGAGGTTCAGGCCCAGCGAGCCGTCGTCGTCACGAATGTCCAGTGCATAGGGGTTGTGGAAGTCCTTCAGCCACTTCAAGGCATCGGCGTTGACGTCCTTGTAGTTGATGCCATAGATCACCACGCCCTGCTGGGCCAGTTTGTTCAACACCGGGTGCTCGACCCGGCAGGAAATGCACCAGGTGCCCCAGACGTTGACCAACGCCGGTTTGCCCAGAATGTCAGCGCGGGTCAGGGTCTTGTCGCCCTGCACCGACGGCAGGGAAAACTCCGGGAACGGTTTGTTGATCATGGCCGAAGGCAGCTCGGCCGGATCCAGGTACAACCCACGGTAAAGGAATACAGCGACCACCAGAAAAATCGCCAGTGGCAACAACATCAACCAACGCTTCATGCAGTGGCTCCCGACATGCCCAGCGCTTCGCGCACGCGGCTTTTGACCTTGACCCGATAACGCCGATCCAGCGCCGCCAGCAGCCCGCCTGCGCCTGTCAACAGACCGCCGAACCAGATCCAGCGCACGAACGGTTTGACATGCACGCGCACAGCCCAGGCGCCGTTGCCCAGCGGTTCACCGAGGGCGACATAGAGGTCGCGGGTGAAACCGGCATCGATGCCCGCTTCGGTCATCACCGAGTTCTGCACGGTGTACAGGCGTTTTTCCGGGTGCAGCACGCTGATTTCCTTGCCGTTGCGGATCACCCGCACGGTGCCTTTGTCGGAAGTGAAGTTCGGGCCTTCGAAGTGTTTGGCGCCTTCGAAGACGAACTGATAGCCGCCCAGGTCCATGGATTCGCCCGGCGCCAGGCGCAGGTCGCGCTCGGCACTGTTCTGGCTCGACAGCACGACACCCAGCGCACACACGGCAATGCCCAGGTGCGCGACCTGCATGCCCCAGTAGCTGCGGGTCAGGGTTGGCAGGCCTTTGATCAGGCCCTTGTGCCGGGTCTTGTCGAAGATGTCACGCACGCCGGCCAGCAATACCCAGGCGGCGAGCATGAAGGTCGCGAGCACGGCCCAGTTGAAATCGCCATAGGCGACGCCGGCCACGACTGCCAGCGCGGCGCTGCCGAGCAGGACCGGGGTCAGCATGCTCACCAGCCATTTCACCGGGGTGTCTTTCCAGCGCACGATCACGCCGACCGCCATCACCACCATCAGCAACGCCATCAACGGAATGAACAGCGCATTGAAGTACGGCGGGCCGACGGACAGCTTGGCGCCGGTCATGGCGTCGAGAATCAGCGGATACAGGGTGCCGAGCAGGATCATCGAAGCCGCCACCACCAGCACCAGGTTGTTGCCCAGCAACAGCGTTTCCCGGGACCAGAGGTTGAAGCCCACCTGGCTCTTGACCACCGGCGCGCGCAGGGCGAACAGGGTCAGCGAACCACCGACCACGAACAGCAGGAAAATCAGGATGAACACCCCGCGCTCCGGATCGGACGCAAAGGCGTGCACCGAGGTCAGCACGCCGGAACGCACGAGGAAAGTGCCCAGCAGACTCAAGGAGAAGGCGGCGATGGCCAGCAACACGGTCCAGCTCTTGAACACGCCACGTTTTTCCGTGACCGCCAACGAGTGAATCAGTGCGGTGCCCACCAGCCATGGCATGAACGAGGCGTTTTCCACCGGGTCCCAGAACCACCAGCCGCCCCAGCCGAGTTCGTAGTAAGCCCACCACGAACCGAGAGTGATACCGATGCCGAGGAACGCCCAGGCCACGATGGTCCACGGACGCGACCAGCGCGCCCACGCGGCATCCAGGCGACCGCCCATCAGCGCGGCGATAGCGAAGGCGAAAGCCACCGAGAAACCGACGTAGCCCATGTACAGCATCGGCGGGTGAACGATCAGGCCGATGTCTTGCAACAGTGGATTGAGGTCGGCACCGTCGGTGGGCGTTTGCGGCAGGATGCGTTTGAACGGGTTGGAGGTCATGATCAGGAACAGCATGAATCCGGTGCTGATCATGCCCATCACCGCCAGCACGCGGGCCAGCATGACCTGCGGCAACTGCCGGGAAAACACCGATACCGCGAAGGTCCAGCCGCCGAGAATCAAGGCCCACAACAGCAGGGAACCTTCGTGGGCACCCCACACGGCGCTGAACTTGTAGTACCACGGCAAGGCGCTGTTGGAGTTGTTGGCCACATAAGCCACGGAGAAGTCATCGACCATGAAGGCGTAGGTCAGGCAACCGAAGGCGAACAGTAAAAACGCGAACTGCCCCCACGCGGCCGGCTGGGCCAGGCTCATCCAGAAGCGGTCACCACGCCAGGCACCGACCAATGGCACCACGGCCTGAACCAGCGCGAAACACAGCGCCAGGATCATGGCCAGGTGGCCCAACTCGGGAATGAAGATTCCAGCTGTCATCAGTTAGCCCTCTTTCGCGGGAGTGGGTGCCGACTGGCCGCTGTCTTTCAGGGCCTTGGTCACTTCCGGCGGCATGTACTTCTCGTCGTGCTTGGCCAGCACTTCATCGGCCACCACCACGCCATCGGCGTTGAGCTTGCCCAAAGCGACGATGCCCTGCCCTTCGCGGAACAGGTCCGGGAGGATGCCGCGATACGTGATGGTCACGGACTTGTTGAAGTCGGTGACGACAAACTTCACGTCCAGCGAGTCGCCGGAGCGCTGCAAGGAACCGGCCTCGACCATGCCGCCGGCACGGATACGCGTGTCCCGCGGGGCTTCGCCGTTGGCAATCTGGGTCGGTGTGTAAAACAGGTTGATGTTCTGCTGCAGGGCGCTCAGGGCCAGGCCGACGGCAGCGCCGACCCCGACCAGGATCGCGAGAATGATGATAAGACGCTTTTTGCGCAGCGGATTCACTTGCCGTTCTCCCGGCGCAGACGACGCGCCTCTTGTTGCAGATACCGCTTGCGGGCCAGGATCGGCGCCGCCACGTTGAGGGTCAGTACCGCCAGGCAGATGCCATAGGCTGACCAGACATACAGGCCATGATGGCCCATGGCGATGAAGTCGCCGAATGAAGCAAAACTCATCGAGCGACCTCCAGGCTGTTTTCCACTTCGGCTTTGACCCAACTGGCCCGGGCTTCGCGCTTGAGCACTTCAAGACGCATGCGCAGCAGCAGCACCGCGCCGAAGAAACAGTAGAAACCCAGCGCCGTCAGCAGCAACGGCAGCCACATCTCGACCGGCATCGCCGGTTTTTCGGTGAGGGTGAAGGTTGCGCCCTGGTGCAGGGTGTTCCACCACTCCACCGAGTATTTGATGATCGGGATATTGATCACGCCGACGATCGCCAGCACCGCACAGGCCTTGGCCGCGCTGTCACGATTGCTGATCGCATTGCCCAATGCAATGAGACCGAAGTACAGGAACAGCAGGATAAGCATGGACGTCAGGCGTGCATCCCAGACCCACCACGAGCCCCAGGTCGGTTTGCCCCAGATCGCCCCGGTGACCAGCGCCACGGCGGTCATCCAGGCACCGATGGGCGCCGCGCATTGCAGGGCGACGTCGGCCAGTTTCATTTTCCATACAAGGCCGACGATACCGCACACCGCCAGCATCACGTAGATGGACTGCGCCAGCATGGCGGCCGGGACGTGGATATAGATGATGCGGAAGCTGTTGCCCTGCTGGTAGTCCGGCGGCGCGAAGGCCAGGCCCCAGACCACGCCAACGCTGATCAGCAGCAACGCCGCGACGCTCAGCCAGGGCAGCAGTTTGCCGCTGATGCCGTAAAACCATTTGGGCGAGCCGAGCTTGTGAAACCACGTCCAGTTCATACTGTTTCCATCACGGTTGCTCTTTACTGTGAAGAGCCAGGGTCTTTGCTGGTTGTTTTTTAACCAGACCTCATTATTCGCCGACGCTGATCTTCAGGCCAGCAGCTATTGCAAAAGGTGTCAGGGTTATCGCCAGGGCGGTCAGGCTGCCAAGCCACAGGAGATAACCGGTCGCCGGCATCCCCTGCAAGGCCGCCTGCAAGGCGCCACTGCCAAGGATCAACACCGGGATGTACAGCGGCAAAATCAGCAGTGCCAGCAACAGGCCGCCGCGCTTCAAGCCCACCGTCAGCGCCGCGCCCACCGCACCGAGCAGGCTCAGTACCGGTGTACCGAGCAGCAACGAAAGCAGCAACACCGGCAGACAGGCGGCAGGCAAACCGAGCATCAGCGCCAGCAAGGGCGCGAGCAAAACCAGTGCCAGGCCGGAAAAAGCCCAGTGTGCCAGCACCTTGGCCAAAACCAGAAGAGCCAGGGGGTGCGGCGAAAGGACCCACTGTTCGAGGGATCCATCCTCGAAATCACTGCGGAAAAGCCCGTCCAGCGAGAGCAGGACCGATAAAAGTGCCGCGACCCAGACCAGCCCCGGAGACAAGGTTTGCAACAATTGAGACTCAGGACCGACCGCCAACGGGAACAGGGAAACGACGATGGCAAAGAACACCAGCGGATTGGCCAGTTCCGCAGGACGGCGGAACAGCAGACGAGCCTCACGGGCGACCAACAGGCCGAAAACACTCATACGGCCCAGCTCCCCAGATCGATATCGCGATAACCGGCCGGCATCCGGCTCAGCGTATGGTGGGTGGTCAACACCACCATGCCGCCGCGCTCGCAGTGGCCGGCCAGGTGTTCTTCGAGTTGCGCCACGCCCTGCTTGTCGAGGGCGGTAAAGGGTTCATCGAGGATCCACAGCGGCGGGCTGTCCAGATACAGGCGCGCCAAGGCGACGCGGCGCTGTTGACCGGCAGACAGGGTGTGACAAGGCACATCCTCGAATCCACGCAGGCCAACCGCGGCCAGTGCCTGCCAGATCGCCTCGTGGGTCGCCGGATGATGCAAGGCGCACAGCCAGCTCAGGTTCTCTTCCGGCGTCAGCAAATCCTTGATCCCGGCGGCGTGGCCGATCCACAGCAGGTTGCGCGCCAGCTCACCGCGTTGTTCGTTCAGCGGCTGACCGTTGAGCAACACCTGGCCGGCGGTCGGCTGCATCAGCCCCGAGAGCAGGCGCAACAGGCTGGTCTTGCCGCTGCCGTTGGGGCCGCTGATTTGCATCATTTCGCCACTGGCCAGTCTCAAATCGAGATTTTCGAAGAGCAGCCGAAGGTCTCGCTCGCAGGCAAGGGCAACGGTTTGCAGGACAGGACTGGTCAAGGGATCACGGGCCTTATACGGTTCAAGTCGGCTCTGGCGCGGCCGTTAAAGAGACGCAGCATAGATGCAATGACGTCTTGTTCTAGAGAGCTGCGTCAAACAATTGCAAAGTTTTCGCCATTTTTGGATACAACGGCGCGGCATTATACATGCCATGCCTTACTCTAAAGAGTGCATTTTCCTCAGGTTGTGACCGCGTATGACAGGCGAAATGAACATCCTCCCGCTACCGCAAACCCTCCCGGCGACTTCCCGCCCGCAGGTGGTCAGCGGCGAGCTGCTCAAATTGCTGACCCCGGTGGAGGGGCTGATCAGCGTCGGTCAAACCGCCCAGGCCGAAGTGTTGTCGCTCAAGCAGGCGGACCAGACTTTCCAGATGCTACTCAAGGTCACCCTCGACAGCGGCCGCCAGACCACAGTCCAGACCACCAGCAATCAGCCGCTGGCCCAGGGCACCACGCTGGTCGTCACCCAGCCCTCGGCCGGCAACCTGGCCGTGACGGTGCAACAAGCCATTGCCTCCAGCATCGCCACCCTCACCCGCCTCGACACCGCGCAACTGCCCGTCGGCACTCTGCTGCAGGGCAAAGTGCTGACCTCGCAAGTGCTGCCCCAGGTGCCCGGCCAGCCCATGGTGTTTCGCTCGATGGTGGGCCTGCTCAACACCGCACTGAGCGGCAGCACCCTGAGCATCGACAGCCCGCAGCCCTTGCGCATTGGCACCTTGTTGAGCGCGCAGGTGCAGGACGCCCAGACCGTGAAGTTCGTGCCACTGAGCAGCCGACAGGAACAACTGGAGGTGACCCGGCAACTGGTCGACCAGCAAAGCCGCCAGGGATCGCTGGACGGCTTGCTCAAGCTCCTGCAAAACCTTGCGCCCTCGGACCAGACATCCGTTGAATTGCGCAGCGCCGCTGCCCGGTTGCTCGCCGGCTTGCCGGATGTTCAACAGTTGAGCACCCCCAAGGGCCTGGCCCAGGCCCTGGCCAGCAGTGGTGCGTTCCTCGAAAGCAAACTGCTGACCGGGCAAAACCCGACGCTCGCGCCGGACATCAAAGGCGATCTGCTCAAACTGGTGGCCCAGTTGAGTCAGGGCTTGCCGACCAACACCAGCCTCGGCGCGATCATCGCCGCCAATACCCTGGCCCAAGCCATGCCGAATTTTGTCCGCAATGCCCTGGGCATGCTCGGCCAGGTCAGTGCCAAGCCGTCGCCGACCGGTTTCCCGCTGCCCGAGCGCCAGTTGCAAGGCGCCGACGGTGAAAAAGACCTCGAACACCTGCTGCGCCTGGCCGCCGCCGCGGTTTCACGCCTGCAAAGCCATCAGCTGTCGAGCCTGGAACAAACCGGCGTAACTGCCGACGGACGGCTGATGAGCACCTGGCAACTGGAAATCCCTATGCGCAATATGCAGGACATCGTGCCCTTGCAGGTCAAGTTCCAGCGTGAAGAATCACCCGAAAAAGACCCGCCGAAGGAACGTCGCGAAGAACGCGAACCCAAACAACAGCTGTGGCGTGTGGAACTGGCCTTCGCCATGGAGCCCTTGGGGCCGCTGCAAATTCAGGCACAACTGATCAAGGGCAGCCTGTCCGGCCAGCTCTGGGCCGAACGGCCGTACACCGCCAACCTGATCGAAAGCAACCTCGCCAGGCTACGTGACCGCCTGCTGTCCGCCGGCCTGAACGTCGGCGACCTGGACTGCCACCACGGCACACCACCCCAAGGCCCGCAAACCCGCCTCGAACAACGCTGGGTCGACGAAACCGCATGAAAAACCCCAACGCCCCAAGACAAGCCATCGCCCTCAAATACGACGGCACCCACGCCCCCACCCTCACCGCCAAGGGCGACGAAGCGCTGGCGGAAGAAATCCTGCGCATTGCCCGCGACTGCGAGGTACCGATCTACGAAAACGCCGAACTGGTGAGACTGCTGGCGAGGATGGAGCTGGGGGACAGCATTCCGCAGGAGCTCTATCTGACGATTGCCGAGATCATTGCGTTTGCGTGGAGTTTGAAGGGGAAGTTTCCGGCGGGGATGGGGCCGGATGCGCTGATGGTGGAGAAGGACGTCACCGAAAGCGGGGATGATTACTGAGATTTCAAGGGCGCCATCGCGAGCAGGCTCGCCCACAGGTGATCTGCAGTGATTCTGTGACCGACATGGAACCACTGTAGGAGCGAGCCTGCTCGCGATGCACGTATGAGCGCCGCGTATCTCCAGGAAGCCCGCGTCATCGTTAACGACCATCGCGAGCAGGCTCGCTCCTACAGGTTCTCTAAGCCTGGACCAAGCCGCCGGACTCAGTCAGCCCATGCCGACCATCACGTGCAGTTATTGCAGGAACAGCATTGATTAGAGGTTCCCGGCGGTTTTTGGCAGCGGAAAGCCCGTGGCGGGATCAAGTCCCTTTTCGGCGCTGAGTTTCTCGATCAGCTCTGCTGATGGAACGATGGGTACAGCCGAGTCAAGCTCGTGTTTCCATTGGAAGGTACCGTCCCACTCGGGGAGGGTCGCAGGTGGGAGTGGGACGATGTCATCCAGATCGGGGACTTTTGCGCCGATGTGTTCGTGTCGCATCAGGAAGTCGCTGATTTTATAGTATCGATCGGCGCGCTCGTCATCTTGCTGTAAAGCCAGATAGTTTAGTTCATTGGAAGCAGGCGGTCCTTTGAATGCATTAGCGAGATTATATGCACTCAGATCGTCGCCATTTCGGGTAGCTGTCTGGTAACCTTGCAGAGCCTCTTGATAAAACCCTGAGTCTTGCGAGTAACTTGAGTAGTCCCTTGCTGCCAATCGATTACCTTGCTCCATCGCACACTTGTACATTGCCAATACGATATCGGCCGTATTGGGCACGTAGGACAGAACCCTACCTATGTAGTATTGGGCCTCCGGATTCCCCAAGTCGGCTGCACGCCGAAAGTAGGCTCTTGAGGCGGCGACATCCTGTTTTACGCCATAACCCAACTCCAGATAATGCGCCATATCGTAATAAGCCCCGGGAATCCCTTTATTGATATAATACTCGGCCAAATCGATGGTCTCTTTACCTGCGTCAAAAGAGCGGGCTTGTCCGGTTGACAGTAGAAATTGCAGATTGGTCGCGGCCTTGTAATGATCCTGCGCAGCCGCGATACGATAATAGCGGGCGATCTCGTCGTAATCCTTCTGCCCTTTACGCTTTTCCAGGTAAAGGCCATACCGATATAGGACGTCCGCATCATGATTCAATACAGGCAACGAATCACGCTCATATGCGCACTTAAACTCAAGTCTACTGTAGGCAAAGTCTACCGACGCGGCATCAGGCATCTGCTCTTCTTTTTTTGAGCAGGCCGTGATCATCAAGAAGCTGAACAATGCCAGCAGCGGCCTACTCGCCCCCACACGATTATATTCCGGCATAACTTCACTCGATAATTAATGAATCCCCTCATCTATTCACGTCCTCCGAACTCTCCAACTCGCTCCCCCGGCGATAATGGTCAGGTATTCCTGGTGGGTTTTGGCAGCGGCAAGCCCGTGGCGGGATCAAGTCCCTTTTCGGCGCTGAGTTTCTCGATCAGTTCTGCTGATGGAATGATGGGGACAGCCGAGTCACGCTCGCGTTTCCATTGGAAGGTACCGTCCCACTCGGGGAGGGTCGCAGGTGGAAGTGGGACGATGTCATCCAGATCGGGGACTTTTGCTCCGAGGTGTTCGTGTCGCGTCAGGAAGTCGGTGATTCTATTGTATCGGTCGGCGCGCTCGTCATCTTGCTGAACAGCCAGGTAGTACAACCGATCGGAGGCTGGAGGCCCTTCGAAGGCACTCGCCAGATTTCCGGCACTGTTTGCGTCACCATTTCTAGTCGCATGTTGGTAGCCTTCCAAGGACTCTCGATACAAACCTGAGACCTTCGAATAACTTGCATACTCTCTCCCCGCCAATCTGTTGCCTTGCTCCATCGAACATTCGTACATCGCCAGCATGATTTTTGCCGTATTGGGTACATAGGACAGAAGTCTGCCTATGTAATACTGAGCGTCCGGATTCCCCAAATCGGCCGCCCGACGAAAGTACGCCTTGGACGCGGCGACATCCTGCTTGACGCCATAACCCAACTCGAGGTAATGCGCCATATCGTAATAAGCCCCGGGAATGCCTTGAGCAATATAATACTCGGCTAGATCGATGACCTCTTTACTGGCGTCAGGAGAGCGGGCTTGTCCGGTTGACAACAGGAACTGCAGATTGGTCGCGGCCTTGTAGTGATCGTGAGCTGCCGCAATACGATAATAGCGGGCGATCTCATCGTAATCTTTCTGTCCTTTACGCTTTTCCAGGTAAAGGCCATACCGATAGAAAACGTCTGCATCTTGGTTAAGTAAAGGTAACGAATCGCGCTCATATGCGCACTTAAATTCCAATCTACTGTAAGCAAAATTTACCTGCGAGGCACCCACCATACTTTCCTCCACCTTTGAACAGGCCATAGCAAACAAACACACACTAAACGCGAGACATATTTTATTCATAAACTAGTCCCAATTTTTTCTGTCAGGACTTTCTCGCATAAACTCAATCAATGATGCAACTGGAGACGCCGGCTCGCTCGTTACTTCACGTTGAGAGTTATTCGTTCGAGCATTTCTATTTAGGCTAATAATGTCTTGCCACTCTCTATATATCTTAGACATTTCACCCCCGGCAGCCCTCCACTCCGTATGCACCCCAAACAAATGCTCTCTCAACGGCCTTGTCACCGCAGGATCCTCAATACAAATATTCAACTCGCTATCCACCTGCATACTGCGGGTATTGATATTCGCGGAACCCAGCGTGGTGAACACGTCATCGACGATCATCAACTTGCTGTGCACATACACATCCATCCAGTTTTCCGGCGGGGAATCTGGGGCCACCAGGGTACAAATGTGCACTTTCAGGCCGGGAATTTCCGTGGGGGATATGACGGCCTGGTCTTGCTGGGGAAATTCTTTTTCAAGCTGCGCGACCCTGGCGCGTGCGCGTTCCAGCTTGTCTTTCAAGGTTTCGTAGTACCGAGCCGCCGCCTGGTCATGCTCGGTATCGCGTTGATCCTTGAAAATGCCTGCATTGATGGAAGCCAGGCGCTCGGCCAGTCTGGCTTGGGCAAGTTCGGCCTCTAGACCGTCGCGCCGTTCGGCCTTGGCGACACCCGGCATCAGCTCCGGGCGGCCCAGTTGCTTCAACATGCGGAACGTATTGACCGAGCCATCGCCCATGGCCTCGGTGGAGGAGTTGGTCACGACGAACAGATACAGCGGCCCGTCCTTTTCAAGATCACGCCCGCCTTTGAGAAGGTTTTGCACGACGCTCTTGATCTTGTCCGCCAGCGGTGGCCAGCGAAAGTACTGGTTCTCGATGTAGATGAATCGGGTCGTGTTGTTGACGGCCTTCAGGTAGACCTTCTCGATGTCGCGGATGCGTTCCTGGCTTTGGGTCCTGAGTATCTGCGCCATGACGGTAGGGCCATAGCCTGGGCGCACGCGCAGTTGACTGGCGAGGTGTTTACGCGGGCCGAGCAGGTCGATGCGGGTTTCTTTTTTCCAGGCGGCACAGAAGTTGTCGTTCAAGAACTCAAGCACCGGACCGCTCACGCGGCTGGAAATATCCTGCCGGGGCGTTTCGCCGTTGCGTCCGAACTGCCCGTGATGTCGCACGTGGCTGTGATCATCATTGTCCCAATAGGCATCCAGCGTGTTGTGCCCCATCACGAACCCGACGGCGACCTCCGGTTGCTCGTAGTCCACCAGCACCATTTTCTGGTGGTGGCTTGGCTCGGCAACCATCGCCACCGAACTCATGACTTTGTTGGTCGTGTCGCGATCCTTGTCCAGTGCCTTCCATTTCAGGCGCCAGGCAATTTCCGCACGATCCAGCAAGCCGAAGTCGCGAGTGACGAATTCGATGTTCTTGATCCGCAGAGAGGGATCGTTGCCCCATAGCAACAAGCGAAAGAAACGCTGGCCCAGCTCGATGGGGCCGGTTTCGGCGCCCGTATAGGCCAGGCGGATCTGGCGATACCACATCTTGTCATATTCGACTTGTGCGTCGTTGCGGTTCTGCTTGTACTTGCCGAGCCAGTTGGTGACGTTGTCACCGGGCGTCGGGTTTTCCGAAGTCTGGGCGAGGCGCAAGGTGTCGTACCAACACAGGATTCGGACTTGAACGCCTTCATGGGCTTTCTTGATCAGCAGATCGCCGATGCACAGCGAATTCGCTTTGCCGCGCTTGAAATACATCGAGGGCTGAAACCCCCAACAGATGATTTCCACGCTGCTTTTGGCGGTCTCGATGGCGTCATAAACCGAGCCGAAGGCACGCTCGCCGTTCACCAGCGGCTCGAAGGTGGCGGGTACCGGGCCGTATTCGGTGCACTGCACGAACCATGGCAGGTTGAGCTGGCAGGAGGTGGTCTTGCTCGTGGCGATCGGGACGGTGATCGTGGGTGGGGTCATCTTCAAGCCTCCGACTCTGGCGTGTTCAATTGGGCATAGGCCTGGCGGAACCGGCTGGAGCTGTCTGGCGGCGTATCGCCGGGTCGAGGTTGCTGCTCATGACGGTGGAAACCCTGGTTGGCCCGTTCGGCATTGCCCGGCTCTCCCAGGTAATCGCCGCCCACTGGCACCTCGTAGCTGATGCCGTTGGCCAGTTCGATGTGATAACGGCGGGTGGTGACGTGGTGGTCGACGGCAATCCGGCCACTGCCGTCCATGACACCTTTTGCGACCTGAAGCCCATCGGCAAAGAGTGTGTAAGGCATGCCCGCCCACGGCTGAAAACCTGCGGCAGTGGTTTGCCCGACCGCCAATGCCAGCGTCTGCCTGACCGAGCCCGTTGGCCACGCAGGGTTTTCGCGGTTGAGTTGTGCCGGGCCCTTGAAGGTCTTTTTCACGCCCCTTACATCAACGGTGCCGGGCGCATGGATGTCGATGTTGCCGTCCTTGATGCGGATATAGGCGCCACCGCTGGTCAGCAGGATTTCATCCTGAGCGGCAATTTCGACGGAACACCCGGTCGAGGTGATACGCACGCTGTCCTGGGCGGTGAGCTCGATGGCATCGCTCTGCGCCTGTATTTCGATCTTGCCTTTGGCCGCAAACAGCCTGGCGCCCGCAGCCTTGGCGAACAGGCTGATGCTTTGAGCAACACTGGCGAGCAATGACTGGCCGCCGGCAAGGTTGATGTCCTCTCCGCTCGACAAGGTCAACTGCTTGCCGCTATGAACGTGAGTATTTTGCGGCGTCGCGGTGACGATGTCGGCAGGCGCTGAAGCAATCAACAGCGGCTTGTGAAAACCGGCCGTGCGGCCACGGCCACCACTGCTGATCGCCGCATCGGTGTCGCCGCCATTGCGGGGTTGTCGTTGAGTGCTGGTGAGGTGCTTGTCTTCACTGCCATAGTCCAGCCGGGTATCGATTTCAAGTTGATCGAGGCTGTCGACACTTCCCTGCATCGGCAGGGCATTGTGCTGGCGAGCGGCCTCGGACAATGCCTTGACCCGCTCCTGGGCGTTTGTCAGTTGCGTGCGGGCTTCCTCGACATCGACCTGGCCGCCTTGCGCTTTGGTGCGTGGCCAGGTGCTGAGATACAAACCCTGCTGCGCGCGCAGGGCACCGTAGGCATCGGTGCGCAACTCAAAACCTGTGCCCCGCAGGGCGCCACGCTGATTGCCTTGCTGGTCGATCAGATAACCGAGGTTCAACTGGCTGTGGCCGTGGCTGCTATGGATCTGGGTGCGTACCTGGCCGGTGGAGTCGTCCATCACCCACTGGTTGTAGCCAAGTCCTTTGATCTCCTGGCTCTTGTAACCACTCATCAACCCGCTTGAGTGCCAGGCGGGCTTGTGTCCGCCATAGACCTGCCCCATCACCAGGGGGCGGTCGATGTCGTTGTCGAGGAACGTCACCACGACCTCCTCCCCCGAGCGCGGCACGTTCACGCTGCCCCAACCCTCACCACTGCTGGACTGCATCATGCGCAGCCAGCATGAGCCCAGTTCGCCATCCTTGAGCAGACGGTCCCAATGAAAACGGACGCAGATACGGTTGAGCTTGTCGGTAAAGACCTCGCGGCCGCTCGGGGCCACGACGACGGCGGTCTGCGGGCCGGGGTTGGCCGGTTTGGCATGGGCAAAAGGGCTGCGATAAGCAATGTCCAGCCGCTGGGTCTCAAAGCGGTTCAGGTAAAAGCCTTCGTTATCCACTTGGTGCATCGACTGGCGTTGCTCGGATTCGAAAAGCGCTTTCAGGCTACCGGGCGGGCTGACGCGCTGCGTGCCGACCGGCAGGTTGCTCTGGACAAAAAACTCGACCGCGATGATCAGGAACTGGCGTTCCTTGGGCGCCTTGAATTCATACAATGGATGTTGGGTCAGCTCGAAACCATGACCCGGTTGCATCTGGCGCACGCCACCTTGCCCATGGATGCGCCTGGCAGCCGATTCGTCCTGTTCAATCTGCACACGGCTCAGCCAGTCGCCCCGATCCGGGTTTTGCCAGGCATATTGCCCACGGTATTGATAACGCTCGAGATCGGGTGGCGCCGAGGATGCAGGCAGCGCCGGGGTTCGGGTGATTTGTGATCGGGCATGACAGAGGTAGTCGCTGCTGCTCGATTGCACCACGCCATTGAGCAATCGGGCCCCGGGGCTCCATTGGGTAATGCTGTCTTGTTGGTCAGCGGCCTGTTGCGCATGAAAACGCAAGGCTGGCGGGTTCAAGGTCGGCAAAAGAATGACACTGTCGGTGAAGACGATGCAGTGGCTGTCAAGCGCATGTTCCACGTACCAGAACAAACCTTCCTGTTCGCACCAGCGCTGCACGAAATGGGCATCGGTCTCGTTGAACTGGGTGACGTAGGACAGCAGCGGATATTCCCGTGACAGTTCGAAGCGGTACGCGCCACGCGCCTGGCTGTAGTGCTGGAAGACCTGGGCGAAGATGTCGGGAAGACTCACCTCCTGCCAGATCCTGCAATCCACACGGTACTCCAGCAGACTGAACCAGGGTGCGAAGACCAGTTGCCAGTCGTCCAGACCACCGTCACTTCCCAGGTAGCGGACGCTTTCCACCCAGCCATGCCTGGGGCTCAAGCTACCGTCGTCCAGCTTGATGCTCAGTTGCACCGCCTGACCAATGAGCTGTTCCGGGTCGAACACCGTCGCCTGGTTGATCACGTCTACCGTGTAGCGAGGCACCCGGCCCAGCCTCTCCCGGGCATGGGCTCGCAACGCGAACAGTTCCTGCCCTTGGGGCGTGGTCAGTTGCAACAAGCGTCCGGCCTGGCTCAATGGCTGGACAAACGAAGCCAATGCGGTGTCTGTAATTGAATTCACCGTTCAAACTCCCTGTTTCACTAATCCATGAGGCTTCAGCCGATCAGCCAGCCCCGGGTCTGGTCGGACAATGTGCGATCCAATATCCACACGGCGCAGCCAGGTTCAGCGCTTGCAGTCAGCCAAGCGAGGCCGATTTGCACCCATTGCCCGGTCACAGACCCGAACCGGGCCCCCATTGTGTTGAGGCGAACCTGGCGCTCGAGGTCCAGGCCAGACAAGAATTTCCGGGCATATTCGCCGAGCTGAGTGAGGCGGTTGTCACCGAGTGCGCCCTCTCCGATCAGCACGCTGACTCGCACCGGATCGATGGCCGTGAGCTCGCACAGTTTTGCCATCAACCGTTCGAGGGTTTGCGTGTCGATACGCGCCTGTGCAGTGCGAGGCGGGTGATCCAGCTGGATCGGCGCAAACAGTTTCAGAGCGCTGTTGGTCCGCAGGTCCGCAAGCTTCGGCTGGCGATGCAGCAACACCGCGCTGACCGCTTCGCCGGCCATCTCATCAGGTGCGAGACACGGCACCTGCTCCTTGCAGACCCATGTGGCCAGACTTAGGCACAACAGGTACTGCGGCCCGGCACTGTGACCAAGGACCTCGGGCAACCACTGCGCGGGGGCTTGGGTCTGCAAGTCAAAACCACGTAGCGGCATCAGCTCACGAGGCCACAGGCTCACGACTCGATCAATCCAGTCCATCGCGCCGACAGCGTCTGGAACGAACAACACGACCTGGGTGTTCGACCAGTCGATTGATTCGCGGAATGCCGATGCCCATTTTTTCAGGGCACCCTGCAGGATTTCGCTGGAGCGACCAAGCGCCTCGACTGCTGGCCATCCTTCGATGGGAGTGGCGAGACGGCAAATGGGCCGACGCAGTCCGCTGGCATCCAGCAGGCGTGGGTCGTGAGAAAAGTCGGTACGCATTCCTGCCAGTTCGCTTACCGGTAACGGTGCGTCATAGGCGCCGCAGGGTAGCCAGACCCAGGCCCGCGCAATGCTGACGCAGTTGGAGGTGAAATCCCCCGCGGGAAATATCGCATCCGCCAGGCGTTGCGCCTCCTGCGCCGCCAACCGGCGTTCGGAGATCCGATCGTAGAGACTTGTTCGATATTCCATCTCTGTTCCTTAGAGAAGGCCAGTGTCCTTTTGCGTAGCTATCAGCCTTGCACCGCAGGAAGTCAGATCCCCGTCACGAGCAACCGCCCTGTCATCGACCAGCAGTGTTTCATCACCACTTTCGATCATGCATTCCCCATGCGGGCACAAGACTCGATCTCCGACTCTCGCAACCGCGAGACCGTTGATATCCGTCCAGGGCGATCCTTCACACACCCACCCTCCATCAGAGGTCGGGTCGTCGATTACGATGATGGGGCGCATGGTGAACTTCCGTGTTTGAACATGGGCAGGACATCAGTCCAAAAACGAGAGCAAATAAAGGAACTGCACGGTACTGACCGAAGCCGGCCGTCTCAAGTCGGCGCATTCCTCAAATCAAGTAGTCCGATTCCCAGGACCACGTAGGCCGTATCCCGAGTGCGAACCTGCCCGCGATCACGAAGCGCCTGTTCATGAAAGTGGATGCATTGAGGTTGCAGACGGGGGTGTGCGTGGATATTGGATCGCGGAGGAGGATGTCACTGAACGTGGGGGTGATGACCTGGCACCCATCTCCATTCGCCTTGGAGGTATTGCGTAGAGGGTCCCGGCTGAGCAGAACATTGCCGACAGCAGGCCAAGCGAGCCTGCGTCACAACATGTTCATGCATGTTCCGCCGCGGTAAAGCTTCTCCAGGTACCTGACTTGCCTTCAAAGGCGTCCAGCACACGAATGCGGGTATTGTTTTTCATAGGTCCGGGAAGATCACTCAAGGAAAAAAAACCCATCGCAGAGATCTCTTCACCAGGCAGCCACTGCTCACGGCCGGTAATGCAGCATGCGAAGGAAATGACCAGATCATCTTTGAATGGCGCCGAGTACAGGCCGATCAATTTTTCAACCGTGACGTGGTAACCGGTTTCCTCAAGCACTTCACGAACGACGGCCGCCTCCGGTGACTCCCCATTTTCAAGGCGTCCGCCGGGAGTCGTCCAGCCGTAGGGCGGGTAGTTACGCTGCACACACAAGATCTCGTGCTGCTCGTTAAAGATCGCTGCGAATACTCCAATGGTGGTCATCCGTCATTCCTCGCCTGCGTGGCGCCTTCAAACCTGAAAAACCGCAAAAGCCTGAGACTGCGACCGACAATCAAACCGTTGATAAGGCCAGCCCCCAGTGCCGCCCCTGCGACCGCCGACATTTCATTGGCCAGCTCCGGGTACATGGCCGCCTGGTAACCGCCGTAGTAGCGCCAGGCAAAAAAGCCCCAATACACAATCAGCACCTTGATCGTGCCAGGCAGTACCAGATGGTTCCCTTCGCGCTGCACATTGCTGTAGGAGAAAAAACGCAGTGCCACCCACCACCCCGCCAGTAATCCCAACGAATAGGCTGAAAGCTGGATTGCAATTTCCTGGGAGGGATTGAGCGATGCGAGGGACAAAGCCACGAATATCACAGGTGATATCTGCAATGACCTTTTCGATACGTGGCTTCTGAAACAGGCGCTGACGCCGTAGTAACTCAGAATAAAAAACACCGCATAAACCCACAGCGGTGTACCGCGCAAGATATCGAGCATAGGCCTTCCTGGCACTGTGTATGTTTGGGCAGGTCAAACTACTGATCGCTGGTTGCGATCACAAGACGGTGGAATCTGAGAGTGCTATAGGCAGGAGACTACGAAAGCGTAATCCCGGTCTGAGGATAGAGAGGAATGCGTCGGATCGCGGGGAAGATTGCTGCGCATTCGAGGACGCCTTCGCGAGCAGGCTCGCTCCCACATTTGGTCTTCTGTGAACACTTGTTCTGTGTCCGACATAGAACCATTGTAGGAGCGAGCCTGCTCGCGATGGAGGTATGAGCGCCGCGTTTCTCCAGGAGGCCCGCGTCATCGTTAACGTCCATCGCGAGCAGGCTCGCTCCTACAGGCTGTCAGTTCTTGTGCAACTTGCTCATCAACTCCGCCTCCGCCTGGGTCAGGCCGCAGGACTGGGTCAGTTCGTTGACGCTGGCGCCCATCCCGACCAGTCGCGCCGCCTGGGCGAATGACAGACTTGAGGGGTCCCGTTGTTCCAGCTGAGCGAGCTTGTCCGGCAGGGGCGCGACGATCGCCCGCAGTTCATGCAGGTCTTCGCCCATGCGCACATTGCCGTTCTGGTAGTCGTCGACGTGCCTGGCCAGGTCCTTGATGCGCTGATCGCGCAGCGCATCACCCTTGGCCTGTTGCGCGGCGATCTGCTTTTGAGCGCGTATGTACGCCAGGAACATTGCCAGCGTACCTGCCCAGAACAGGAACAGGACAATGACCGCCACCTCGAGAATCAATCAGATACTCTCCAGTTCCGACCATTCTTCTTCGCTCATCATCTTGTCGAGCTCGACCAGGATGAGCAATTCGTTGTTCTTGTTGCACACGCCTTGAATGAACTTGGCGGACTCTTCGTTACCCACGTTCGGCGCGGTTTCGATTTCCGACTGACGCAGGTAAACCACTTCGGCCACGCTGTCGACCATGATCCCGACCACCTGCTTGTCGGCTTCGATGATGACGATACGGGTGTTGTCGCTGATCTCGGCATTCATCAGGCCGAAGCGCTGGCGGGTGTCGATCACGGTGACGACGTTGCCGCGCAGGTTGATGATGCCCAGCACGTAGCTCGGGGCACCCGGGACCGGGGCGATTTCGGTGTAGCGCAGGACTTCCTGGACGCGCATCACGTTGATGCCGTAGGTCTCGTTGTCCAGCTTGAAGGTGACCCATTGCAGGATCGGATCTTCGGAACCCTTTGCCGCCGTTGCCTTGTCATTCATACCCTGACCCCTCAAGAAACCGCCCTGGCGGTGTGTGTTCCGTGCAACGTCATCAGAGTGACGTCGCCTGTTTTGTTTATTTGACTGATGTCGGTTTGTGGCCCGGCTTGCTGCCGGACATGTGCCGGGCTCCGCCGCTGGCGATCAACTCGGCCAACGAGGCGACATCGAGCAAGGCGCACATGTGTTCAATCACCGTACCGGCGAGCCATGGCCGCTGACCTCGGTGACTTCTCCATTTGATTTCGTTCGGGTCCAGGCGCAACGAACGGCTGACTTGATGCACCGCCAGCCCCCACTCGTAGCCTTGCACCGAAATCACATATTGCAGGCCCTGCTTGAAATCGTCGCGATAACGGTCGGGCATGACCCAACGCGCGGTATCGAGCACCTTCAGGTTGCCGGCCTGGCTCGGCAGAATGCCCAGGAACCACTCCGGCTGACCGAACAACGGCGTCAACTCGTGACCGGCCAGGGAATAAATCGACCCCAGGCATACCAGCGGCACCGCCAGGGTCAAGCCGGCGACATCGAACAGCAGGCATTCGAAGGGTTCGGCAGCCCAGGACGGACGACCATCGGTTTCCACCGGTGGCGGCGTATTGCTTGGCGGCAGGTGCACTTCGACGACGGGCGGAACCCGTGCCTGAGGTTCCTCGATCACCGGAGCGTTCAGGGTTTGCAACAGCGGCGCAAGGGTCGATACCGGTGCCAGAACGGGCTCCGGCGCTTCGACCACAGCAACCGGCGCCTTGGCCGCCGGAGCTACTGGCGCGACCACAGGCGCGGTTTTCTGTGCATCCCGGGCCTGCTCTTCGAGCACCGCTGCCTGAAATTCGTCCAGCACGGCTTCGGCCGCGATCTCCTCGGCCACTGCCTCTACTGGCGGTGTCAGCTCCTCAGTCACGTCCTGCAGCAGGCTGTCCAGATACGACTGCAAGGCCAGTTGCGGACGCGAGGTGGTCTTCAATGGGCGGTTCATGCGCGCAGACCTGTAGGAGCGAGCCTGCTCGCGATAAACCTGAGCGCGCCACGGGGTGTCAGGTTTCCCGCGTCAGCGTTGACGACCATCGCGAGCAGGCTCGCTCCTACAGGGATCGGGATCATGTCAGGTTTCCCGCGTCAGCGTTGACGACCATCGCGAGCAGGCTCGCTCCTACAGGGTTCGGGGTCATGTCAGGCCACCTGCGGCACGAGTTGTGCCGCCAACAGATGCTTGAGCAACGCGCGGTAAGCGAGAACGCCACGGCTCTTGCCGTCGAACTGCGAAGGCGTCAGACCGGCGCGGCTGGCATCGCGCAGGCGGGTGTCCACCGGGATATAGCCTTGCCAGATTTCCTCGGGGAATTTGTCGCGCAGCACGCGCAAGGTTCCAAGGGACGCCTGGGTGCGTCGGTCAAACAGGGTCGGCACGATGGTGAAGGGCAACGCCTGTTTGCGCGAGCGGTTGATCATCGCCAGGGTGTTGACCATGCGCTCCAGGCCTTTGACCGCCAGGTGTTCGGTCTGCACCGGGATCACCAGTTGCTGGCTTGCCGCCAAGGCATTGACCATCAGCACGCCGAGCAAGGGCGGGCTGTCGATCACGGCGTAATCGAAGTCCTGCCACAGTTGCGCCAGGCTCTTGGCAATCACCAGGCCCAAACCGCTCTGCCCCGGCGACTGGCGCTCAAGGGTGGCCAGTGCGGTGCTGGAGGGCAACAGGGAAATGCGTTCGTCGCTGGTCGACAGCAGCAATTGACCTGGCAGGCCTTGGGGCACGTTGCCCTTGTTCAGGAACAGGTCGTAGTTGCTGTGTTCCAGGGTGTCTGGATCGTAGCCGAAGTAGCTGGTCATCGAGCCGTGGGGGTCGAGATCGACCACGACCACGCGCTTGCCCGCCTCCGCCAGTAAACCGGCTAAAGCGATGGAGGAAGTGGTTTTACCGACACCACCCTTTTGATTGGCGACTGCCCAGACTCTCATTCGGATTGTTCCTCCCGGCCGAACGGATCGACCGAGAAATAGCTCAACGTGTTAATGCCGGTGACGGAGAATTGACGGCGCTCTCTCGTACCGGCGACTTGACCGGGGTCGGTGCAGTTTGTGTGCCAGCACGCTTCAATGCGGCATCCGGTTGCGCATGGGCGGTTCCGGTGCCGGTCAGACTGCGGCGAACATCGAGGTTGCGCGACACCACCAGCACCACGCGACGGTTGCGGGCGCGGCCTTCGGCGGTGGCGTTGTTGGCCACCGGCTGAAACTCGCCGTAGCCCACCGAAGCCAGGCGACCGGGGTTCACCCCCTGCATCGCCAGCATGCGCACGATGCTGGCCGAGCGGGCCGAGGACAGCTCCCAGTTGGTCGGGTACTGCGCGGTGCGGATCGGCTGATCGTCGGTGAAACCTTCGACATGGATCGGGTTGTCGAACGGCTTCAGGATCGCCGCGACCTTGTCGATGATGTTGAACGCGATGTCGCTGGGCATGGCGTCGCCACTGCCGAACAACAGGCTGGAATTGAGTTCGATCTCAACCCACAACTCGTTGCCGCGCACGGTCATCTGGTTGGAGCTGATCAAGTCACCGAACGCCGCACTGATGTCGTCGGCGATGCTTTTGAGCGGATCGCTGGCGCCGGAGACACCGGCATCGACCTGATCACTGTCATGGACCAGCGGCTTGGCCGGGGTCACGGTCTTCGGCCGCTCGTCACCGATGGGGATTGGCTTGAGCGAACGATCGGAATCGGTAAAGACCCCGATCAGCGCCTCGGAAATGACCTTGTACTTGCCTTCGTTGATCGACGAGATGGAGTACATCACCACGAAAAAGGCGAACAGCAAGGTGATGAAGTCGGCGTAGGAAACCAGCCAACGTTCATGGTTTACATGTTCTTCCTGATGTCGACGACGAGCCATAGTCCATTACCCCCCATCAATCCATGAAGCCCTGAAGCTTCAACTCAATGGAGCGTGGGTTTTCACCTTCGGCGATCGACAGGAGCCCTTCAAGTAGCATTTCGCGATAACGCGACTGGCGCAACGCAATGGATTTGAGTTTGGCGGCGATCGGCAGCAGCACCAGGTTGGCACTGGCCACGCCGTAGATGGTGGCGACGAACGCCACGGCAATACCGCTGCCCAGTTGCGATGGATCAGCGAGGTTGCCCATGACATGAATCAGGCCCATGACCGCACCGATGATGCCGATGGTCGGCGCGTAACCGCCCATGCTTTCGAAGACCTTGGCCGCTTCGATGTCGCGGCTTTCCTGGGTGTAGAAATCCACTTCCAGAATGCTGCGGATCGCTTCCGGCTCGGCGCCGTCAACCAGCAGTTGCAGACCTTTGCGCGCGTAGTTGTCGGGCTCGGCGTCGGCGATGCCTTCAAGGCCCAGCAGGCCTTCCTTGCGGGCGGTCAGGCTCCAGTTCACCACGCGGTCGATGCCACCGGCCAGGTCGACACGGGGCGGGAACAGGATCCAGGCGAGGATCTGCATGGCGCGCTTGAAGGCACTCATCGGCGATTGCAGCAGCGCGGCGCCAATGGTGCCGCCGAGTACGATCAGTGCTGCCGGGCCGTTGGCCAGGGCGCCGAGATGACCGCCTTCAAGGTAGTTGCCGCCGATGATCGCGACAAAGGCCATGATGATGCCAATCAGGCTGAGAACATCCATCAGATACAGGCCTCGACCAAGTGCTTGCCAATGTCGTCGAGGCTGTACACCGCGTCGGCGAGTTCGGCTTTGACGATGGCCATCGGCATGCCGTAGATCACGCAACTGGCTTCGTCCTGTGCCCAGATCGAACTGCCACCCTGCTTGAGCAGGCGCGCGCCTTCGCGGCCGTCGGCGCCCATGCCGGTCAGGACCACCGCCAGAACTTTGTCACCGTAGGTCTTGGCCGCCGAACCGAAGGTGATGTCCACGCACGGTTTGTAGTTGAGACGTTCGTCACCCGGGAGGATTTTCACCGCGCCGCGACCGTCGATCATCATCTGCTTGCCACCCGGCGCCAGCAGCGCCAGGCCCGGACGCAGGATGTCGCCATCCTCGGCTTCCTTGACGCTGATGCGGCAGAGCTTGTCCAGGCGCTCGGCAAAGGCCTTTGTGAAGGCGGCCGGCATGTGCTGGACCAGCACGATCGGGGCCGGGAAGTTGGCCGGCAATTGGGTCAAGACCCGCTGCAGGGCGACCGGGCCACCGGTGGACGTACCGATGGCCACCAGTTTGTAGGCTTTGCGTTTCGGCGCGGGCGACGACGCGCAGGCCCCATGTGTACGCACAGGAATCGGTGCCGGTGCCGGACGCACGGGCGCGCTGCTGCCGTAACTTCCGATACTGGAAGGCGCAGGTGTTGGAGCTGGTGCGGCCACAGGGGCCGGAGCGCTGTAAGTGCTGACGCGACGATTGCTGCGCGAAATGCTCAGGATCTTTTCGCACAGCAGTTGCTTGACCTTCTCGGGGTTGCGCGAGATGTCTTCGAAGTTCTTCGGCAGGAAGTCCACCGCGCCGGCATCCAGCGCATCGAGGGTGACCCGGGCGCCTTCGTGGGTCAGCGAGGAGAACATCAGGACCGGGGTCGGGCAGCGTTGCATGATGTGCCGCACGGCAGTGATGCCGTCCATCATCGGCATCTCGTAGTCCATGGTGATCACGTCGGGCTTGAGGGCCAGCGCCTGATCGATCGCCTCTTTGCCATTGGTCGCCGTGCCGACGACCTGGATATTGGAATCCGCTGAAAGAATTTCCGAAACGCGGCGGCGGAAAAACCCCGAATCGTCCACCACCAGGACTTTGACTGCCATAAACACTCCATTAGATGGAGCGAGGCCAGGCGCCCCGCTCCACCAGAATCAAATACGCCGTGTGGCGTAACGCTTGAGCATGCTCGGAACATCGAGAATCAGCGCGATGCGGCCGTCACCGGTGATGGTGGCGCCGGACATGCCCGGAGTTCCCTGGAGCATTTTGCCCAATGGCTTGATGACCACTTCTTCCTGGCCCACCAGTTGATCGACGACAAAGCCGATCCGCTGGGTGCCCACCGAAAGGATCACCACATGGCCCTCGCGCTGCTCTTCGTGAGCGGCGGAGCTGACCAGCCAGCGTTTGAGATAGAACAATGGCAGCGCCTTGTCCCGCACGATCACCACTTCCTGGCCGTCCACGACGTTGGTGGTCGACAGGTCGAGGTGGAAGATCTCGTTGACGTTCACCAGCGGGAACGCGAACGCCTGGTTGCCGAGCATGACCATCAGCGTCGGCATGATCGCCAGGGTCAGCGGCACCTTGATGACGATCTTCGAACCCTGGCCCTTGGCCGAGTAGATGTTGATCGAACCGTTGAGCTGGGAAATCTTGGTTTTCACCACGTCCATGCCCACGCCGCGACCCGATACGTCGGAGATCTCGGTCTTGGTCGAGAAACCCGGGGCGAAGATCAGGTTGTAGCATTCGGTGTCGCTCAGACGATCGGCGGCATCCTTGTCCATCACGCCGCGTTTAACCGCGATGGAACGCAGGACGTTCGGGTCCATGCCTTTGCCGTCGTCGGAGATCGACAGCAGGATGTGGTCGCCCTCCTGCTCGGCCGCCAGGATCACTTTGCCACCCCGGGCCTTGCCCGAAGCTTCGCGTTCTTCCGGCGATTCGATGCCATGGTCGACCGCGTTGCGCACCAAGTGGACCAGCGGGTCGGCCAGAGCCTCGACGAGGTTCTTGTCGAGGTCGGTTTCTTCGCCGACCAGTTCCAGGTTGATCTCTTTCTTGAGCTGGCGGGCCAGGTCGCGAACCAGGCGCGGGAAGCGCCCGAAGACTTTCTTGATCGGCTGCATCCGGGTCTTCATGACCGCGGTCTGCAGGTCGGCGGTGACCACGTCGAGGTTCGACACGGCCTTGGACATGGCTTCGTCGCCGCTGTTGAGGCCCAGGCGGACCAGGCGGTTACGCACCAGCACCAACTCGCCGACCATGTTCATGATCTCGTCGAGACGCGCGGTATCGACGCGCACGGTGGTCTCGGCTTCACTCGCCGGCTTTTCCGCCGGTGGCACGGCCGGGGCACGGGCAGCAGCCGGTGCAGCAGCGGCCACAGGGGCCCGTGTTTCGGCTATTGGCTCGGGAGCCTTGGCCACGGGTTTCGGCGCGGCTGCCTTGGCGGCAGGTGCCGCAACCGAGGCGTTGGCGCCGGTTGCCGTTCCAGCCGTTGCGCCCACTTCAGTGAACTTGCCTTTGCCGTGCAACTCGTCGAGCAGCGCTTCGAACTCGTGATCGGAAATCAGATCGCTGCCGGCCGCCACCGCGCTGGGTGCCGCGGGCGCGGGCACAGAAGCAATGGCCGACTCCAGCGCCTCGACAGCAAAGTTACCCTTGCCGTGCAGTTGGTCGAGCAGTGCTTCGAATTCGTCGTCAGTAATATCGGAACTGTCGCCGGCCGCTTTCGGCGCTTCTGGCACAGCGGTCGCCGGGACCACCGCGTCAACGGCGAACTGGCCTTTACCGTGCAGCTGATCGAGCAACGACTCGAACTCGGCATCGGTGATTTCATCGCTGCCGGCGGCATTGCCGGCAGGCGCTGGAGCAGCCTTCGGGGCCTCGGCCTGGGCCTTGACGGCATTCAGCGAGTCCAGCAGTTGTTCGAATTCATTGTCGGTGATATCGCCCGACTCGGCTTCAGCCACAGGCGCTTCGACCACGGCGGCGACAGGCGCGGCAGCCACCTCGTCAGCCGATTGCGGCTCGGCCAGACGGGCCAGCGCCGCGAGCAGTTGCGGTGTCGCGGCCGTGATCGGGCCGCGTTCGCGGACTTCGCTGAACATGCCGTTCACCGCGTCCAGCGCTTCGAGAACCACGTCCATCAGTTCCGAGTCGACGCGACGTTCACCCTTGCGCAGGATGTCGAACACGTTCTCGGCGATGTGGCAGCACTCCACCAGTTCGTTGAGCTGGAGGAAGCCGGCGCCCCCTTTTACAGTGTGAAAACCGCGAAAAATTGCATTGAGCAGATCCGCATCATCCGGACGGCTTTCCAGCTCGACCAGTTGCTCGGACAGTTGCTCTAGAATCTCGCCGGCCTCAACCAGGAAATCCTGAAGGATCTCTTCATCGGCGCCGAAGCTCATTAAGGGGGTGCTCCTACAGGTCTAAAAACCCAAAAAACCTAAAATTCTAAAACTCTAAAATCCCAGGCTGGATAACAAATCGTCCACATCGTCCTGGCCGGACACAACGTCTTCTCTTTTATCGGCATGAATCTGCGGACCTTCACCCTGAGAGAGATGTTTTTGTGGATCTTTTTCAGCAAGCATCGCTTCACGGTCATGTTCGATGCCCGCAAAGCGGTCCACCTGACTGGCCATCAGCACGAGCTTGAGCAGGTTGCTTTCAACTTCGGTGACCAACTGGGTCACACGCTTGATCACCTGGCCTGTGAGGTCCTGGTAATCCTGGGCGAGCAGGATGTCGTTGAGGTTGCCCGACACCGCGCGATTGTCCGTGCCGCTGCGCGTCAGGAACCCGTCGACCCGCCGGGCCAGTTCACGAAACTCTTCGGCGCCGACTTCGCGACGCATGAAGCGCCCCCAGTCCGCGCTCAACACCTTGGCTTCATCGGCCAGGCCATTGACCAGCGGCGTGGCACTTTCCACCAGATCCATGGTGCGATTGGCCGCGGCCTCGGTCAGCTTGACCACGTACCCCAGGCGCTCGGTGGCGTCGGTGATCTGCGACACTTCTTCGGCTTGCGGCATGTGCGGGTCAATCTGGAAATTGACGATCGCGCTATGCAGTTCGCGGGTGAGCTTGCCCACTTCCTGATACAGGCCACGGTCACGGGTCTGGTTGAGCTCATGGATCAATTGCACCGCGTCGCCGAACTTGCCTTTTTCAAGGCTCTCGACCAATTCGACGGCGTGTTTTTTCAGGGTCGATTCAAAGTCGCCCAATGAAGTTTCGTTATTGCCCATAGCTCCCCCGTGGCGCATTCATCAACCGATGCGTTCGAAAATCTTCTCGATTTTTTCTTTCAACGCCTGGGCCGTGAAGGGTTTGACCACATAGCCGTTAACACCGGCCTGGGCGGCTTCGATGATCTGCTCGCGCTTGGCTTCAGCGGTCACCATCAGCACCGGCAGGTGCTTGAGCTTTTCATCGGCACGCACGTGGCGCAGCAGATCGATACCGGTCATGCCAGGCATGTTCCAGTCCGTTACCAGAAAGTCGATGCTTCCGCTGTTGAGCACCGGAATGGCGGTAGTGCCATCGTCGGCCTCGACGGTGTTGGTGAACCCAAGGTCACGCAGCAGGTTCTTGATGATCCGCCGCATCGTTGAGAAGTCATCAACGATGAGGATTTTCATGTTCTTGTCCAATTCGACCTCCAAGCAGTCTTAAACGCGCCCAGCACCTGGACACGCCATTTCAATCAATCCGGCAAAGCACTCAATGACTGTCTGGAGCACAACAGATCGCGACCGGCGCAGTTCAACACCACACCAGCCTCGTTCGCAGTGTCCCCACACTGCCTTCAGCGCGCTCGCCACTCCCCCAAACGCCCCCGCAAACGGGCCGCGCACTGGCTGTGTAACTGGCTGACCCGCGATTCGCTGACCCCCAGGACCTCACCGATTTCCTTGAGGTTCAACTCTTCGTCGTAGTACAGCGCCAACACCAGCCGCTCACGCTCCGGCAAATTGGCAATCGCATCCGCCAGCGCAGCCTGGAAGCGTTCATCCTCCAGGTCGCGTGACGGCTCGAGATGAGCACTCGCGCCATCCTCGTGCAGCCCCTCGTGTTCGCCGTCCTGCAAAAGGTCGTCGAAACTGAACAGCCGGCTGCCCAGGGTGTCGTTCAAAATCCCGTAGTAATCATCGAGACTCAATTGGAGTTCGGCCGCAACTTCGTGATCTTTAGCATCACGGCCGGTTTTCGCTTCAATCGAGCGAATGGCATCGCTGACCATCCGCGTATTGCGGTGAACCGAACGTGGCGCCCAGTCCCCCTTGCGCACCTCATCGAGCATGGCGCCGCGGATTCGTATGCCCGCGTACGTTTCGAAACTGGCGCCTTTGCTGGCGTCATATTTGGTCGATACTTCAAGCAGGCCGATCATCCCGGCCTGGATCAGGTCTTCAACCTGGACACTGGCCGGCAATCGCGCCAGCAAGTGGTAGGCAATGCGTTTAACCAGCGGCGCGTAACGCTCGATCAGCTCGTACTGCGCATCGCGTGCCGACTTTTTGTAGAGGTTGTAGCCGCTGGCTGTCATAGAACAGGTCCTGCTGTCTGCTGCACAAGCCGCTCGACGAAAAACTCCAGGTGCCCGCGCGGGTTGGCGGGCAGCGGCCAGGTATCGACCTTCTGCGCGATGGCCTTGAACGCCAGCGAGCACTTGGAACGCGGGAAGGCCTCGTAGACGGCGCGCTGCTTCTGCACGGCCTTGCGCACGCTTTCGTCGTAGGGCACCGCGCCGACGTATTGTAAGGCGACATCGAGGAAGCGATCCGTGACCTTGGTCAACTTGGCGAACAGGTTGCGTCCTTCCTGCGGGCTCTGGGCCATGTTGGCCAGGACGCGGAAGCGGTTCATGCCGTAGTCGCGGTTCAGCAACTTGATCAAGGCATAGGCATCGGTAATCGAAGTCGGCTCGTCGCACACCACCAGCAGCACTTCCTGGGCGGCGCGAACGAAACTGACTACCGAGTCCCCAATGCCCGCAGCGGTGTCGATCACCAGTACGTCGAGGTTGTCGCCGATATCACTGAAGGCCTGGATCAGGCCGGCGTGTTGCGCGGGGCTCAGATGCACCATGCTCTGAGTGCCGGATGCGGCCGGAACGATACGGATGCCGCCGGGTCCCTGCAGCAATACATCGCGCAGTTCGCAGCGGCCTTCGATCACGTCGGCCAGGGTACGTTTGGGTGTCAGGCCCAGCAGAACGTCGACGTTCGCCAGTCCAAGGTCCGCGTCCAACAGCATGACGCGCCGGCCAAGCTCGGCCAAAGCCAGGGACAAGTTCACTGACACATTAGTTTTCCCGACGCCACCTTTGCCGCCGGTCACCGCGATCACCTGTACGGGATGCATGCTGCCCATGTTATTTCTTTACCTTGTCTTGCATAGACGGAGGCCACATTACTGGCTGCGCGTTCACAAACGGAACAATGCATGGCAGACCATCGATGTAGGTACAAAAACTGTTCATTAATACCTCAGCCAACCTGCTTGGTCGGGCTGTGGTAGATGTCAGCGAACATGTCAGCCATGGCTTCTTCGCTGGGTTCTTCCTGCATTTGCACGCTCACGGCGCGGCTGACCAACTGATGACGACGCGGCAGATGCAAATCATCCGGGATCCGCGGGCCATCGGTCAGGTAAGCCACCGGCAATTCATGACTGATGGCCAGGCTCAACACCTCGCCCAGACTTGCCGTTTCATCCAGTTTAGTCAGGATGCAGCCGGCGAGCCCGCAACGCTTGTAACTGTGATAAGCGGCCGTTAGAACCTGTTTCTGGCTGGTGGTTGCCAGGACCAGATAATTTTTCGAGCGGATGCCACGACCGGCCAGGCTTTCGAGCTGCATGCGCAGGGCCGGATCGCTGGCCTGCAGGCCGGCGGTATCGATCAGCACCACGCGCTTGCGCAACAGTGGTTCCAGGGCCTGCACCAGGGACTGGCCCGGATCGACGTGGGTCACCGACACATTGAGAATGCGCCCCAGGGTCTTGAGCTGCTCCTGGGCACCGATGCGGAAGCTGTCCATGCTCACCAGCGCGATGTTCTGCGCGCCGTACTTGAGCACGTAGCGGGCGGCCAGCTTGGCCAGGGTGGTGGTCTTGCCCATGCCGGCAGGGCCGACCATGGCAATCACACCGCCCTCTTCCAGCGGCTCGACTTCCGGGGTAACGATCATGCGCGCCAGGTGCGCCAGCAACATGCGCCAGGCCTGACGAGGCTCTTCGATTTCGCTGATCATCGCCAGCAGGTCGCGCGACAGCGGGCCGGACAGGCCAATGCGTTGCAGGCGACGCCAGAGGTTGGCCTGGTCCGGACGGCTGCCTTGCAGCTGATTCCAGGCCAGGGAGCCGAGTTGGACTTCCATGAGTTCGCGCAGGCTGTTGAGCTCGAAACGCATCGAGTCAAACGCCCGCGGATCCACGCCACCGGACGCTGGCGCAGCGGCCGGCGCGGGGCGACGAGGTTCGGCGTAGGTCGGTTCCATCAGCGGCTCGGCGGCGGTCAACGGCAAGCCGGCGAACAACTGGCGATTGGTTGCGTTGTCGCTCTCGCCATCGCCACGCAGGCTCAATTCGGCCTGGGCAGTGACGATCCGCGACTGAGTCTTGCGCAGCTCGTCTTCGAGCTCCATGTTCGGGACCCGCGGCGCCAGGGCCGACAGCTTGTAATCCAGCGCAGCCGTCAATTCGACACCCCCGGCGATCCGGCGGTTGCCAATGATGGCGGCATCAGCGCCCAGCTCATCGCGAACCAGCTTCATGGCCTGACGCATATCGGCGGCGAAAAAACGCTTAACTTGCATAAACCACTACCTCAGCCGTTGGGCCCTACTGTCGCAACGATGGTCACTTGCTTGTTGTCAGGGATTTCCTGGTAAGCCAACACGTGCAAACCCGGGACTGCGAGCCGGCCGAATCGCGAGAGCATCGCGCGAACCGGACCGGCCACCAGCAGAATCACCGGCTGACCTTGCATCTCCTGACGCTGCGCCGCGTCGATCAACGAACGTTGCAGCTTCTCAGCCATGCTTGGCTCCAGCAGAACACCCTCTTCCGAGCCTTGTCCTGCCTTCTGCAGACTATTGAGCAATATCTGTTCCAACCTTGGCTCCAGCGTGATGACTGGCAGCTGCGACTCAGTGCCTACAATGCTTTGGACGATTGCACGGGATACGCCAACCCGCACGGCAGCCACCAGCGCGGCGGTATCTTGACTCTTGGCGGCATTGTTGGCGATCGCCTCGGCAATGCTGCGGATATCGCGTACAGGTACTTGTTCGGCCAGCAGCGCTTGCAGCACCTTGAGCAACTGCGACAGCGAAACCACGCCCGGCACCAGTTCCTCGGCCAGTTTCGGCGAGCTTTTGGCCAGCAATTGCATGAGTTGCTGCACTTCTTCGTGACCGATCAGTTCACTGGAATGCTTGTAGAGTATCTGGTTCAAGTGGGTAGCCACTACTGTACTGGCATCGACCACGGTATAGCCGAGGGATTGCGCCTGGGCGCGCTGGCTGATTTCGATCCAGACCGCCTCCAGGCCGAAAGCCGGATCTTTGGCGGTAATACCATTGAGCGTGCCGTAGACCTGCCCCGGGTTGATCGCCAGCTCGCGATCCGGGTAGATCTCCGCCTCGGCCAGGATCACCCCCATGAGGGTCAGGCGATAGGCACTTGGCGCCAGGTCGAGGTTGTCGCGGATATGCACCGTGGGCATCAGGAAGCCCAGATCCTGGGACAGCTTCTTGCGAACGCCCTTGATCCGCGCCAGCAACTGGCCGCCCTGGTTGCGGTCCACCAATGGAATCAGGCGATAACCCACTTCCAGGCCGATCATGTCGATCGGCGTCACGTCATCCCAGCCAAGCTCCTTGGTTTCCTGGGCACGGGCCGGCGACGGCAGCAACTCCTGCTGGCGCTTGACCTCTTGCAGGGCCTGCACCTTGGCGACGTTCTGCTTTTTCCAGAACAGATAAGCACCACCGGCCGCCAGGGCCGCCATGCTCAGGAACGAGAAGTGCGGCATGCCGGGCACCAGGCCCATGACCGCCATCAAACCGGCTGCTACCGCCAGCGCCTTGGGCGAGGCGAACATCTGGCGATTGATTTGCTTGCCCATGTCTTCCGAACCGGACGCACGGGTCACCATGATTGCCGCTGCTGTCGATAACA
The DNA here is from genome assembly GCF_949768175.1 of Pseudomonas sp. IT-P74. NCBI lineage: Bacteria > Pseudomonadati > Pseudomonadota > Gammaproteobacteria > Pseudomonadales > Pseudomonadaceae > Pseudomonas > Pseudomonas sp. IT-P74. The sequence continues at coordinate 238,502 of NZ_CATKQD010000055.1, read as the reverse complement.
ACAGTGATGGCAATTGCGCCACCAAACCGTCACCGATGGTCAGCAGCGCATACACCTTGCCGGCGTCGCCGAAGGTCATGCCGTGCTGGAAGATACCGACCGCCATGCCGCCGATCAGGTTGATGAACAGGATCAACAGGCCGGCGATGGCGTCACCGCGAACGAATTTGCTGGCACCGTCCATGGAACCGTAGAACTCGGCTTCCTGGGCCACTTCCGAGCGGCGGGCCTTGGCCTGGGCCTGATCGATCAGGCCGGCGTTGAGGTCGGCGTCGATCGCCATTTGCTTGCCGGGCATCGCATCAAGGGTGAAACGCGCGCTCACCTCGGAAATCCGCCCGGCGCCCTTGGTCACCACGACGAAGTTGATGATCATCAAGATCGCGAACACCACGATACCAACCACGTAGTTACCGCCGATCACCACCTCACCAAAGGCCTGGATCACCTTGCCGGCCGCCGCATGGCCGTCCTGACCGTGGAGCATCACCACCCGCGTGGAGGCCACGTTCAACGCCAGGCGCAACAGCGTCGCCACCAGCAGGATGGTCGGAAACACCGCGAAATCCAGCGGCCGCAAAGCGTAGACGCACACCAGCAGCACGACGATGGACAGCGCGATGTTGAAGGTGAAGAACACGTCCAGCAGGAACGGCGGCACCGGCAACATCATCATCGCCAGCATGACCAGCAGCAACAGCGGCACGCCCAGATTGCCTCGACTGAGGTCGGCAACGTTTGTGCGGGCACTGTTGATTAACTGAGAGCGATCCACCGGTTTTCCCCGTTCCTTTAAAGCAAACTTTTGACGCCTGAAGCAGACGCAGAGCGGCTACTGCAAGAAGCTTTCCAACTTTTTTGCCAAGGAACGGAATGCAGGAATCCGGGGCGGAAAACAATCACTCGGCGGTCAGAATCTGCTCAGGGAGAATGGCGCCGAGTTGCAACTCACTGCCCACCATGTAACGCATGCGCTTGCGCACCGGCACTCCACCGATCTCCACTGTTTCAGCTTCCGTATAGCCAAAAATGACGATCGAACCAGGAGCAAGCTTCGGCTTCAGCTTCGGCTTCGGTTTCTGAGATGAATGCCCCTGCATTACATTGAGCGACCAATCAAATGTAATGAGCGGCAAATCCTTCACGTAAATCGGCGCACCGTCCTCCCAACGAAAATCCCGACGAACAGTCACTTCCAACTGTTCACCGACATGCCGAAAAGCTGGCTTGCCGTATCGGCGCTCCAGCCCTCCGGTCGACCAAGCATCCATGTAGTAATAGGGACTGGCGAAGACCTTGAACAGATCTGCGCTACTGCTGATATCACCAGCGGCAGAGAAGAAGTAATTGTAGGAGTAGTGATAAGCCAGCCCACCCAATTCCGGCCTGATCGCATTGACCGGATCATCCAGGTACCCCGAAAGAAACTGATTGCTCATGTGCAAGAAATGCACGAAGTCCAGCGACATTCTGAAAGTAACCGCATAACTGAGCATTCGCTCGTCATTCTGCTCAAGGGTGCCGGAAACAAACGTCAACGCCATCCCTTCGAGCCGCCGATAAACCACCGTCATGACCTTCTCCCTACCCATCATCAGTAAGACAGGTAACAGCTGGCAGGCCCTGCGCCTGACAGCAACCTGTCGAGGGCCATGGAATAGCAAGACAGCACTCGGGGTCTACTGTCATAACTGACAGGTCTGCGAAACTTTCAGATCAACGGTTGGATCAGCGATCGCGCCGCAAATCCGGCGGGATCGGCAAATCATCCTTGAGCGGATCCGGACGCTTGCCCTTGCCCGCCCGATACTGTCGAATCTGGTAGACGTAAGCCAGCACCTGCGCAACCGCCAGGTAGAGTCCGCCGGGAATTTCCTGTTCAAGCTCGGTGGAGTAGTAGATCGACCGCGCCAACGCCGGCGACTCCAGCAGCAAAATCTCGTTGGCCGCCGCGATCTCGCGGATCTTCAGGGCCAGGAAGTCGCTGCCCTTGGCCAGCAATACCGGCGCATTACCCTTTTCCGGGTCGTATTTGAGTGCCACGGCGTAGTGCGTCGGGTTGGTGATGACCACGTCGGCCTCGGGAATGGCGGCCATCATCCGCCGCTGGGACATCTCGCGCTGCAGTTGACGAATGCGCTGCTTGACCTCAGGTCGCCCCTCCTGGTCCTTGTGCTCGTCGCGCACTTCCTGCTTGGTCATCTTCAGCTTTTTAACGCTTTCCCAAATCTGTATCGGCACATCCACCGCGGCGATGATGATCAGCCCGCACGCCATCCACAAGGTGCTCCAGCCCACCACTTGCAGGCTGTGAATGATCGCCATGTCCAGGGGCTCATGGGCGATGCGCAGCAGGTCATCGATGTCCGACGACAATACCGCCAGCGCCACGAACAGGATGATGATGAACTTGGCCAGGGCCTTGAGCAGTTCGACCAGCGACTTGGTGGAGAACATGCGTTTGAGGCCGGGACCGGGGTTCAAGCGGCTGAACTTGGGCGCCATGGAACCCGCCGCGAACAGCCAGCCGCCCAGGGAAATCGGGCCGATGATGGCGGCCAGCACCAGCGCAATCATCACCGGCTGGATCGACCACAGGGCAATTTGCCCCGAGCGCATCAGGTAGGCGGCCATGGAGTGCTGATCCAGGATCACTTCCCGCGGCAGCGAGAAGTTGATGCGCATCAGCTCCATCATGTCCTGCGCCATGGCGCCGCCAAAAATCAGCAGCGCCGAGGCACCGACCAGCATGATCGCCAGGGTGTTGAGTTCCTTGGAACGCGCGATCTCACCCTTTTCACGGGAGTCCCGCTTGCGCTTCTCCGTGGGGTCTTCTGTTTTGTCCTGACCGCTTTCGCTCTCGGCCATGGCTCAGCTCGCCCGTGCCATTTCGCGTAACAACTGCAAGGCCTCGGTGGCCAGCGGTTGATACTGGTTGAGAATGTCCGCTAGTCCAACCCAGATGATGAACAGCCCAAGCACCAGGGTCAGCGGGAAGCCGATGGAAAAAATGTTCAGTTGCGGCGCTGCCCGGGTCATGACGCCAAAGGCGATGTTGACCACCAGCAATGCGGTGATCGCCGGCAGTACCAGCAACAACGCCGAACCTAGCACCCAGCCGAGCTTGCCGGCCAGTTCCCAGTAGTGATTGACCATCAGGCCGCCCCCCACCGGCAACGTGGTGAAACTCTCGGTGAGGATCTCGAACACCACCAGATGACCGTTCATGGACAGGAACAGCAGCGTCACCAGCATGGTGAAAAACTGCCCGATCACCGCCGTCGACACACCGTTGGTCGGGTCGACCATGGAGGCGAAGCCCATGCCCATCTGGATGGCGACGATTTGCCCGGCCACCACAAAGGCCTGGAAGAACAGTTGCAAGGAAAAACCCATCACCGCACCGATGAGAATCTGCTCGGCAATCAGCAACAGCCCGCTCAAATCCAGGGGATTGACCGGCGGCATCGGCGGCAGGCCCGGCACGATGACCGCGGTAATGGCCAACGCGAAATACAGGCGGATGCGCCGGGGCAGCAGGGTCGTGCCAAACACCGGCATGACCATCAGCAAGGCGCCGACGCGAAACAGCGGCAACATGAACGTCGCCACCCAGGTGCTGATCTGGGTATCGGTCAGCGCTAGCAGTGACATGGTCTAGCCGATGACCTGAGGAATACTGCCGTACAACTGCAGGATGTATTCCATGAAGGTCTGCACCAGCCACGGGCCGGCAACGATCAGGGTTACCAGCATCACCAGCAGGCGCGGCAGGAAGCTCAGGGTCTGTTCGTTGATTTGCGTCGCAGCCTGGAACATCGCCACCAGCAGGCCGACCAGCAGACTCGGAATCACCAGCACCGCCACCATCATGGTGGTCAGCCACAGCGCTTCGCGGAAAATATCGACCGCAACTTCCGGGGTCATGGCGAGACACCACCAAAGCTGCTGGCCAGCGTGCCGATGATCAGCGCCCAGCCATCGACCAGCACGAACAACATGATCTTGAACGGCAGGGAAATGATCAGCGGCGAGAGCATCATCATACCCATGGCCATCAACACACTGGCCACGACCAGATCGATGATCAGGAACGGAATGAAGATCATGAAGCCGATCTGGAAGGCGGTTTTCAGCTCGGAGGTCACGAAGGCCGGCACCAGGATGGTCAGCGGCGCCTGATCCGGCGTCGCGATGTCAGTGCGCTTGGACAGGCGCATGAACAGCTCCAGATCGCTGGTGCGGGTCTGGGCGAGCATGAAGTTCTTGATCGGCACCTGAGCCTTGGCGACCGCATCCTGGGCCGTCATCTTTTCCGCCAGATACGGCTGCAAGGCGTCCTGGTTCACCCGGTCGAACACCGGCGCCATGATGAACAGGGTCAGGAACAGCGCCATGCCGGTGAGGATCTGGTTCGACGGCGTCTGCTGCAGGCCCAGGGCCTGGCGCAGGATCGAGAAGACGATGATGATCCGGGTGAAACTGGTCATCAACATGACAAACGCCGGGATAAAGCTCAGCGCGGTCATGATCAGCAGGATTTGCAGGCTGACCGAGTATTCCTGCGCACCCTGCGCATTGGTGCCCAGGGTGATGGCCGGAATAGACAGCGGATCGGCGGCGAATGCCAGCGGCGCGGCCAGCATCAGGGTCAGCGTCAAGACGATGCGCAGCGCACCCATTACTTCTTATCCTTCTGATCTTTACCCAGCATCTCCAACAGGCGCTGGGCAAATTCCGGCGTGGGTTTCTCGGTACTCGGCACTTGCACCGGTTCCTTGAGAACGTGCAGTGCAGTGATGTTGCCGGGGCTCAGGCCCAACAGAATCTGCTCGTTGCCGACCTGCACCAGCATCAGGCGATCGCGAGGCCCCAGCGCGCGGGAGCCGACAATCTCGATCACCTGCCCTTTGCCCGCCGGACCGGCCTGCTGGACCCGACGAAGCAACCAGGCGAGGAAGAAGATCAACCCCAGCACCAGCAGCAAGCCGAACACCAACTGCGTCAACTGGCCCGCCACACCGCTGCTCACCGCAGGCGCAGCGGCCGTGGTGGCCGTTGCGACAGGCTCGGCCGCCAGCACGCTGAACGGCATCGCCAACACAAATCCGAGAACACTTTTCACTCAGCGCAGCTTCTTGATGCGTTCGCTTGGGCTGATCACGTCCGTCAGGCGGATGCCGAACTTCTCGTTGACCACCACCACTTCGCCATGGGCGATGAGCGTGCCGTTGACCAGCACGTCCAGCGGTTCGCCGGCCAGGCGATCGAGCTCGATCACCGAACCCTGGTTCAGTTGCAGCAGGTTGCGAATGTTGATGTCGGTGCTGCCCACTTCCATGGAGATCGACACCGGGATATCGAGGATCACGTCCAGGTTCGGGCCTTCCAGGCTCACCGGATCGTTGTTTTTCGGCACGCTGCCGAACTCTTCCATCGGCAGGCGGTTGGACGCGGAGTTGCCGGAATCGGCGGCCAGCAAGGCGTCGATATCGGCCTGCCCGGCATCACCGGTTTCTTCCAGGGCTGCTGCCCACTCATCGGCCAGAGCCTGATCGTCTTGCGTACTCATAGTGTCAGTGTCCTCGGCGAGCAAAAATTCAGAATTCGGTTAATCGCGAATGGGTACGAGCGCCGCTCAACGGCGCTCGATCGGCTCGATCACTTGCAACGCCAGGTTGCCCTTGTGCGATCCCATCTTGACCTTGAAGGCCGGCACGCCATTGGCGCGCATGATCATTTCTTCCGGCATGTCGACCGGGATCACATCCCCCGGCTGCATGTGCAGGATGTCGCGCAGGCGCAACTGACGACGAGCCACCGTCGCACCGATCGGCACGTCGACGTCCAGCACGTCCTGGCGCAGGGCATTGACCCAGCGCTCGTCCTGGTCGTCGAGGTCCGACTGGAAGCCGGCGTCGAGCATTTCGCGCACCGGCTCGATCATCGAGTACGGCATGGTCACGTGCAGGTCACCGCCACCGCCATCGAGTTCGATGTGGAAGGTCGACACCACGATGGCTTCGCTCGGGCCGACGATGTTGGCCATGGCCGGGTTCACTTCCGAGTTGATGTACTCGAAATTGACTTCCATGATCGCCTGCCAGGCTTCCTTCAAGTCGACGAAGGCCTGCTCCAGCACCATGCGCACCACACGCAGTTCGGTGGGGGTGAATTCACGCCCTTCGATCTTGGCGTGCCGGCCGTCGCCACCGAAGAAGTTGTCCACCAGCTTGAACACCAGTTTGGCGTCGAGGATGAACAGCGCGGTGCCACGCAGGGGTTTGATCTTGACCAGGTTGAGGCTGGTCGGCACGTACAGCGAGTGCACGTATTCGCCGAACTTCATCACCTGCACACCACCAACCGCCACGTCCGCCGAGCGACGCAGCATGTTGAACATGCTGATGCGGGTATAGCGGGCGAAACGCTCGTTGATCATTTCCAGGGTCGGCATGCGTCCACGGACGATGCGATCCTGGCTGGTCAGGTCATAGCTTTTGACGGCGCCGGGTTCGGCAGCGTTCTCGGTCTGTACCAGACCATCGTCGACGCCATGCAACAGCGCGTCGATCTCATCCTGGGACAGCAGGTCCTGCACGGCCATGTCGTGTTCCTACTGCAGTACGAAATTAGTGAAAAGCAACTGTTCGATCACCACTTTGCCGAGCTCTTTCTGCGCCACTTCCTGGACGCTGGCGGTGGCTTTCTGCCGCAGCATTTCCTGGCCGACCGGCGAGGCGAGGGTCGCAAAATCCTGCCCGGAGAACAGCATGACCAGGTTATTGCGGATCACCGGCATGTGGACCTTGAGCGCCTCCAGATCCGCCTGATTGCGCGCGAGCATGGTGATGCTCACTTGCATGTAGCGCTGGCGACCGTTCTGGTTGAAGTTGGCCACGAAAGCCGGCGCCATCGACTCGAAAATCGCTGGCTGCTTGCCGATCGGAGCGGTTTCAGCCACGGCGGCGGCAGGTTTGCTCTGAGCGCTGTGCATGAAGTACCAGGTCGCGCCCACGGACACACCGATCGCCAGCAGCAGGGCCACCACGATCAAGATAATCAGCTTGAGTTTGCCTTTGGTTGCGGGGTCTTTTACTGCTGCGTCGCTCTTCGCCATGCCAATAATCCGTCACTAATCGGGTTTTCACAGTCGCACGGCAAGGCAAGAGCAAGTGTTATGCCATGTAGGAGCGAGCCTGCTCGCGAAGAATTCAAGAACGGCGCGTTTAGCCAGCAAGCACGCGTTATCGTTAATGATCATCGCGAGCAAGCTCGCTCCTACAGAGGGGGGCGTTTGATCAGGCGTAGTAATCGACCGCGCTGGAGCCGATCACGCGGGTGGTATTGGCCGCCGCTTCAGCGATGCCCGGGGTCATGTCGTCATCCATTGAATCAAGGCGACCGCCGCTGGTACTGGCCCGACCGCTGTGGCTTTGCCCGGCTTGTTCCTGCCCTTGCTGCGAACCACGGGACTGGTCCGAAACATTGACATCGACCTGCCCCATGCCCTGCTGCGCGAACATGTCGCGCAAGCGATGGACCTGGCCATCCAGCGCCTCTCGGACACCCGGATGCGCACTCATGAACGTGACTTGGGTCTGTTGATCGGGAACCATGTTCACCCGAATATCCAGACGCCCGAGTTCAGCGGGCTGCAACTGGATGTCCGCCGCCTTGAGATTGGCGCTCGACAGGTACATGACCCGGTTCACCACCTCTTCGGTCCAGCCGCTCTGATGCATGGCGATCGGTTGGTTCACCGGCAAGGCATTGGCGGTCTTCGGTGTGGCCGCCTGGGTCAGCGCTGCCAGACGGTTGGCGAAATCATCGACACGGGTGTCGCTGCTGGCGGACTTGAGATCCTTCAGGCCGTCATCGATCAGGCCGCTGAAAGCCTTGGCGTCGCCCTGGCTGGTGCCGTTCTTGTCGCCCTGAACATCCAGCATGGTTGCCATGCCCGCGGCAAAGTTTTGCGCCGACGTCAGCTCCCCGTCAGCCTGGGCTTGCGCCTGTGCCGGTGCAGCCTTGGGCTGCGCCTGGCTGGAAGCCGATACGTGACCGCCCTGCTCCATCGCCAGGCGTACCGCCGGCAATGCGTCGAGCGGATCGGTCGAGGGATCGAAATCGCCGTCGGCAGTGGCCGGCGCCGGAGCGATTGCAGCCGTAGCGGTAACTGCGGCGCCAACCGACACTTCAACGGCAGGTTGCACGGTGTCGGCCACGACGGGCGCTACCGGTGCCGGTGTCGGATCGACTGGCTGAAGGACTTGCTGCGTTGAAGGATCAAGCGCCGGATCGAGCGGCAGGGCATCGACGACCTGAACCTGGCCGGCATCTGACGCTTCATCGTCGGCGGCCTTGTCGTCAACCTGCACTGAAGGGTCGGCAGGCAAGGATTTGCCGCCATCGGCAACCACCGGTTCCTCGGCGGCAGACTTGTCGTCACCAGCATCTTTTTTTCCGGAAACATCGCGGGCTTTGTCGCTACCCGGCCTGACCGAGGCATCCGCCAACGCCTTGGACTTGCTCTGGGCCTCGCTGGCGTAGACATGAGCGAAGCTTGCGGCCTTGCCCCCGGGCTCAGCGGTCAGTGCCACAGGACTGGCGGAGCCGGCCTGAGTCTTGGCCTGCCTGAAGGCCTGAAGCAGAATATCGGGGGTAACGGGCATGAAACGGTCTCCGCTGCACGGGGCTCGTAAGTACAGTTAGATAAGTTGACTGCAAAGGTCGAGCCAGTTTCACTCGAAGAAGACCAAATGCAGCGTGTGCTCAGATTTTCGCCGGGCAACGCTGTCGTTCAGCTTCGTACAGAGGCCGGATACCGGCGAACTCGCGATCGATTTCGCCGACCAGTTCCTGAACGGCGGGGCGTGGCAAGCTTCTGGCCTGCTGCTCAAGCTGGTGGCATAGCTCGGTCAGCCTGAGGGCGCCCATATTGCTGCTGCTGCCCTTGAAGCTATGGGCGGTTGCAACGAGCAATGCGGCGCTGTCTGCCGCTCTCAAGACTTTCAGGCGCTCTTCGGAGTCAGCAAGAAAGATATCCAGCAGATCCGGATAGCCCTCCTCCATCACTTCCTGCAATGCACTCAGCACGTCGCGATCCACATGTGTGTCGTCCACTTGCTCACTCCTTGATCAAGAATGCGCGGATTATGCCAGAGCCTCCCAGATAAACTCCACGCGTGCACTTCGACCATCGTCGGTCCAGCGGGCATTACGCCCCAACTGGCGGATCAGACTGACCCCGCGTCCCGACAGGCGGATGTCTTCCAAAGGTCTTGCCATCACCCGCTCGACATCGAAACCCTTGCCACTGTCTTCAACGTGAATGGTCAGGCAACCGCCATCGTCCGTTGGCGTCACCTGCAAACTTAACCGTACATAGCCTTCGCGCAGCTCGTCCAGCCGGGTATTGCGCTCCTGATAATACCGCGCAAACCCCGAGGCATCGCGCTTGAGGCCCGAATCCAGCCCCAGCACGCCATGCTCCAGCGCATTGGAATAGAGCTCCGCCAGCACACTGTAGAGCGCACCGCTCTGAGCCCGAAGACCATGGACCTCAAGCAACAACTGCAACAGGTAGGGCAACGGGTTGAAGCGCTTGAGCGTGGCGGCGCGAAACTCGAAACTTACCGACCAGTCCAGCGGGCAGGACTGGCCGCTGTCGGAGTAGACCAACGCCGGCGGGCTGATCTGCGCCGACTCCAGCAGGCTGACTTCGACCATGCTGACATCGTCACGCGTTTCTCCGCCGAAATGACGCAACGCCTGCTCGATCTCTTCGAACAGCGCATCCGGATGTCGATTGGTGGCAAATACCTGCTGCAATCGCTGTACGCCAAACAACTGATCATTGGCGTCGCAGGTATCGATCACCCCATCGGACAGGAGAAACACCCGATCCCCGAGGGCCATGGGATACATGTCGGTACGCTCATCGAAGGATTCCGGGCTCAGCACCCCTAAAGGCAGGTGCCGCGCCGGCAGAGGCGTGCGCTCGCCACTGGCAATGCGATGCAGGTAACCGTCGGGCATGCCGCCGTTCCAGACCTCCACCGAACGGCGCTGAAAACTCAGGCACAGCAACGTGGCACAGCAGAACATGTCCACCGGCAGGATGCGCTTGAGCTTGGCATTCATCTCGCGCAGGGTTTCCGCCAGGCCATAGCCCTTGGCGGTCATGCCGTAGAAAACTTCGGCCAGGGGCATGGCGCCTACCGCCGCTGGCAAACCGTGGCCGGTGAAGTCGCCCAGCAGCACGTGCATGTCTCCGGCCGGAGTGAACGCGGCCAGCAACAGGTCGCCGTTGAACAGCGCATAGGGCGATTGCAGATAACGGATATTCGGTGCGCCATTCAGACAGCCGGAGTGCGCCACCTTGTCGAAAACGGCCTTGGCCACGCGCTGCTCGTTGAGCAAATAGTCGTGGTGCCGGGCGATCTGGTCACGCTGTTGCAGCACGGTGTCCTGCAAGCGCCGCAAGCGATCCATCGCCTTGATCTTGGCGGCGAGAATCACTTGGTTGTAGGGCTTTGCCAGAAAGTCGTCACCGCCGACTTCCAGGCAGCGGGCCAAGGCTTCGTTTTCGGACAACGACGTGAGGAAGATGATCGGCACCAGGGTTTCACCGGCCATGGCCTTGATTTGCCGGGCCGCCTCGAAGCCGTCCATGACCGGCATCATCGCATCCATCAACACCAGGTGCGGGTGTTGCTGGCCAAACACCTCGACCGCTTCGACGCCGTTGGCCGCTGTCAGTACCTCGTGCCCCTGGCGGCGCAGGATACTCGACAACAGCAGGCGATCAGCGGCGCTGTCCTCGGCAATCAGGATCGTCAGCGGCTCCAGTGGCTGCATGGCAATCAACTGATGTCGAACAGTTTGTCGAAGTTGGAGATGGCGAGGATTTTGCGCACATCGGTGCTGCTGTTGACGACGCGCACATCGGAGTCGTCGCCACCGGCGTGATCGCGCAACAGCAGCAGCATCCCCAGGGCCGAACTGTCGAGGTAAGTGGCGTCTTTCAGGTCGACCACGACCGCTGATAGCTCTCTATCTTCGTAGGACTTACGAAATTCCTGATGCTTGGCGAAATCGAATCGTCCCCTGATCGAGATCGTCAGTCTTTGTCCATCCTCGGACACTTCTGTAATCACCGACATTTCATGGCTTCCTTGTCTTTATAAAACGTTTAGAAGGTTTAGCATCAGGTGTCGATAGGGGCAAGCCTGCGCGTTTTTTGAAAGCACGCTCAATAGGGGTTCTCGCGCGGCAAGCGCTGGGACAATTCATCCAGCAGCTTCTGTTCGCGCCGGTCTTCAAGCGCCCGCGCTTCATCGGCGTAGCGCTGAACCAGCTTGCGCAAGCCTTCAACCCGGGCAAACGCCTGCTGCCAGGTTTCCCGGGCCTTGTTCAAGTTGTTCTGATGCCAGGCCAGGCTTTGCCGCTGCTGGTCGATGGCCGTGCCCAGTTGCGCGAGAAAGCCCTGATAGCCCAGCAACCACTGGCCCGAGACACCGCTGCTGCCGCGTACGATCCATTGTTCCTGATAGTCGAGACGGAAGGCTTCGAGGTCGGCGAGTTTGCTTTGTGCCAGGCGAACCTGCCCTTGAAAGTGCCCCAGACGCTGGACCGCGGTTTTCTCGGCCTTTTCGGCCATTTCCACCACCGGCGCCAGCCTTCCTGCCCGACTCAGGGCCATGACCGCTTAACCGCCTGCCGCGGGCGCGAAGATCGAGGCCAGATACGCCTCGCTTTCGCCCAGGCTGATGCTGTCGTTGAGGCCCTGGCGCAGGTATTTGACCAATTGCGGTTGCAGGGAAATCGCCAGATCGGTCTCGCGATCTCCTCCGGCGACATAGGCGCCGACACTGATCAGGTCGCGGCTCTGCTGATAGCGTGACCACAGTTGCTTGAAATACTGCGCACGGGTCATGTGTTCCGGCGACACCACCGCCGGCATTACCCGGCTGATGGACGACTCGATATCAATGGCCGGGTAATGCCCTTCCTCGGCCAGGCGCCGGGACAGCACGATGTGCCCGTCGAGCACGCCCCGCGCCGAGTCGGCAATCGGATCCTGCTGGTCATCGCCTTCGGACAGCACGGTGTAGAACGCGGTGATCGAACCACCGCCCTTCTCCGCGTTGCCGGCCCGCTCCACCAGTTTCGGCAGCTTGGCGAACACCGACGGCGGATAACCCTTGGTCGCCGGCGGCTCGCCGATGGCCAGGGCGATTTCCCGCTGGGCCTGGGCGAAACGGGTCAGCGAATCCATGAGCAACAGAACGTTCTTGCCCTTGTCGCGGAAATATTCGGCGATGCGCGTGCAATACATCGCCGCGCGCAGGCGCATCAGCGGCGCATCGTCCGCCGGGGACGCCACCACCACTGAACGCTTGAGCCCTTCTTCACCGAGGATGTGCTCGATGAATTCTTTAACTTCGCGACCCCGCTCACCGATCAACCCGACGACGATGATGTCGGCCTCGGTGAAGCGGGTCATCATGCCCAACAGCACGGATTTACCGACACCGGTACCGGCGAACAGCCCAAGCCGCTGACCGCGCCCGACCGTCAACATGCCGTTAATGCACCGGATGCCCACGTCCAGCGGTTCGCTGATCGGTTCGCGCTTGAGCGGGTTGATGGTCGGGCCATCCATCGGCACCCAGTCTTCGGCCTTCATCCCGCCCTTGCCGTCCAGCGCGCGACCGGCGCCATCGAGCACCCGCCCGAGCATGCTCATGCCCATCGGCAAACGCCCGGTATCGGACAAGGGAACAACGCGGGCGCCAGGGGCAATACCAGCGACGCTGCCAACCGGCATCAGAAAGACCTTGCTGCCGGAGAAGCCCATCACTTCGGCTTCGACCTGCACCGGGTGATAACTGTCGTCGTTGATAACCATGCAGCGGCTGCCCATGGCGGCGCGCAGGCCTTCGGCTTCGAGGGTCAGGCCGACCATGCGCAGCAGGCGGCCCTCAAGGATCGGCGCACCGGCAAGCGTAGTCGCCTCGGCGTAACTGCCCAGGCGCTTGGCGAAGCTGGTGCGCTCAAGGCGCATCAGGTGCATCCGGCTCTGGCGCGGCCGCAGGTTGGCTGTGGATCGGCAGTTCCAGGCTCAGGTCCGGCGCGGCCGGGTGCAAGGCCTGCTCGTGCAACTGATCGAACAGCTTGTCCATTACCCGCGCGATACGGGTTTCGACCGTGGCGTCGATGCGGCTGTGTTCTGTCTCGACCCGGCAACCGCCAGGCAACAACGATTCGTCCTCGACGATGCGCCACGTTTCCTCATGGCGTTCGCGCAGGGCTTTGACCTGTGCGAAGTCCTGCGGATTGATATACAGCCGCACATTGCCCACGCCCAACGGCAAGAGCTTGAGGGCTTCGCGCATGACGTGTTCGATCTGCGTCGAGTCGATGGCCAGTTCACGCTGAATCACTTGTCTGGTGATGTGCTGCACGAGGTCGACCAGGGACTTTTCAATCTGGGTGTCCTGCTCGGCGATGGGCTCGAACAGGTGCGCCATCAACTGCTCCAACCCGGCAAGCTTCGGCGTCAGTGCCTGTTCGGCTTCCTGACGGACCTTGAGCGTGGTGCTGTGGAAACCTTCCTTCTCACCCACCGCGAAACCTTCGTTGTAAGCTTCCTGGCGAATGCTTTCGAGTTCTTCGAGGGTCAGTGGCTGGACTTCCTCCAGCGGCACGTCCTCCATTTCCGGCGGCTCGGGTTCCGGTGTTGGTTCCGGCTCGGGTTCCGGCGGGTCGAAGCTGGGCAGTGCCCAGGACTCGAAGCCACCGACATCCCTGGCCCGGATCAGGTCAGTGGGTGCATCATCATTCTTGACCATGGTGTTAGATCATTTCCTCGCCGCCTTTGCCGCCGAGAACGATTTCTCCGGCTTCGGCCATACGGCGGGCGATGGTGAGGATTTCCTTCTGCGCGGTTTCCACATCGCTGACGCGCACCGGGCCCTTGGCTTCCAGGTCGTCGCGCAACAGTTCGGCCGCACGCTTGGACATGTTCTTGAAAATCTTCTCCTTGACGCCTTCGTCCGACCCCTTGAGGGCCAGTACCAGCACATCGGAGGAGACTTCGCGCAACAGCGCCTGGATCCCGCGGTCGTCGACATCGGCCAGGTTGTTGAACACGAACATGAGGTCTTCGATCTGACCCGACAGGTCTTCGTCGACTTCGCGGATCGAGTCCATGAGCTGGCCTTCGATCGAGCTGTCGAGGAAGTTCATGATGTCCGCCGCGCGCTTGATGCCACCCAGGGTGGTGCGCGAGGCATTGGAGTTGCCCGAGAACTGCTTCTCGAGAATCTGATTGAGCTCTTTCAAGGCCGCGGGCTGCACGGTGTTCAGCGAGGACACCCGCAGGATGATGTCGAGCCGCACCTTGTGGTCGAAGTTGCCGAGCACTTCACCGGCCTGGTCCGGATCGAGATACGCCACCACGATCGCCTGGATCTGCGGGTGCTCGTAACGGATCACGTCGGCGACGGCGCGCGGCTCCATCCACTTCAGGCTGTCGAGGCCACTGGTGTTGCCACCGAGCAGGATGCGGTCGATCAGGCCGTTGGCCTTGTCTTCGCCCAGGGCCTGGGTGAGCATCTTGCGCACATAGTCGTCGGAGCCGACGCCCAGGCTGGTCTGGTCGCCGACGATATCGACGAACTCGCTCATCACCTGCTCGACCTGCTCGCGGTGCACATTACCCATCTGGGCCATGGCCACGCCCACGCGCTGAACCTCTTTGGGGCCCATGTGGCGCAGCACCTGGGCAGCATCGGTGGAGCCCAGTGACAGCAACAGGATTGCGGCTTTGTCGACCTTGGACAGCTTGGCGGCAACGGCTCGGTTATCACTCATCTGCGTTAATCCACTCTTTCACGACCTGGGCCACACGACCCGGATCTTCTGCCACCAGACTCTTGATTGCGTTCAACTGAGCGTCATAGCCTTCGCTCGGGCTCGGCAACAGGATGCTGGTCGGGCCACCGAGGCTGACACGGTCGTTGGCCAGTTCGCCGTCCAGACCGCCCATGCCACCCAACTCGACATCGCTACCCAAGCCAACAAGCTGCTTGCCCTTGCCACCGCCGGTGATGTTGTTGAGCACCGGACGCAGCACCCCGAACACCAGCACCAGGATGAACAGCACGCCCAGCACTTGCTTGACGATGTCCCAGAACCAGGGCTGGGAGTAGAACGGAATTTCGGCAATCGCTTCACCGCGCTCGGCGGAGAACGGCATGTTGATCACGCTGACACTGTCGCCACGGCTGGCATCGAAGCCGACCGCGTCCTGCACCAGACGCGTGAAGCGCGCCAATTCATCGGCGGTCCACGGCGCACGGGTGGTTTCACCGTTGGCCGGGTTGATTTTGACCTGATCATCGACCACCACCGACACGGACAGGCGATTCAACCGGCCCTGTTGCTGTTTGGTGTGGCTGATGGAGCGGTCGAGTTCGAAGTTCCTGGTCGATTGTTGACGCTTATCCGCCGGGTACGGGGCGAGCATCGGCTGACCGGTGGCCGGGTCCATGATTTGCTGGCCGTTGGCATCAACCAGTGGCTGACCCGGCTGCACCATGCCGGCTGCCCCCGGAGTGCCGCCGGTGGTTTGCGGCGCGGAGGCCGGTGCTGGCGGCTGGTTGCTCAGGGCACCCGGTACGCCTTGCGGGCCATTGCTGGCGGTACGCTGTTCGTTGACCGACTGTTCGCTGCGCAACGCCGGTTGATCCGGGTTGAATTGCTCGGAAGTCGATTCGACCGCACTGAAATCCACGTCGGCCGAGACTTCGGCCTTGTAACGGTCGTTGCCCAACACCGGCTGCAAGATGTTGTGCACGCGCTGGGTGAGCATGCTTTCCATCCGGCGGCTGTAGTCGAACTGCTTGCCGGCCATGGTCAGCTCGGAGTTTTCCGCCTGATCGGAGAGCAGGTTGCCCTTCTGGTCGACCACGGTGATCTGCGACTTGCTGAGTTCGGGAACGCTGGTCGCCACCAGGTTGATGATGGCCACGACCTGGCCGGGTTCCAGGGAACGACCGGAATAGAGCTCAACCAGAACCGAAGCGCTCGGCTTGCGCTCGTCGCGCACGAACACCGAGCTTTTCGGGATTGCCAGGTGCACGCGGGCACCCTTGACGTTGTTCAGGCTGGAAATGGTGCGTGCCAGTTCGCCTTCGAGGCCGCGACGATAACGGGTCGCCTCCATGAACTGGCTGGTGCCCAGCCCCTGTTCCTTATCGAGGATTTCAAAGCCGATGTTGCCGTCGCTGGGAGTGACACCAGCGCCCGCGAGTTTGAGCCGCGCACGGGACAGGTCATCGGCCTTGACCAGCAAGGCACCGGAATTGGGTTCGACGTTGTACGGGATATCGGCGGAGGCCAGGGTATCCATGACCTGCTTGGCGTCCATGCCGGCAAGGCTGCCGTACAGAGGCCGGTAGTCCGGTTGCTGGGACCACAACACCACGGCAAAACCAATCGCCACGCTCGCCGCCAGGCCGACCAACAGGCCCACCTGACGCAACATGGTCATCTCGGAGAGGTTTTCCAGGAAGGACAACCCGAACAGCGGCGGTTTGCCGTCTATTGAAGTGGCCTTGGCCGGAACGTTATCGGCGACTGCATCTGCCATGACTCAATCTCGTCCTTTAAACCGGCATCTGCATGATGTCTTGGTAGGCCTGAACCACTTTGTTGCGCACCTGGGTCAACGCCTGGAACGACACGCTGGCCTTCTGCGAGGAAATCATCACGTCCGTGAGATCGACGCCGCTTTTGCCGATTTCGAACGCACTGGCCAACTGCGTGGAAGCCTGCTGGGTGTCGTTCACTTTATTGATGGCCTGACCGAACATGTCGGAAAAGCTGCTGCCCGTCATTTCAGGGACGGCAGTGGATTTCGGCGCAGACATGGCATCCATTTGCATGGCGCGCATATCCAGCATCAACCGATTGAATTCAATACCTTGGCTCATGGTCTCTCTCTTTGACGACCCGCAATTTTTTGACACTCACTCGACGGGTAGTGAGGTGTTAGCAACAAGGGTGCCAGCTTTCCCGGCGCCTCATCTGTAGGAGCGAGCCTGCTCGCGATGAACCCGAGAACACCGCGGGGTGTCAGGTTCCCAGCGTTATCGTTGGCGACCATCGCGAGCAGACTCGCTCCTACAGGGGGGAAGGCATCAGGTGGCGAATAAAAAGGCTTCCACATCCATGCCGGCATCGCGCATCTGCGCCAGCTTGTAACGCAGGGTTCGCGGGCTGATGCCCAGGCGCTCGGCCGCCTCTTTGCGACGACCGCGCTCGGCGCGCAGGGTATCGATGATCATCTGGAATTCACGGCGACGCAGATCATCGCCCAGCGCACCGGCCGACTCGGACTCGACTTCCACGGGACGCGCCAACGCCGGCAGTGGTGCGCAAGCCACCGGCCCGGCCAGGCAGAAATCCTGCGGCTGGATCAAGCCACCCTGCTGCAGGATCAGTGCACGCTGAATCGCGTTGTCCAGCTCACGCACGTTGCCGGGCCACGGATAACCGATCAGGCACGCCTGGGCTTCGGGGGACAATCTGGCAGCCGCATGCTTCATTTTATTGACGTGCCTGGCCAGCAGGCGCTCGGCCAGCGGCAGGATGTCGGCGGTGCGCTCGCGCAACGGGCGCCAGGCCAGGGGAAACACCGACAGACGATAGTAAAGATCCTCGCGGAAGCGCCCCGCCGCCACTTCACCCGCGAGGTCGCGATTGGTGGTGGCGACCACACGAATGTCCAATGTGATCGGTTTGCGCGCCCCAACCCTTTCGACCTCGCGCTCTTGCAGCACGCGCAGCAATTTGGCCTGGAGCCCCAGGGGCATTTCGGAAATTTCGTCGAGCAGAATGGTGCCGCCGTCAGCCTGCTCGAACTTGCCGGCTTGCGCGGCAATGGCGCCGGTGAAGGAACCCTTCTCGTGCCCGAACAAGGTCGCTTCGAGCATGTTGTCCGGAATCGCCGCGCAGTTGATCGCAATGAACGGCTGATTGGCGCGATGAGAATGCTGGTGGATGTAGCGCGCCAGCACTTCCTTGCCCGTGCCCGACTCACCCGAGATCAACACCGTGGAATCGCTGCGCGCGACCCGCGCCGCCAACTCGAGTAGCTGCGCGCTCGCCGGCTCGAATGCTATCGGCCCTTCGCCCTCGGCCAGGCCGAGATTGCCCAGGGCATGACGCCCCACCAGATCGAGCAATGCCCTGGGCTCGAATGGCTTGACCAGATAATCCGCCGCCCCCTGGCGCATCGCATCGACCGCACGCTCGACCGCACCGTGGGCGGTCATCAGCAACACCGGCAACTGCGGCTGCCGCGCTCGCAGCAGGCCCAGCAACTGGTGGCCGTCCATGCCCGGCATGTTGACGTCGCTGATCACCAGGTTGAAGGCCTCTTCGCCGACGGCAAGCAACGCCTCCTCTGCCGAACCCACCGCCTTGTAATCGTGCCCCGCGAGCAACAGCGTATCGGCCAATGCCTCGCGCAGCGCGCGGTCGTCCTCGACCAACAGAACCTTGATACCCATCTGTGTCACTCCGCTCCTTGAGCGCTACTGAACAACGGCAGGATCACCTGCGCGCAGGTGCCGCGACCAAGCCGCGAACGCAACTGCAATTCTCCCTGATGAGCACGAGCCACTGCCTTGACCACGGTCAGGCCAAGACCTGTTCCGGTAGTCTTGGTGGTAAAAAATGGCTCACCCAATCGCGCCAGTACGGCAGCATCGATACCGCAGCCACTGTCGCTCACGCACAGGCGCAGGTTGCTGCCGCGGGTATAGAGGTGAATCTTGAGACGCAATTGACCGGCACTGGCCTGAATGGCGTTCTCGATCAGATTGAGGATCGCGCCGACCAGGGTGTCGCGATTGCACAGCAACGCCCCCGAGTGACTGTCGCACTGCCAGCGGATCGGCAGATCCTGTACATGGGTCAGCGCCGCCGCTTGCAACGATTGCATCAATTGACCGGGGGTTACACGGTCGGTCAGCGGCAACTCACCACGGGCGAAGACCAACATGTCGCGCACCTGATGTTCCAGTTCGTGCAGGCGCTCCTTGAGGCGCCCGGCAAAGCGCTGCTGGGTGGCGACCGGCAGCTCTTGCTCGGTCAAATGACTGGCATACAGCAACGCGGCGGACAACGGCGTGCGTATCTGATGAGCCAACGAAGCAACCATGCGCCCCAGTGACGACAGCCGCTCATGACGAGCCAGTTGATCCTGCAGGTGGCGGGTTTCGGTCAGGTCGTTGAGCAACACCAACTGGCCTGGCTCGGCGTCCAGCGAGCGCGTGGCGATCGACAGGCGCCGACCATCCTTGAGGGAGACTTCATGGCCATCGTCTTCGCGCGGCGCAAAACAGCGGGCAATGACGTGGCGCCACAATTCACCTTCCAGCGGCAGTCCCAGCAACTCGCACGCCGCCGGATTGGCTTCGCGCACGATGCCCTGGGCGTCAATGACGATGACACCGCCGGGTAACAGATCGAGGAGGTTTTGCAGGCGGTTGGCCAGGCGTTCTTTTTCCGCCAGTTCCTGCATGCGCTGGGCGCTGACCACCGCCAATTCACCCTTGAGCTCGGTGACCCGGGCTTCAAGCATGCTGTAGGAATCGGTCAACTGACTGGACATCTGATTGAACAGCGCGAATGCCTGCTCAAGGCCAAGCCGGCTCGCCTGCTCTACGGACGACGGTTGCCGCGAAGCATCAGGGACAGGAGACATCTGGGCGGCTTGGGGCATCGTGCTCTCTCGCTTGGCTGACCGTCAGTTAAACGGAACGTTGCGAGGGACTTAGCAATACCCGTGCCTAAAAAAAACCGCTTATAAATGAATGGATTGGAAAACAGGCGTCAATCATCCGCCTGTTCGTCTCCATCACGACGGCTCATGCCGTACTTGCGCATCTTTTCCACCAGTGTGGTACGACGGATGCGCAGGCGCTCGGCAGCGCGGGCCACAATGCCGTTGGCATCATCCAGCGCCTGCTGGATCAGCCCCTGTTCCAGACCACCGAGGTAGTCCTTCAGGTCCAGGCCTTCCGGCGGCAGCATGGCATTGGCGGTGAAGTCCTGGGTATGGCCGTTGATGGCCACGCGCTCTTCCAGATCGCTGCGCAGGCTGTCGACCATTTGCTCGTCTTCATCGTCGACGTAGCGGAATTTCTTCGGCAACTCGACCACGCCGATCACGCCGTATGGATGCATGATCGCCATGCGCTCCACCAGGTTGGCCAGTTCGCGGACGTTGCCCGGCCAGGCATGGCGGCACAGCGACATGATCGCAGCCGAGTTGAAACGGATCGAACCGCGCTTCTCGTGCTCCATGCGCGAGATCAGTTCGTTCATCAGCAGCGGAATGTCTTCGACGCGCTCACGCAGCGGCGCCATCTCGATCGGGAACACATTCAGGCGGTAGTACAGGTCTTCGCGGAAGGTGCCGATCTCGATCATGCTTTCGAGATTCTTGTGGGTCGCCGCAATGATGCGCACGTCGACGCTCTGGGTCTTGTTGCTGCCCACGCGCTCGAAGGTGCGCTCCTGCAACACGCGCAGCAACTTGACCTGCATCGGCAGCGGCATGTCGCCGATTTCATCGAGGAACAGGGTGCCGCCGTTGGCCAGTTCGAATCGACCGGCGCGGCTGGTGATCGCCCCGGTGAAGGCGCCCTTCTCATGGCCGAACAATTCGCTTTCCAGCAACTCGGCCGGGATCGCACCGCAGTTGACCGGCACGAACGGCGCTTCGCGGCGCTTGGAATGGTAATGCAGGTTGCGCGCAACCACTTCCTTGCCGGTGCCGGACTCACCGAGGATCAGCACACTGGCATCGGTGTCGGCGACTTGCTGCATCATCTGGCGGACGTGTTGAATCGCCCGGCTGGTACCGACAAGGCTGCGGAAAAGATTGGGTTCGCGATGGCGACCGCGCTCGCGGGCCTGGTCGTACATCTCGCGATAGACCTGGGCACGGTGCAGCGAATCGAGCAATTTGCTGTAGCTGGGCGGCATTTCGAGGGTCGAAAGCACTCGCCGACGCTGGTCTTCGGGCAGGTCAATGGAAGAATTATCGCCCATTAACAAAACCGGAAGGAACTCATCCCATGTCGAGAGTGTCTTAAGCAAACCCAGAAGTGCACCAGGAGCGTTGACCGTCCCGATGAGGACGCAGATCACTTCACGACTTGACGACAAAGAGCCGACAGCCTGCTGCCAGTCATGGCTACCGCAGGGTAAATTTTCTTCGCCGAGAAAATTTAAAATCACCGCCAGGTCGCGGCGGCGGACGCTATCGTCATCGATCAGCAGAATTTTGGTTTCACGCCACATGCAATAGCAACTTCCCTAGTCAACTCAATGCCCAAAATGCTGGGGCAAGCTAAACGCTTGCAGGCCTGATATGCCTGAAGACGACTGAAATCTGGAACCAGCCACTAGTTAAGTCAAAAAACCGTGCACAGTCAAATTTATGGCGCACATGTCTGGATTAACCCGGGTTTAATTAACCAAACAGATGGTAAACCTTTGCCGCGTTTTGTGCTTGGTGGATCTGCGACATCTCATCGACTATCGCCTGCCTCGCTCCCGTTGCCGCCTCAAGTAGCTGCTTGTAGACCCCCAGCAACTCTTCAAGATTATCGCGCAACGCCGCCTCGTCCACCGAAGGTTCACTCAAGACGTCTTCCATGCAGGAACGGCAAGCCTGGTCCAACTCACCGATAGCTTCCCAGTTACGCTCGGCCAGAGCGCCTACAAGACCTTCCCGGGTTTGTTCGATTCGCTGCAATACAAGACTCATGGTGATCTCCTTAAAACTGAGGACCTGGCGTGCCGATGGCATCCCAGCCGTCCTTGACCGTGTTCAGCAGGTCAGCGACTTCGTCGAGGATCTTTGAATCGGTATTGACGTTGGCTTGCGCCAGACGCTTCATCATGTAAGCGTAGAGACTGTCCAGTTCGCCCACCGACTCAGCCTTGTTATCCAGATCCAGACCTTCACGCAGACCACCGATAATGCCGATGGCCTTGCTGATGAACACACCCTTGTTCGGGATGTCTTTGCGTTCGATCGCACCTTTGGCCTGGGCAATTCGATCCAGGCCTCCCTCCATCAGCATTTGCACCAGACGATGAGGGCTGGCTTCGGAAGTCTGGGCCTGAGCGCCAATCTTCTGATATTGGCGAAGGGCTAACATTGGATTCATGTTGTACCTCATCTGAATTCTTTGGTTCGTATAACCAGCATATCGACGACGCGTCAAAAAACTTTAGATGCAAATGCAAAAAGCCCGGAACGCCGAAAACGTCGCCGGGCTTTTGGCGTTTACCGCGCTATCAGCTGTTCTTCTGCTGCGCCGAGATCGCTTCGAACATCGAAGTAATGTTGCTGGCAGTGGCCTTCAGCTTTCCGACCAGGGTGTCCATGTCGTTGTACTTTTTGGTCAACACGGCAGTCAGCGTTTCAACCCGACGATCCAGCGCGACCTGTTGGTTGGACAGATTGGTCTTGGCCTTGGCCAGGTTGGTCGAGCGCGCATCCAGGATGCCGTCCTTGCCGGTGACGGTATAAGGCGTGATGGCATCGTTCATACGATCCAGCAAGCCTTTGGAGGCGGCACCGGTTGCTGCCGGGTCGCCCAGGAACAGCTTCTGAACCTCACCACCGAGCTGCTGCGCACCCATGGCGGTTGTAAACTTGGCACTGTCAAAATCCAGCGCACCGGTCTTCTGGTTGGTGGTAATACCCAACTGCGACAGAACCGTGAGTTTGTCACCCGCACCCGTCGTGGCCAGAGGCTCACGAATCGACGCCAGAATACCGCGCGCCAGAGGGTCACCGGTCAACGCTGCCGCAACGGTCGGTTTGCCGTCGTCATCCAGAGTTGGCTTGGTCAAGGCATTCACGCTGGTCACGACCTGGTTGTAAGCATCCACGAACGTCTGAATGGATTTTTTCAAGCCATCGCTGTTCGGGCCCACTGTTACCGTTGTGGTTGCATTACCACCGGCGACCAGATTAAGGGTCAAGCCGGAGATCGCCTTATCGACCGTGTTGCTCTTGCTGGTCAGCGCGAGGCCATCCACGCTGAAGCTCGCATCCATCGCGAACTCACCGATGGCACCGGCCGAGGTCGCCGTCGGCGGCGTGTCCATTTTCTGGCCAGCGGTGATTTCCAGGCCTGCAATACCACTGAGGGTGATATCGGAACCGGCACCGGTCGTCGTCGAACCCATCACCAGACGCGAACCGTACTGGTCGGTCACGATGTTGGCGCTGAAGCCGTTGGCGCCCTGCTGGGTGTTGATCGCATCACGCACCGATTGCAACGTTGCGCCCGCCGGAATGGTCACGGGACGGCTGACGCCATTTTGCGTGATATTCAGCGTACCTTCAGGAATAGAGCTGGTGACGCCACCAACAAAAGCGGCAGTCGCCACTTTGGAGGAGGTCGCAAGGTTGGTGACCTTGATCGAATACGTACCGTTGACGGCCGTATTGCTGGCTACCGCTGTCAGCACTTTTGGATCGGCGGACGTCGCAGTGAAACCCAGGAATTGCGGATTTTTGGTATCGCCCAGATTCTTGATCGCCGCCTGAAAGTTCGCCAGGACACTTTTGAGGCTACCAATCGCGGAGATCTGCGAAGTGTTGGTAGCCGTCTGACGAGTGATCTGATTCTGTTTGGCGGCCTTATCGGCATCCACCAATGCTTTGACGATGGCGGTGGTATCGAGGCCAGAGCCTAAACCCAGACCCGGTAGAATTGGACTTGCCATGTTGAGCTCCCTTCAGTGTGTCGCCGGCCTTTTGACCACTACAACGCCCAAAAGAACATAGCAACAAAATTCGTGCCAGCTGTCAGACTTTTGCGCTGAACAACAGGCTGCTTGCATCATTCAAACTGTTTGCCAGTTTCAGGACTTCTTCGTTGGGGATCTGGCGGACCACCTCACCGGAGTCGCCGGCAATTACCTTGACCACTACTTTGCCTGAAGGCTCATCAATCGAAAACTCCAGGTTACGCTTGACCGACTGTACGAACTTTTCGATTTCCTCAACGGCCATCTTCAGTTTTTCCTGTTCGGTTTTTGCGCTTTTACTTTCTTCCTTGACGGCTACCACTTGCGCAGTTTCCGCTCGAGGCTTCTGCGCAGGCTTGTCGGCAACAGTCGTCGCCTGCTGTGCCGCAGGATAAGACAAGTTCAGCTTGACGCTCATATCCATGTCCATCACCTCTCAAAGTGAAAAAGCGAGAGAGCACGCAAGCGCACTCCCCCGCCAAAACTCATCGGCTATTACTGAAGCAGTTTCAGTACAGCGGATGGCAGTTGGTTGGCCTGAGCCAGAACTGCGGTGGAAGCTTGTTGCAGAGTCTGCTGCTTGGTCAGCTGTGCAGTTTCAGCAGCGAAGTCGGTATCTTGTACGCGGCTCAGTGCAGCACTGGCGTTTTCGTTGATGTTCTGCAGGTTGGAGATGGTGGTCGAGAAACGGTTCTGAGCAGCACCCAGGTCAGCGCGAGTGGCGTTGATGTTTGCCAGGGCAGCATCGATTGCCGAGATCGAAGCATCAACGTTGGTGTGGTTGGTAGCGTTGTCCACACCAGAGATGACCAGACCGGTCATGCCCAGGGCGCTGGCGTCGAAGCTGGTCGACAGGGTCAGAGTGATCTGGTTGTCGGAAGTTGTGTTCGAACCTACCTGGAACTCCATCGCACCAGCAGTACCGTCGATCAGAGCCTTACCGTTCAGGTTGGTCGATTGAGCGATACGGGTCAATTCAGCAACGGACTGTTGGAATTCTTTGTCCAGAGCGGTACGGTCAGCAGTACCGTTCGAGTCGTTTCGCGATTGCAGCGAGATTTCACGCATACGTTGCAGAATGTTGCTCGACTCTTGCAGAGCGCCTTCAGCGGTCTGAGCGATCGAAACACCGTCGTTGGCGTTTTTGATAGCCATGGTCTGACCACGGATTTGCGAAGTCATGCGGGTAGCGATCTGCAGGCCAGCGGCGTCGTCTTTAGCGCTGTTGATTTTCAGGCCGGAGGACAGACGGGACATCGAGGTCGACAGTGCGTCGGACGCACGGTTCAGGTTCTTCTGAACACCCAGGGAAGTAGTGTTGGTGTTTACTGTTAAAGCCATGACGAATTCCTCGTTGGTTGGGTACTACGGCTTCCGGCCCTGGCAACCGCCCGGTATGGCCTAGAGAACCTTCGTAATAGTTATCGTCGCCAACGCAGGTTGCTTTAGCAGAATTTCGAAAATTTTTGCCATCAGGTGGCCACCCCCCGCAAATCAAGGTCTTGGCGACCGCCCGACAGCGAATAATTGGCGTCAGGAATTCGCCACTCACTCAGAACAATGCCCTCCTGACAGCCGCGACAGAGCAAAATCGTTCAAATGGACAGATTGTCAGCCACCACCTGTACCAGCTCGTATTCCAGATAGTCGGCCAACGCCAACCAATTCTGGGTTTCCTGGCATTGCAGCATCTGAGCAAGCACCTGCAACCACTGCTGCTGACTTTGCTGCGATGCCTTGTCGAATGACGGCTGTATATCAGTCACAAGATCGATCATCACGCCCTCGGCCTCCACGTCCCGCCCCAGGCGAAACAGGACGGCGCACTCGCGCGCCCTGACAACAAACGAATCGCTCATGCTCATACCGCCCACTCCGGATCAAACGCCGTTCCGGCAATCATCGCTCCTGCCCGGCTGGTGTTATGGAAACGCACCTGCGGATGCCTGGCGATGTAGCGCTCCAGTTCGCACAGATAACTGCGAAAGTTGAGCTGGGTCTTGATTCGCTGTCCATGGCCATTGAGCACCCAGTGTTTGGCTGCGACCAGTTGCGGCCCCAGATCACCGTCGCCCCAACCGGCATGGGTCTTGTCGCCAGGAAAAGCAAAGTCGGCGCCGAACAGAGTGATCTGCGCCGCACCCATTTTCACCGCCAGATCCACCGCCGGATGAATCACACTGCCACCGACATACAGTTCGCCGCGAGGCAGTTGCTGGCGAATCGCTTGATAGATCGGACTGGCCGAGTAAGCGGCGTAGCGCACGCCTTGCCAGTCCTCGAGCACCTGCGGATCAACCATGGGCATATAGATCAGCGCTATTGAAGCAGTGTCCGCCGGCGGCAGATGCCGGGCCGAAATGCGCTGATCGATGGTGACCACAAAGTCTGGACGAATGCCGTGTTCCAGCAACGGGCGATACGCCGTATCGACACAAATGAACAACGGCCGCTCGGCTTGCTCGCGAATGGCTCGCAGGCGCTCGAAGTGCAGCTCCAGGCTCGGCCCCGTGGCAATCACGAAAACATCGCGTCCAGTCTGCGAGCCAAACAGCTCAGCTACATCGCCATCACCCTGCAGCAGCGTCTTGCTGGCTTGCAGACGCTCGACGCATTCCGGTGATTGCGGGTCGAACTCGCGATTGTTGAAGCTCAGGTGGGTTTCGCTGATCAGCCGATCACGGATCTTGGCGTTGTAGTTGTCGGCCAATACCAACTCCGAGGGCAACGCGAAAAACGGCAGGCAGATTTCCGCAAGATCGCCGGCGTAATGCAATTCGATGCGCGGATCGTTGAGCCACGGCTGTTGATCGAGCAACTGCAGAACCAACGCAAACACCGCACCGTTGAGCAGATGCACGTGCAATTGCTTGAGCTGCGGACGCTGCAACAGTTCCAGTTGCAGATCGCCCAGCCCGGTGCCATAGACGTGCAGCACCCGACTGTTCTGCGCCAGGCTCGCCGCCTGGATTTGCGCCTCGCGCATCCGGTCATGGCGGCTGGTCAGTTGAATGCCGTTGATGCTCAACGTCGAACCCAGCCCTTCCACCAGATCAGCCTGCAGCGATGACGGATCTTCCGCCAACAGGCGGGCAGCCACCAGAGGCCAGCGACGCTGGATAACGTCGGCATTCGATTGAAAAAACTCGCTCATGGCGCCTCGTGAAAATTCGGGCAAAAAAATAGCGCTCAAGGTTACACCTTGAGCGCTATTTTGTGCCGCGATTTACCGATAAGGAGCTTGCTCAGGGACGGTAGATGATCGCCGAACCCCAGGACAAACCTACGCCAAAACCGCTGATCGCGATGCGCTTCCAGTCAGAATCGAGCACGTGTTTTTCCAGCAGCAGCGGAACACTCGACGACACGGTATTACCCGTCTCGACCATGTCCTTGATGAACTTCTCCGGCTCGCCTTCGAAGCGCCGCGCCACGGCATCGACTATCGCCGCACTGCCCTGGTGAATGCAGAACGCATCGATGTCATCGGCCTTGAGGCCTGAGTCGTTGAGCAATTCGTGCAAGTGTGCCGGTACTTTGAGCAGCGCGAAGTTGAACACCTGACGGCCGTTCATGAAGAACACGCCATCGGTGACTTTCAGGTGCGGTGCTCCAGAACCGTCGGTGCCGAACTTGGCCTTGCCCAGCGCCCAGGACGGATCTTCGCCCATCCAGGTCGCGGTAGCGGCATCGCCGAAGAGCATGGTGGTGTTGCGATCTTCCGGGTCGACGATCTTCGAATAGGGGTCAGCGGTAATCAGCAGGCCGTTTTTCAGGCCAGCGGCTTCCATGAAGCCCTTGATCGCGTAGATGCCGTAAACGTAACCGGAGCAGCCCAGGGAAATATCGAACGCAGCGACATTGGTCGGCAGACCGAGTTTGTCCTGCACGATCGCCGCGGTGTGCGGCAGGCCTTCTTCGTCACCGTTCTGGGTGACGACGATCAGTGCGTCGATCGATTCACGCTTCAGCTCAGGGTTGTTGGCAAACAGCGCATTGGCCGCTTCCACGCACAGATCGGAGGTTTCCTGTTCAGCATCTTTGCGCGGCAGGAATGCCGAACCGATCTTGCCGAGGATGAATTCTTCATCCTTCTCGAATTTTGCACCTTGTGCGTAATTGTCCACGCCGGCTACAGGAACGTAGCTCGCAATGCTTTTTATGCCAATCATTACGGCTTCCCAATAAAAAACAGCCCAAGACCACCGCTCGCAAGGATTCGAGGGGCGCCGACAAACAGAAAACGGCCGCCACAACGGACAGCCATGGGGAGCGCAAAGGGCTATCACTGGATCCAATAAAGGACCAGGCGCCATCTCCCCGATCAATACAATACAGTGAAGATGCGCGTTATGACTCGCAGGTCACGCTATTTTGCCGAATCGGTTGCATATCGGGTCATTCAACCAATGACCAGTCCAGCGGCGTGCCGCGCTTGATCGGGGCCCGAGCGCGGCGCCCGAGCAGCGCGTCGGTATGCTTGGGCGGCAAACCGAGACCCGGACGAATGGCGCGCAGATTGTCCTCGGTAAACAGCTCACCGGCGGCCATGTCAGCGGTGACGTACAACGAACGGCGAAACACCAGCGACTTGCGCTCGGCCTCGGTGGGGCCGTATTGCACCTGCCCCATGGCCTGCCAGGCGCGTTCGGTCTCGAGCACCAGACTGGCCATTTCCTCAGGTTCCAGCGAGAAACCGGCATCCACCCCGCCGGCCGCGCGGTCGAGGGTGAAGTGTTTTTCCACCACGGTCGCGCCGAGCGCGACAGCGGCGACGGACACGCCAACGCCCATGGAGTGGTCGGACAGTCCCACTTCACAACCGAACAATTCGCGCAGATGCGGGATCGTGCGCACGTTGCTGTTGAGTGGGGTCGCCGGATAAGTACTGGTGCATTTGAGCAGCACCAGATCCTTGCAACCGGCCTCGCGGGCCGCGCGCACGGTTTCATCAAGCTCGGCGATGCTGGCCATGCCGGTGGAGATGATCAGCGGTTTGCCGGTGGCGGCCACACGGCGGATCAACGGCAAATCCGTATTTTCGAAACTGGCGATCTTGTAGGCCGGCACATCGAGGCTTTCGAGGAAATCCACCGCCGTGTCATCGAACGGCGTCGAGAAGGCCAGCATCCCCAGCTCTTTGGCCCGGGCGAAAATCGGCGCATGCCATTCCCACGGCGTATAGGCCTTTTCATACAAATCGTAGAGCGAGCTGCCCGCCCACAGACTGCCCGGATCCTTGATGAAGAACTCACCTTCAGCAATATCCAGAGTCATGGTCTCGGCTGTATAGGTTTGCAGTTTCAAGGCATGCGCGCCGGCTCTGGCCGCCGCTTCGACGATTTGCAGGGCAACGTCCAGCGACTGGTTATGGTTGCCGCTCATCTCGGCAATGATGAACGGCGGCGCGTCGGCACCGATCAGGCGGTTGCCAATCTTGAAACTAGGCATGCGGATGTTCCTTCAAAACACGGGTGAACGCGCAGGCACCTTGAGTGAACCCGGCGTCTCGAAAAACATTCAATGAGGGGTGATTGGCGGGCAGCACCTGGGCCGTAATGGTCGTCAGTTGCGGCCAGTATTCGCTGACGAACGACTCGCCGCGCGCCAGCAACGCCCTGCCCCAGCCAAGCCCGAAACGCCCCTCAAGCAGATAAATCGACACTTCGGCTTCGAGCCCGCGCAGGTCATAACGCAAGACCCCCACCGGACCGTCATCGGCCTCGGCAATCAACAGCAGACGCTGCGGGTTGCGCAAACTTGCGTTCAACCAGTTCAGGTGTTGCGCCCAGTCGATCAAGCCTTGATCCTTCGACCAGCGCCGCACGGCCTTGGCATTGCGCCCCTCGAACAACAGCTGAGCATCTTGCGTAGTCGCCACGCGCAGGTTGAGCACGGCACCGGCCAGCGCTACCGCGACGCGAAGCGCCCCGCCACCATCGACCAATCGCCGCGAACGATCGGCGAGGCTCTGACGCAAATAAAAATTCTCGGCGACAAAGCCGATAGCCTGGCGCAATTGCTCGACGCTGACCTGCTCGCGAGCGCCCATGAACACATGCGCCCCCGCTGCCGCCATCACTTCGCCGTTGGCCTGCTGGTTGTTCGACACGGCGATACAAATCGTCGGCAGGCCCATGGCCGCGCGCTCCCAACTGGTACCGCCACCCGCGCCGATAAACAGATCGGCCGCGCTCATGCGCTGATAAAAATCGCTGACAAAACTGTGCAGATGCCAGTTCGGCCGAGTCTCGGCCAGTGCCTGCATCTGCGCCCATGCCGGGTTATCGGCACCGGCGACAAAGTCCACCTCCAGCGCTGCAAAATCGGCCAGCGCCAACAT
The DNA here is from genome assembly GCF_949768175.1 of Pseudomonas sp. IT-P74. Taxonomy (NCBI): domain Bacteria; kingdom Pseudomonadati; phylum Pseudomonadota; class Gammaproteobacteria; order Pseudomonadales; family Pseudomonadaceae; genus Pseudomonas; species Pseudomonas sp. IT-P74. The sequence continues at coordinate 208,300 of NZ_CATKQD010000055.1, read as the reverse complement.
GGCGTGATGGGTCTGCATTGCCGCGTCGAAACCACCGAAGTTCACCAGCACCCGCTGCGCCCTGGGTTTGATCGCGATGGCCGGGCAACTGAACTCTTCACGCAACATGGCGTAGCGCGGGCCGAGCAGCGTGCGGCAACCTTCAGGCAGCAGTGGTGGGTAATTCTCGGTCAGGCCCGACAAGTTCTGATTGAGCAGCAGATCGACGCTGTAGCGCCGGGTCCCCAGATCATCCACCGCGGCAATCCGTGGTGCCCAGCGCCGGGCCGCCGTTTGCCAGTGATGATCGAGGCCATAGTGGTCGACGATGATCCAGTCGAACCCCGCGTGCTCCTCAAGCAATTGGGCTAGCGCTGCGATGTCGGCCTGCCAAGGCAGCATCGCTTCGATAGTCTGCTGTGGGTCTTCATCGACATAGCGCTCGGGCAGCGCGAACGTCTCAAAACCTTCGGCCTGCAAGGCGTCGAGCCGATGTCCCGGCAAGCGCCGACAGGCAAACGCCACATGACTGCCCTGCTTGCGCAACACCCGCGCCAACGTAAGGCAACGAGCGATGTGGCCGCTGCCGATGGTCGGCGAGGCGTCGGCACGAATCAGCACTCTCATGAAAGTTCTCCGCCCGCCTTGAGTGCGGCGTACAGATACTCGGCGCGCGTCCAGTCTTCTGGCGTGTCGATATCCTGTACCAGATGCCGCGGCACGATCACCGGCAGACTGGCCGGTGAGAACAACACCTCGCCGCGCAACCAGGCCTCGCTGCGCCCCCAGTAGAACTGACCGGCATCCTGAAATGCTTCAGGCAGATCCTGCGAGCGGGTATTACGAAATTCCGGATACAACGCTGTCAGCGCGCCCTGCCCGTCGAGGGTCAGCGCACGCTGGACCGGGAAACCGAAACTGCTGACGGAGAAGGCAAAGGATTTGTCCGCACGCTGCTCCAGCAAATCAAAACCCTGACGCAAATACCGCGCCTGCAACAGCGGCGCGGTGGCGTACACACAACAGGCGTAATCGAAGCCCGGCAACTGCTGCAAGGCGTGGACGATCACAGCAGCGGTACCGGTGAAATCGTCGGCAAGTTCAGCCGGCCGCAGGAACGGCACATCGGCGCCATGCGCTCGTGCGACCCGGGCAATCTCTTCGTCGTCGGTGCTGACCACCACGCGCTCGAACAATCCCGACTCCAGCGCAGTGCGAATCGAACGGACGATTATCGGTACGCCGTCGAACGGCTTCAGGTTCTTGCGCGCAATGCGCTTGCTGCCACCACGGGCGGGGATGATCGCAACGCAGCTCACCTTGTCCTACTCCTCAAGAACCAAGCGTCGCAATTGCTCGACCACGTAGTCCTGTTGCTGATCGGTCAGCAGTGGAAACAGCGGCAGGCTGATCGCTTCTGCGTAATAACGTTCGGCCTCGGGAAAGTCTCCCTCGGCAAAACCCAGGTCCTGATAGTAAGGCTGCAAGTGCACCGGAATATAGTGCAGATTCACCCCGACCCCGGCCGCGCGCAAGCCTTCGAACACCTGACGATGGCTGAGGTTGATGCGCTCGCTCTGCAAACGCACCACGTACAAATGCCAGGCGGATTCGGCTTCGGACTGTGCGCTCGGCAATGTCACAGGCAGACAAGCCAGCAAGCGCGCATAGCGTGCCGCCAGCTCACGTCGACGGGCGACAAACTCATCCAGCTTGCCAAGCTGCGACAGCCCGAGCGCGGCTTGCAAATCGGTGATCCGGTAATTGAAGCCCAACTCCACCTGCTGGTAATACCAGGGGCCGTGGCTGGGCTCGCTCATCTGTTGCGGATCGCGGGTCATGCCGTGGCTGCGCAAGCGCTGCAAGCGCTCGGCCAGCTCCGCGCGATTGGTCAGCACCATGCCGCCCTCGGCACTGGTGATGATCTTCACCGGATGAAAACTGAACACGGTCATCGCCGCGAATTCACCACAGCCCACAGGACGACCGGCATATGAGGCGCCGACCGCATGCGAAGCATCTTCGATGACGGTGAAGTCGTAGCGCTCGGCCAGTTCGCCGATCCGGCGCATGTCACAGCTTTGCCCGGAGAACGCCACCGCCACTAAAACCTTCGGTAACGTACCGTCGCGCTCGGCCCGTTCCAGCTTCGCGGCCAGCGCGAACGCATCGAGGTTCCAGGTCAGCGGATCGATATCGACAAAATCAACCTCGGCGCCGCAATAACGACCGCAGTTGGCCGAGGCCAGAAAAGTGTTCGGCGTCGTCCACAAGCGATCACCCACGCCGAGACCGGCCGCCAGACAGGCAATGTGCAGCGCCGCCGTGGCGTTGCACACCGCTACCGCGTAATCCGCCTGGCAACGTTCGGCCATCGCCCGTTCGAAACGCTCGATGGTCGGCCCTTGGGTCAGCCAGTCGGATTTCAGCACGTCGACCACGGCTTCGATATCGGCCTGATCGAGATTCTGCCGACCGTAAGGGATCATTTCGACAGCTTCGCGTGCAGTGCGGCGATCTGCCCGACCGAGAGGAAGTGCGGGTTGGTGTCGGACCGGTATTCGAACTCTTCACCCACCGGCTGACCGCGCTCGCCCAGTTTGTCGACAGCGAAATCGACATCGACGCTGGTGAAGCGGATCGACGGCTGGATGGTGTAGTGATCGGCAAACTCCAGGGTCATCCGCGCATCGTCCAGCGGCACCATCAGCTCGTGCAGTTTCTCGCCCGGACGAATCCCGACGTGCTTGTGCGGCAGGTGCTCGGCCATGCCGCGCGCCAAGTCGACGATGCGGATCGACGGGATCTTCGGCACGAATACTTCACCACCGTGCATGCGTGCAAAGCTGTCGAGAACAAACTGCACACCATGGTCGAGGGTGATCCAGAAGCGTGTCATGCGCTCATCGGTGATCGGTAATTCTTCGGCACCATCGGCAATCAATTTGCTGAAGAACGGCACCACCGACCCCCGCGAACCGGCCACGTTGCCATAGCGCACCACGGCAAAACGGGTCTGCTGTTCGCCGGCAATGTTGTTGGCAGCCACGAACAGTTTGTCCGACAGCAGCTTGGTTGCGCCATACAGGTTGATCGGGCTGGCCGCCTTGTCGGTCGACAGCGCCACAACTTTCTTAACGCCATTGTCGATGGCGGCGGCAATGATGTTTTCCGCGCCATTGACGTTGGTGCGAATGCACTCGGTCGGGTTGTATTCCGCCGCCGGCACTTGCTTCAGCGCGGCCGCGTGCACCACGTAATCGATGCCGCGCATCGCCTGACGCAAACGGTCGGCATCGCGTACGTCACCGAGGAAGTAACGCATGCACGGCGCGTTGAACGTCTGCTGCATTTCGTATTGCTTGAGTTCATCGCGCGAGAACACCACCACGCGCTTGGGCTGGTATTGCTCCAGCAAGCGACGAATGAAGTTGCGACCGAACGAGCCGGTGCCGCCGGAGATGAAAATCGATTGAGCGTTGAACATGTCTTGAGTCCTGTTTCCTGATCGTCAGGCTTAGGCGAGCAACTGCGCCCAGTCGATACTGGAGGCCTGGCCGAGGGTGAAGCCCTTGCCGGTCAGGGAAAGGTTCTGGTTGTAGGCAACGTCTTGGGCAAAGTGCGCTTGCCACTTGTCTTGCAGCGCGGCAATGGCCTGCGCATCGTTCGCCAACGTGCCGGTGTGGACGATCTGCACCTGCGGCGTCCATACGGTCAACAGCCCCGCATCCGCGGCTTTCAGGCACAGGTCGACATCGGCGAACGCCTCATCGAAATGCTCCTGATCCAGTCCACCCAAGGCCTCGAAAATCTCCTTGCGCAGCATCAGGCATACGCGGGAGACCGCCGAACAATTCTGCTCGACCAGCAACCGGTGCATGTAACCCGTTGCGTCCTTTTTCTCGCCGAGGAACGGTGAAGCCAAACCATCACCAAGGCCCAGGATGAATCCGGCGCCAGTGACAGAGCCTTCGCGATCCACCAGTTTGGCGCCGACCACGCCGACTTCCGGGCGCTGTGCCTGGTTCAGCAGGGCTTCGATCCAATTGGCGTTGAGCACTTCGGCGTCCGCTGCCAGGAGCACCAGATATTCGCCTTGAGCCTGAGCGGCAGCTTGATTGACCAATGCCGAAGCGCTCAGGCGCTGCTCATTCCTGATCAGACGAATACGCCCACGCCCGTTTTGCTCGAGGCTTTCCAGCCAGGCCAAAAGCTCACTCGACTGGCTGTGGTTGTCGGCAATGATGATCTCGTTGTTCTGATAACGCGTGCGTTGCAACACACTCACCAGGCAACGCTGCAGGTGTTCCTGATTGTCATCGCTGCAGACGATGATCGACACTTTCGGTCGGTCGGCGTGGCGGTAATCGACGCGCAAGCCACCGAATGCCTCGGCACTCACTTGCGCCTGATAACCGCGGGTTGCCAGATGCCGCGCGAGGGCCTGACGTTGATGCTCGCTCGGCGTCGGCGCCACGGCCGGGGTGATCAGCAACGGCTCGGCCAGATGCGCCAGACCGGCCAGGCCTCCGGCGTCGATCAGGCGCAACAGCAGGTCGAATTCCAGCGCATCGCTGTACTCGCGGGCAAAGCCTCCGGCCTCGACCATGAATTCGCGGCGAATCAGCCAATGCCGGGCCGTCAGCGACGGCATGCTTTGCAGCAGATCGAGGTTGAAGGCCGAGCGGAACATTTCAGTCAACTGACCATCAGGACGACGATGGATCTCATCCATGGCCACTGCACGGCAACCTTCGGCGTTCTGCAGTTCAAGGCTGGCACGCAGGAAACCGCTGCGGGTGAACTCGTCACCGGCCTCGGCCAGCAGCAGCCAATCGGCATTCGAGCGCCGGGCGATCTGGTTCAGCTTGTCGACGTAGTTAGCGGTGCTGACTTTGACGAAATGCACGGTGCTCTGTTCGGTCGTGACAGCCGGCAGGTCCCCTGTCGTGAAGACCACCACCTTGAACGCGCGGAAAGCGCTTTCCATCAGGCTGTCGAAGGTGACCTGAAGCTTGTCCATATCAGCTTCAAGATCCAGTAACAGAATGCCGAACCGCGGCCCGCCCTCGACAGTCGCCAGCTGTTGATTGATCTTGCGGATGGCGGTCTCGTTCGGCTGACGTGCCTGCAACCAGTTCATCAATTGGCCGGAACGCGTGCTGTCGAGCAGTTGACGGCTATCGTAGGTCGGCACGCTGTCCAGCCGCGCCATCCAGTCTGCGAGTACCTGCGCATCACCGTTCTGGCCCATGTCCAGCAACTGCCGATGCATTTTCTGCACGACGCGACGGTTGAACGGCCCCAACTGCACGGCTTCCAGCAAGCGGTTCTGGATAGTCTCGGTCGTGTCATTGGAATAGGTGCCCAGCAGCGTGTGCTGCTTGAGCAATGCACCTTCCATTTCTTCAAGTTGCAAGCGCCCCGCAGGCATCGCATGCAGGAGGAATTCAAACTCGGTCAACCGATCGAAAAACGCCTGATTGTAGAACGGCATTTCGACGTATTGCTTGGGTCCGAATACTCGTTTCGGCCCGGTAGTCGGGTCTTTCCACCAGGACTCGAAGATCGGTTCGATCGTCAGTGCATTGCGTGTGGCGAGGCTGTTCGCCAGCGCCTGGAAACTCTGCAGGGCAAAGGCTGCGGTTTGCTCCGCGTTCGGCTCATCGATGTCGGTTGGCAACGTGGCGAGGAAACCGGCAAAGCGCTCACGCTCGGCGACGGAACGGGCATCCTTGAAACTGAGGACGTGAATGATCTCGGTGTTGTGATCCGAGCGGCCATAGTTGACCTCCCGCACCACATACGGAATCGGCAGAATCCGCGCCTTGGCCCGCGCCAGCACGTAATACACATGGCCGATTTCCTGCCACTCGAAAATCGTGCCTTGCGGCATCGCCGCATACCAGTCCTGCAACAACGCGGTGCGATGCACTGCATAGAACGGCGGTATGTACTGCCCCATGTAGTCGAGAATACGATCCTGCGCACGCTCGGCGTTGTAGTCCTCTTGCACCTTCTTGTCACGGCGATAGTACTGCACGAAGTTGGCGTGCGTGAGGTACATCAGGCAATAGCCATGGCACATGCCGTAATCGGGGTTGGCTTCCAGAAAATTGACCGAGTCGGTCAATGCACCGTGCAGCATGAAATCGTCGTCAGCGGCCAGCACCATGTAGGGCGTAGTAACCTGGCTGACCCCATAGGCCAGCTTTTGCTGAAACCCCAGATAGGTGTAATCAGGTAAATGGCGATAATCGACCGAAGGAAAATCGCCCGCGATGCTGTCATCGCCCTGCACCGATGAATCCAGCACCATCACCTTGGCGGAGTAACTGCTGTAGTACTGCAACGCGCGTCGCAGGAACGCCTTGCGGTTGTGGGTGATCAGCACCACCGTGAACAGCTCGTTCAGCGGTGTCACGTTGGTTTGCGTACTGCTTTGAACCTGCATTTTCCTATCCCCGCAACCGGCCAGTCGCCTGACGCCTGAAACTGTTTTTGATTAACGAACGCGACGCAGATAGCCGTCCGGCGCCACGGTGATCAGCAGCTTGTTTTGCAACTGCTGGTCGATCTCGAAATCCTTGTTCTCTTCCAGGTATTTCCATACCGCGGTTTTCGGGTTGTCGCCCGGGCCCCATGGGCGATCCGGGAAAAAGTCGGCCGGCATGTCTTCCACCACGGTGTCCATCACCACGCAGTAGCTGTCGACCGAAACCAGCGGCGCGTACAGGCGCAACTCTTCGAGTACGTGGTCGTGGGTGTGATTGGAGTCGAGGACCAGAATGACTTTTTTGCCTTTGGCCGCAGCGTGAACTTGAGCCGCGATGGCCGGGTCGATGCTGGAACCTTCGATCATCTTGATGCGCCTGGCCATCGGATGGCTTTCGATCGCCTCGCGGTTGTGCGGGCGAATGTCGAGGTCGATGCCCAGTACTTCACCGTGGCCTTGCAGCTCCAGCAACGAGGCGTAGTAGATGATCGAACCACCGTGGGCGATGCCGCACTCGATGACCAGGTCCGGTTTGACCTGCCAGATGATCTCCTGCATCGCCATCATGTCTTGTGGCAACTGGATGATCGGACGGCCCATCCACGAGAAGTGGTAGCTGTACTTGTGCCTGGCCGATTCGTTGAAGAAATCTCGGGCCAGGCCAGTGAGTTTCTGGTCGTCGCCCTGCTGGGCAATCTGTTCCCGGCACTCGGCTTCGAAGGCTTTATTGATGCTGTTGTCGGTCATTGTCAAAATCTCAAGGGTCACTGGAACGAAGCGCTGTCAACGGCGTGATAGACGTAGCGTCCACCGGTCATCCGCTTGATTTCTTCGAGGTAATTGGAGTTCATCACAAACAGGTTGGCGCCTTCGGGCAACGCGTCCAGGGCCTCTTGCGGCGAAGACACGCGGGCACCGCTCAGCGGCAGATAACGTCCCTGCTTGGCCGGGTTGATATCCACCACTCGATCAACCGCCACACCCGCGCGTTGCAGGAACAGCGAATAGATCACGCCTTTGGACGAGGCGCCCCAGATCGCCGAACCCTGCTCGGGCGCGGCTTGAACGATCTGCACCGCGCGGTCGAGGCTGGCGGTGAAATTCTGCGGCAGCGTCAGGCGCGGTACCGGTTGCTCCGGGATCAGGCGCAACGTGGAAAGATCGGCGACGATGTACAGGTATTGGCCACCGAACAGGTGACCAGCCTCGTGCACAGTGCCGAACATCCGGCGCAAGTCATCGAGGCGGAAATAATTGACGTGTTCGTAGAACAGATCGAACCAGGCTTTATGCTCAAGGATCCAGTCGAAGCACGGCACTTCGATGTAGACCTGCCCGCCCTGGTTGGCGTTGGCAATTTCAGCGAGGAAGCTCACCGGATCCTGAATGTGCTCCAGAACATGCCGCAGGACGATGGCGTGCGCAGCCAGACCGAGACCGCGAGTGAACGGCGCTATGATCACGTCGGCGTTATCGCCTTCGTAAGCCGGATCGATGCCCGTGATCGAATAGCCCAGGCCCTTGAGCAGTTCAAGAAAGTAGCCCTTGCCGCAGCCGACTTCGATCAGCTCCTGGCCCTTGAAGTGCCTGGCGATGATGCCTTCGACGTCGCTCAGGTGCTTCTGGAACTGCCCTGAATGTGCCTGCTCGTTTTGATAGTCAGCGTCGTAGCTGAGCTTGTCGGCGTCGAAGGCGGCATTGAAGACCAGGCCGCTGCGCTCGTCCTGCACCAGCAGCATGTCGGCACTGGCAGAGGCTCGCGCCGACCCGGCATCGGCAAAAGTGCGATTCTGCAACACCGGCAGGTCGGTGACCCGATACAACTCGTGCCTCATTGCGGCTCTCCCAATAACTGTTGCAAACGCTCGGTCACGGCCCAGAACGCCATCGGTTCGTGGCTCGGGTATGGGTAGTGGCCAAGGTTCAGATTCAGCGTCGCGCCGCGTTCGCGCAGGCGTTGTTCGACCAGCGTCCGTACCGACACCGGTTGACCACTGGCGCAATTGATAACGCCGTCGAAATCGCGCTGATGCACGATTGCGGCGAGGTAACCGGCCGCGGTTTCAATCGGTAGAAAATCGCGTAGCTGTTCACCGGCGGACATGTCGAACGATTGCTCACCGGCATCGATCGCACTGTCCAGGGCCGCCAGCAGACTGTTGGGGTTCTGTCCCTCGCCGTGCAGATAGAACAGTCGCGCCCACTGCAAGGTGAACGGATGTTCCTGCTGCAGGTTCTGCAAAAACAGGTGCAACGTGTGTTTGGCCAGACCGTACGGATTGCTCGGGCGCGGCTCGGTACTTTCGCTGAGCGGTCCGCCTTGCATGCCGTACTCGAAGCAAGTACCGGTGACCAGAACCTGCTTCACGCCCGCCTCGACCGCGCCTTTGATAAAGCGGTAATCGGCCATCAGGTTGTGTTCAAAATGAAACAGTGCCCGATAGTTCGGCAACCCCGGCCAGGCCAGATGCGCCAGCGCGTCGATGCCATCGGTCAGCGCGCTGACATCGAGATCGGCGGCGTGAATATCCGCGCTCACGAACTCGACATCGTTTATCCACGGCATGCCCTGCGCCGTGTCTGCATTGCGCGCCACGGCGCGAACGGCACAGCCGCGCGTCAGCAACGCAGCGACCAGATGCCGACCGACGAAGCCCGTGGCTCCCGTAACCAGAATTCTCACAGTACGCTCAACTCAGGCACGGCGATCACGAAGCGCCCATCCCATTGACGCACTTGCGCCAGTTGCTGACTGACTTCGTGCAGCAGGTTCCAGGGCAGCACCAGCACGTAATCGGGTTTTTCCAGGTCGATTTGCGCCGGCGCCACGATCGGGATGCGACTGCCCGGCAGAAACTTGCCCTGCTTGTGCGGATTGGCGTCGGCCACCCAGGCGAGCAGGTCGGGTTTGACCCCGGCGTAATTGAGCAGCGTGTTGCCCTTGGCCGCTGCGCCGTAGCCGACTACGCGCTTGCCGTCGGCCTTGGCCTGCAACAGGAAGCGCAGCAGTTCATGTTTGATGCGCTCAGCGGCGGGCGCGAGGCTCGTGTAGTACTCGGCGGTTTTCACCCCGGCATCGAGCTCGGCCTGCAACTGCTGCTGCACGCTCGCTTGTACCGCGCGACGTTCGCCGTCCTTGCGCTGCACAAACACCCGCAGCGATCCGCCATGAGTGCTCAGTGGGCTGACGTCGAACACTTCCAGGCCATTGCGTTCGCACAGGGTCTGCACGGCAGTCAAAGACAGGTAGGAATAGTGCTCGTGATACAGCGTGTCGAACTGCGCGCCGGCCATCAGCGTCAGTAGTTGCGGGAATTCGAAAGTGGCCACGCCGGTCGGCTTGAGCAGCGTTGCGAAACCACCGAGGAAATCATTGATGTCCGGCACATGCGCGAGCACGTTATTGGCGGCCATCAAGTCGGCGCCCCAGCCTTCGCTGTTCAACTGCGCGGCAGTTTCACGACCGAAGAACAGCTCACGAATTTCCAGGCCTTTCTCCCGCGCGGCTTGCGCAGTGCTGCGAGTGGGCTCGACACCCAGGCAAGGGATGCCGCGACCCGCCACGAATTGCAGCAGATAACCATCGTTGGCAGCGACTTCGACCACGCGGCTGTCGGCAGTCAGGCCGAAACGCTCGACCATTTCGGCGACATAGCGCTCGGCATGGGCCAGCCAGGTGCTGGAGAACGAACTGAAATAAGCGTACTCGGCGTCGAACAGGCTGTCGGCGCGGGTGTAATCCTCGGTCTGCACCAGCCAGCATTGCTGGCACACGGCGACCTTCAGCGGTACCCATTGCTCGGCCTGCTCCAGGCGATCGGCATGCACGTAGGCGTTGGACGGTGGCGAGGTGCCAAGGTCGATCAGCGGCAGGCTCAGCGGTGCGGCGCACCCACGGCAGTTCATAGACGCACTCCAGCGAAGTGTTGATCGAGCGCGGGATGGCTGGAATCACGCGCTGACAAATTATTGACAGGCAACGGCCAGGCAATCGCCAGCCGTGGATCGTTCACCGACAGACCGCCCTCATGCTCCGGCGCGTAATCGGCGCTGTGCAGGTAAAGCAATTCGGCGTCTTCAGTCAGTGTCTGGAAACCGTGGGCGAACCCCGCCGGAATCAGCAGACCGCGACCGTCACCCGCCTTCAGATGCTCGGCGTGCCAATGCAAAAAGGTCTCGGATTCGGGGCGCAGGTCTACCGCCACATCCCACACTTCACCGCGCAGGCAGGTGATCAGTTTGGCTTCCGGCGCATTGGCATTCTGATAATGCAGACCGCGCACACTGCCCTTCTCACGGGTGCGGGAATGGTTGATCTGACGAATGTGAAATTCGCTGCCAAACGCACTCAGGCTGCCCTCGCAGAACAGTCGGGCGAAGTGCCCGCGCTGATCTTCGAAGCGCTTGTGCTGGACGCTGAACAGCCCGGCCAGCGGTAGCGCGCGCAAGGAAAACTCGCTCACAGTGCGCCTCGGTACAGGTTCAATTGGCCAAGGGTCACGGCACGCATGTCATCGCCGTTCTGCCATGCCAGATGCCAGTCGAGGGTTTGAGTCAGGCATTGTTGCAAGGTCCAGCGTGGCTGCCAGCCGAGCCGTTGGCGCGCGCGGCTGCTGTCCAGACGTAGCAGACCGGCCTCGTGCAATTCACTCGGCTCGATGCGTAGACCACGGGCTTGTGGCCAGCGATTGGCAAGCATTTCGACGACTTCGCCGACGCTGCACATGTCCGCTTCGCCCGGGCCGAAGTTCCACGCACCGGCGTATTCCGGGCCTTGCTCGTAGAGGCCGGCGGCCAATTGCAGATAACCGGCCAGTGGCTCCAGCGCGTGCTGCCACGGGCGCACGGCTTGCGGGTAGCGCAGGGTCACCGGCTCGTCTGCCGTCCAGGCTCTGAGCACGTCGGGAATCAGTCGCTCAGGCGCAAAGTCACCGCCGCCCAAGACATTGCCGGCACGCGCGGTAGCCAGGGCCAGACCGTGCCCGGCGTATTTGTCGGCCGGAAAAAACGACGCGGCATAAGACTGCGCCAACAGTTCACAGCAGGCCTTGCTGCTGCTGTAAGGATCGTGGCCACCCAGGGCTTCGTCTTCGCGGTACGGCCACAGCCATTCCTTGTTTGCGTAGACCTTGTCGGTGGTCACCAGCACGCAGGCACGCACACAGCCGACCTGTCGAATCGCTTCGAGCAAGTTGAGCGTGCCCATGACGTTGCTGGAATAGGTGCCGAGCGGATCGCGATAACCTTCACGCACCAGCGGCTGAGCGGCCAGGTGCAGGACGATCTCAGGCTCGGTTTCGGCGATGATCTCCAGCAAGGCACCGAGATCCCGCAGATCGCCGCGCTGATCGTTGATGCCTTCGTGGACACGCGCCAGTTCGAACAGGCTCGGCCCGGTTGAAGGATCAAGGGCAAAACCGCTGACTTGTGCGCCGAGGCTTTGCAGCCACAGCGTCAGCCAGCTGCCTTTGAAACCGGTATGGCCGGTAACGAGGACGCGCTTGCCACGCCAGAAATCCGCACTCAGGCCCATTGCTTCCATGGGGCCTCCCCGCTCTGCCACAGTGCTTCGAGATGGTTCTTGTCGCGCAGGGTGTCCATCGGTTGCCAGAAACCATTGTGTTCGAAGGCTTTCAACTGTTCTTCCTGGGCCAGGCGCGCCAAGGGTTCGGCTTCCCATGTCGTCCCGTCACCGGCGATATACGACAGCACCTTGGGTGACAGAACGAAAAATCCGCCATTGATCCAGCCACCGTCGCCACGCGGTTTCTCGGTAAACCCGAGCACCTGATCACCGTGACGGTCCAGCGCGCCATAACGACCGGGCGGTTGCACGGCGGTGACGGTTGCCAGACGGCCATGGGCTCGGTGGTAGTCCACCAATTGACGAATGTTCAGATCGGAAACGCCATCGCCGTAGGTGAAGCAGAACGCCTCTTCATCCTTCAGGTATCGACCGGCACGCAGCAGACGGCCACCGGTCATGGTTTCTTCGCCGGTGTCGATCAGGGTGACGCTCCACGGCTCGCTGTAATTCTGGTGCACGTCCATGCGGTTGTTACGCATGTCGAAGGTGACGTCGGAGGTGTGCAGGAAGTAGTTGGCGAAGAAGTCCTTGATCGCGTAACCCTTGTAGCCAAGGCAGATCACGAAATCGTGGATTCCGTGGGCGGAATACTGCTTCATGATGTGCCAGAGAATTGGCTTGCCGCCGATCTCGATCATCGGCTTGGGCTTGAGGTGCGACTCTTCACTGATGCGCGTGCCGAGGCCACCCGCCAAAATAACTGCCTTCATCGTCTCCCCTCTTGTTCTTCACCCGGCTGCGCGCAGCTTTCTTGAGCGTTGCGGGCCTTCTGGCTAAACCTTCTACCGTTCCGGGCGCTGGTGGAATGACCGCGAGCGCTCGTTTTATGGCGATTTGAGGGGGACGTGCAGGAAACGCGCCAGCCGCGCAGGCTCTATGCCGGTGGCGTAATCGGCCATGAAAAAAGGGATGAATCCATCAGCGGGATTTGCGACGCTTTCGACACAAACAAAACAGGCGGCCCAAGGCCGCCTGCTCAAACACCAATATTCACTTCGGATCAGTTGGGCAACCAACCCTCGACCCAGTAATTGAGGTTGTTGCCCTTGAGCATGTAATCGCGCAGCACTTCCTCGCGCAACGCATCGCCCATGCGGTAGCTGGCCTCTGGATCGGACAGATGCATGCGGATCGCCTCAAGCCATTCCTCGGCGCTGTTGCTCACGACCTTGGTGCACGGAAGATAGCCGCGATAGGCTTCAGTCTCGGTGCAGATCACCGGGTAGCCGCAGGCACCGTATTCCAGCAGGCGCAGGTTGCTCTTGCAGTCGTTGAAGATATGAAATTCAAGTGGTGCCAGTGCCAGGTCAAGGTTCAGGCTGGCCAGTTTGGCCGGGTAGGCGTCCAGGCCGACGCTTGGATGGAATTCATGAACGAACGGACGCAGCGCCGGCGGGCACATGCCGAAGAACACCCACTCGACTTCGTTGGCCAGCAGACGGACGACATCGGCAATGATCGCCAGGTCGCCGTCATGACTGGTCCCGCCCCCCCAGCCGACGCGAGGTTTTCGCGAAGTACGTCGACGACTGCTCAGGCCGGCCCACAGGTGTGGCGCCAGCATGTTCGGGACGACCCGGATGTCGTGGTGCATGTCGCGCAATGCATCGGCCAGCGGCTGGGTCGATACCACCACCCGGTCACACAGACTGATGCCACGACGCACGATACTGTCGACGCCGACTTCAGCCTTGCGAATGTGTGCGTTCTTTTTCGGCACATCGATCACATAGTCATCCAGCTCGAAAATCCTGAATGCCCGGGAGGCGTCTTTGACGCGCTCCACTTCGTCGACCGCGTTCCGGCTATAGCGACCCTGCAACACAATCACGTCCGGCGAACTGCGCTCAAGCTCGATGTTCGTCGGCGTGTGGTAACTCAAATGTCCGACTATACGCCCGGCCGCTTCCAGCTCAAGAAACGGCTGGGCAACCCGGTAATGGCCCACGGCAGACGTGTTGATCGGGATCGCCAGCACCTTGGGCAGCAACTGACGGAAGAACGGATCCCAGCCGCTTTTGAATCCGGGTTCGAGACTGAAATTACTGCTGCCCAGACTCAGATTAGGGTTGTAAGCCGGATCCCTGGCAACCAGAGGCAACCAACGCTGATAAAAGCTTTTCTGCTCGTTTTGCAGGATGCGCGGGGCCGGTTCCCCATAGGAAGCCACTGTCACTCGCATCAGTTCGGCGTACGGCGTCCATACCACCAGGTATCCGTTTTGCTTCACCCGCAGGCAGAAGTCTGCGCCATTGAGTGCCTGCGACAGGTCTTTTTCGTCGAGGCCGAGCACTTCATCGAAGACCTTCTTGCGCACCAGCAGGCAGTCGATGCCCACCGCGCTGAAGTTCTGCACGGTCTGCTGGCGCTGCATGTAACCCGGCGTATTCAGTAGCTCGCCACGATTGGGCACCCCCACTGCCCCCCGCAGCCCGCACACCAGCGCAGCCCCTTCGATGCGCCCTTGCGGACTCACCAGACGGCCACCGACGATGCCGACTTCCGGACGCCGGGCATGGTTGAGCAACTCGTCGAGCCAGTCCGGATTGACCACGCTGTTGCACGGACTGAAAAACAACAGGTAGTCACCGCGAGCCTGGCCGGCGGCGAAGTTGTGCACCGCCGCCAGATTGTCGCCATAATCACAACGAAGCACGCGCAGCTTGTCGCTTCCCATTTGCTCCACGGCCGACAGCCAGTTGCAGGCATCCAGCGCCGTGCTGCCGTTATCGACAATGAGCACTTCAAATTGCTGGCAGGTGGTTTTCTCCAGCAGGCTTTCAATGCAACGCTCCAGAGACGCCAGCTCATTACGGGTCGCGATGATGATCGACACCATGTCCGGTTGAACATGGAGGTAGTCCACACGACTGATCATCCGCTGACTGCCGGTGCGGATTCGGTGAGGAACACCCAGGCGCGTCAGATGCGCCGACAACACTACCGGGGCCTGATCCATGACCTGTGGTTGTGTCAGCCACCGGGACAGGCGCAGGGTGGACTCCACCAGAACTTCGGCAATGTGCCCGATCGCGTGTGGCCCGTTGTTTTCGACCAGGCGCCAGAGCAGATCGTGCACGCCAAGCTCGCCAAAGCCCGCCGCCATCCCGCCAAGTTCCAACAGGCGCTGGCGCTGTAGCGCGAGCACACGGCCGACATAGGGAAAGCTGCGCATCAAGTCGAGATTGAAATCCGGCTTGAACACCGGCTCGATCGAGATCTCGTCACGCAAGCCGCCTTCGTCGCTGTAAAGGCAGCGCACATCCGGCATCTCCACCATGCGCTCGGCGAGCAACAGCAGCGCCAGTTCATGCATGCGGTCACCGGCGCGAACCAGATAGATCCAGTCCGCGTTGTCCAACTCGGCCAGCAGGTGGTTGAACTGGGCAACCGCGTCCGCCTCCAGTGGCACATGACGCACACCGTCGACAGGTGCGTGCCGCAATGGGGAAAGCACCACCACTTGCTCAGCGCTGTAGGCTTGCTGACGAAGACTTTTGAGGGTGTCCTCCAACGCCGACAAATCACCTTCGCTGTCGAGCACGATCGGCACGACGCGCGGACGCCAGCTCCAACTCTGCACGCGAGCATCAAGCAGGCGTTGCTGGGCCGGATTCAGATGGCGGCAGGACAGCCATTGCCGATACATGTCAGCGAAACTGTCGCAATCCGGGCCGACCCGGGAATTCACCAGGGTTTGAATGAAACCCAGCTGTCGGCCAAGGGCGGCCTCTTCCCACGCATAAGCCTGCCCTTCAATGGCATCGGCCAGCGCAACATGACGCACCCAACCGGGTGCCGGCGCCGGCTCGCCACTGCGCAGAGCGAGCATTTGCTTGAGCCAGTCGAGTTCGGTCACGACCGCAGCCTTGACTGCGGACTGGTTGCTCAGGCGCGCCGGATGCAAACGCTCAAGACTCAGGATCTGCCCGACCACGACAAGATTGCCGCGTCGCAACAGACACGCGAACAAAGCAAAATCCAGGTTCGCAACAAAGCCCTCGCCGATCTGCGTCAGGGCCGGCAAGTATTCCAGTGCATGCAGAGTTCGAAGCAAGGCCCCACTGAGGCCACTGAGAAAATTAAAGACAGTGGTTTCCAGAATCCCCAACAGATCCTCACCCTTGAACAAGGTGACACCTTTGGAAAAGCAGCTATTTTCCACACGGTCGGATAACAGGATGCAGTCTTCGTCGTAGAACTGCCGTTGGCCGATGACCAGATTGACGTCGTCGTGATCGATGAATCCGGCGATCTGTTGCGCAATGCACTCAGGCAGCAACTGATCGTCATCGCACAACAATTTCAGGTAGTCGCCGCTGGCTTCCTGCGCACACGCGATGAGGTTGCCTTGAAAACCCAGGCGCCGCGGATTGCGCACATAACGCAGACGAATCGAGACAGGCGCTTCACAGGCATCGACGATCTCGCGGATCTCGTCACCGCCACTGTCATCGCAGACGATCACTTCAAGATTGGCGTAGGTCTGACTCAGGGCGCTTTCCAGTGCCACGAGGAAGAATTGCGGATTGAAGGCGGGAATGGCAATGGTGACAAGAGGTGCTGGTTTCACGGCGGGGGAACTCGCGAGCGGCGGGAGCTTGCCTGGATGAAGCAAGACTCCCAGAACCGCAGAAAAAAGACGGTTTTCACTCGGTTGTCGAAAGCCTTCGCGAAGTCATCGGGAAGGCCCTGACTCAGACTTTGTTGAACAGGCCCAACTGAGCGATCTTGCTGAACGCCAATTGCGATGCCTGCAGCATGGTTTGCTGCAGGGTCAGGCGGGTCATTACTTCAGCCGGATCGGAGTCGCGAATGGCGCCCTGGGTCTGCGTGTTGGCCAGTACCAGACTCTGGTTGATGTCCGTCTGGGTCACCAGCGATGCACCGCGCCCCCCCACAGAACTGACACCGGCGGCCAATTGATCGATGCCGCTGGCCAGGTTGCCGATACCGGCTGTGACTGCCGCGTTCATTTTCTGAATGGCGATGGGATTATTGTTGGTCGGTGTCGACAGGGCCATTTTCAGTTGGCTGACCGTATCCAGAACGTTCTGGGTCTGGTGCGTGTTGACCGCTACCGAGAACTGGTCACCTGCGCCCGGTGTGCCGGCGACGGTGAACGAAACACCCGATGCGGTTGCGGTAGTGCCAGCCATGGTGCCGGTCGACACTGGCGTGCTGTCAGCCGTCACCGGCGCGGCATACAGTTCGAAATCCGTAGCGCTGGTGAACTTGAGCACAGCACCACCGCCCGGGAAGCTGGCGTGGTAGTCAGCGCTGTTGGTCACCGAGGCGCCTGTTACCAGGGCGCTCGAAGGATTGCCCGGGCTGCGCGAAGTATTGAAGCTGTCCGGCTTGGCCGCCAGGGTGAAACTGTGGCCGGCAATTGCCGCATCCGGGTCGGCACTGTCACCTGCCTTGAGGTTAATATTGAGGTTCAGATCAACGCCGCGAAAGCTCACGGTTTGCGTGGCTGCGTTGTTGGAGTTGAACACGCCGTTCTGGCTCGCTTCAGACGTTACGTCGTTACCCAGCGCATCGGTGATTTTCAGCTGAGTGCTGCTCAAGAACTCCACGGTGTAAGGCTCGCCGCTACGGAACTTGGCACTGTAGGTGACATCCGACGCGACTTGACCGTTGGACAACGCGACACGACCGTCATCCACCGCTGGCGACGTAAGCGTGGCGGACGTTCGGTTGGTGTTGATCGCCTGCTGGAATACGTCCCAACCGGTACTGTTGGAAGCCATCGATTGATTGTCGCCAATTGGCAGGTCGAGGGTCACCTGGTCGCCGTTGTAGCTGTAGGTGCCATCGGTGTTGCGACTGAACGGAGCCACA
Organism: Pseudomonas sp. IT-P74; assembly: GCF_949768175.1. Taxonomy (NCBI): domain Bacteria; kingdom Pseudomonadati; phylum Pseudomonadota; class Gammaproteobacteria; order Pseudomonadales; family Pseudomonadaceae; genus Pseudomonas; species Pseudomonas sp. IT-P74. The sequence goes on along the minus strand of NZ_CATKQD010000055.1, from coordinate 190,394 downwards.
TCACCCTTGGAGCCGGCGAAGATGTATTTGCCGTTTTCGTCCTTGCTGTTCATCAGGCTGAGCAATTGCTCTTCAATCTCACCCAGCTCGGATGCGTTCGCCTGACGGTCGGCATCGGTAAAACCGGCGTTGCCCGCACCCAGCGCCAGTTCTTTGGCCCGCTGCAACACGTTGCCGATGCTGGTCATCACCGCTTCGGTCTGACCGAGCGTGCCTTTGATGGTGGTCATGTTGGTCGAAAATTGGTCGAGCATCGAAGCCTGCTGACCCAATTGCAGCAAACGCGAAGCGCCAACCGGATCATCCGCTGCGGTGTTGACGCGAACCAGGCTGCTCGCCTCTTCGCTGCTCTTGACCACGTTGGCGAAATTTTTCTGATAGTTCGCTGCCGAGGACTCGTAAAACTGGGCGGTAGAAATGCGCATGGGCTACGACTCCTTAAAGACTGTTGATCAGTGTGCTGAAGATTTCCTGCGCAGCCTTGATGATCTGCGAAGAGGCGGTGTAGTACTGCTGGTACTTGACCAGGTTGCCGGTTTCCTCGTCGAGGTCGACACCCGAAAGCGAGTCACGCGCGCCCTTGGCGTTCGCCAGAATGGCGGTGGTCGCAGCACTGTCCAGCTTGCCTTGGGCCGCCTTGGAGCCGACGCCCTCGACGAGTTTGCCGTAGGCATCATTCAGCGAAATACCTTTGCTTGCCGAACCGGTGTCGACTGTTTGCGCAGTCTGCAGACCCGCCAGAACCGTGCCGTTTCGATTGTCCAGGGAACCTGGCTGGCTCAGGCTGACGTTGATCGCCGTGCCCTTGCCAGGTGAACCGGCGACGGTCATGTCGAAATCAACGGTGTACTGCGTGGCAGGCGCTGGCGGGATCGGCGCACCGGTCGAATCCTTGAGCGCAATGCTCAGGTTCAAGGTGTTGTTCTGGCCAGGCTGGATGGTACCGCTGCCGAGAACGCCACCTTTGGCATCCAGCAATTGATAGCTCTGGGTCGTGCCGTCAGCCGACGGATCGCCAAACACCACTTTAACCGGCGTCGAATACTTCATACCGTTCTGCATCGCGGTGGTGGTGGCCGCGTCGTAGAGGTCGAATCGGGTAGTCAGGGTCGGCTGACCGCTGGCCGGAATGGTCAGCGTGCCGCTACCACCCGCAGCAATGGCCGCTCCCAACGGCGCCGCGATGGCCAGACGCTTGGAGTCGGTCATCTCGGTTTTGATATTGGCCGATGCGTTACGTGTCGGGGTGAGCTTGAAAGTGTCGCCTTGGGCAGCTCCCCCGTTGAACGTCATCGAGAACCCGTCGATCACCGGCGCAGGTGTCGTCGTGGTGCTGAAGTTGCCCATCGGCGTGTTATCGGGCAGGCGCTGAACGGTGTAATCGGTAGCGCTGGTGAACGTGACCTTGTAATCGTTGATGGTCAGTTTGCCCGTGTCCTCGATGCTCACATCGAAGTTACCGGAGCCGGCACTGTTGCTGGTGGACGCAATGCTGCGCTGAGACATCTGCGCGGCACTGTTGATGCTGTTGAACAGGTTCGAACCGAAATCACCGTTCTTGTCGATGCCCTGAGCCTGGATACTGTTCATCTGATCGGCGACGACCAGCGCCACACGACCCAATTCATTCATGGCCGGATCGAGCACTTCGCTGCGATAACGCAGCAGGCCGCCGATTTCACCACCGGCCATGATCGAGGTGATGTCGATGGTGCTCGAACCACGATTGAGCTGCAGCGACAAGCGTCCCGGATCATCTTTACCCGGCACCGCCTCGAGCTTGTTGACCGTACTGCCGATCACCAGTGGCTGGCCGCTACCCAGATACACATCGACGTTGCCGTCGCGCTCGACATACTGTGCGCCGGTGAAGGTCGACAGCTGGCGCATGGTTTCGTTACGGGCATCGAGCAGTTCATTCGGCGTACCGCCGGAGCTCGAAATCTCGCTGATTTTCTGGTTCAACTGCGCCAGGGTCGTGGCCAGCTTGTTGACCTGATCTGCCATGTTCGTCAGGTTGCCGTTGATGTTCGCATTCTGCGTGTTCAACTGGCTGGACACGGAGTTGAAGCGATTGCTCAGGGCCTGGGCATCGCTGAGCAACAACTGGCGGGAGGCGTCGTCGCCGGGTTTGGCATTGACGTTCTGTACCGAGGCGAAGAATTTGGTCAGGGCACCATTGAGACCGGTACCACTGTCGGACAGCAAGGTATCGAGTGGCGTGACTTGCCCAAGGTACGCGGCCGAATCACTGTTGAGCGACGTCGTGGTCTGCAACTGCGCGTCGAGGTAGCTGTTGTATACCCGGCGCACATCGGCCAGCGTCGTGCCGGTGCCGATGTAGACGTTGCCGTACTGAATCGACCCCTTGCTGCCCTGCACGGTTTGCTGGCGCGAGTAACCGGCGGTGTCGGCGTTGGCAATGTTGTTGCCGGTAGTCGCCAAGGCGTTATGGCTGGCGCTCAGCCCCGACATCCCGATATTGAGCAAACTCATGGTTCAGACCTTATACCTTGTGCCTATAAAGGCGTGGTGGAAACGCCCGCCGCAGCGTAGTTCTGGTAACTCGTCATCTGCTTGGCTATCTGCGAAATCTTGCTCGCGTAGTTCGGGTCGGTTGCGTAACCGGCTCTCTGCAACTCGCGTACAAACTGTTCTGGGTTATCGGCCGACTTCACGACATCTTGATAGCGATTGTTGGTCTGCAGCAAAGTCACAAGGTCATGGAAACTGTCCTTGTAGGAGTCGTAGGAACGGAACTCGGCCGTCTCCTTGACCATCTGCCCGTTCCTGAATTCGCTGGTGATCGCCCGCGCCGAATTGCCCTGCCAACTGTTGCCGGCCTTGATGCCGAACAGGTTGTGGCTGCTGCTGCCGTCCTGAGCACGCATGACCGACTTGCCCCAGCCGGTTTCCAGGGCCGCCTGGGCCACCAGGTAACGTGGATCGACACCAATGCGGGCCGCCGCTTCCTTGGCCATCGGCAGCATGGTGTTGACGAACTGGTCGGCGGAACTGAAGGCTTTCTTCGCTGGTGCCAGCGGAATCTGCGCCATGGCGCGCCCGTAGATCTGCATGCCGCCAGTGGAGGATTGTTGCGCGGTCGCCAGCCAGTCGCCGTTGTACAACGGTCCCGTGCCGGTGTTCGTCGTGCGCTCTGGCAAGGTTGTCTTGTCGATCGTCGTGGTGACAGCGGTCGTCGCCGAAGGCACCAGCCCGGCCAACAACCGATCAGCCAGTTTCGGCGGCAGTGCCAGGCGTCGCTGATTGATCAGCGCCATGTCATTGCGATGGGCACCCTCGCCCGCCTCTTGCGGCGCATGGACTGAACGCGAAGCCCACAACGGACGCTGGCCATTGACCCGCGACAGCGGGCCATTGATTGCCACCGTACCTGCCGCCACCGGCGTTTCCACGGCGGCCTTGGCAGCCTCTTGCTTGGCCAGTGACGCAGCAGCCGCCTCACCCGGCGTCAGCGGTTTGTTCTTCGACATCTGGCGCATCAGCACGTCGGCCAGGCCGATACCTCCACCCTCGCGGGACATGGAAACCGCCAGTTGCTGGTCGTACATTTCCTGGTACTGCTTGGCCGCCGGCGTGTTCAGCGGATTGTCCTGCCCCAGCGCTTCGGTTGCCGAGCGCATTGACTTGAGCATCTCACCGAGGAACAACGATTCGAACTCCTGCGCCACCTTGCGCAGGTTGCCGTCGCTGTTCTTGTCGCCGACCTTGAGCTGATTCAGACGGTTCAGGTCCGAATAGGAGCCCGAATCGCTGCTGCTGACCAGACCGCTCTTGCGCATATCCACAATGGCCGTCCTCAGATCACGATCAAATCGGCTTGCAGGGCGCCGGCCTGCTTCAGCGCTTCGAGGATCGCCATCAGGTCACCCGGTGCCGCGCCGACCTGGTTCACCGCCCGTACGATCTCGTCGAGGGTGGTGCCCGGGCCGAACTTGAACATCGGCTTGGCTTCCTGCTGGGCGTTGACCTTCGAGCGCGGTACCACCGCCGTCGTGCCATTGGACAGAGGGCCGGGTTGGCTGACGATCGGGTCTTCGGTGATGGTCACGGTCAGACTGCCGTGGGTCACGGCGGCCGGGGACACCTTGACGTTCTGGCCGATCACGATGGTGCCCGTACGGGAGTTGATGATGACTTTCGCCACCGCCTGGCCCGGATCGACTTCGAGATTTTCCAGGATCGAAAGGTAGTCGACGCGCTGGCTCGGATCGAGCGGCGCAGTGACGCGAATCGAACCGCCGTCGATGGCCTGGGCCACGCCAGGGCCGAGCATGTCGTTGATTTTGTCGACGATGCGCTTGGCGGTGGTGAAGTCGGAACGGTTGAGGTTCAGCGTCAGGCTGTTGCCCTGGTTGAAACCGCTCGGCACCGCACGCTCCACCGACGCACCACCCGGGATGCGGCCGGCCGACGGAACGTTGACGGTGATCTTCGAGCCGTCTCGCCCTTCCGCATCGAAACCACCGACCACCAGGTTGCCCTGGGCCACCGCGTAGACGTTGCCGTCGATACCTTTGAGTGGCGTCAGCAGCAAGGTGCCGCCACGCAAACTCTTGGAGTTGCCGATGGACGAAACGGTGATGTCGACCTGCTGCCCCGGCTTGGCGAACGCCGGCAGATCGGCACTGATCGACACAGCCGCGACGTTCTTCAACTGCACATTGCCCGAGCCTGGCGGCACCTTGATACCGAACTGCGAGAGCATGTTGTTGAAGGTCTGCAGGGTGAACGGGGTCTGCGTCGTCTGGTCGCCGGTGCCGTTAAGCCCGACCACCAGGCCGTAGCCGATCAATTGGTTGGAACGCACGCCGGAAATGCTGGCGATGTCCTTCAGGCGCTCGGCCTGCGCGTTGAACGCGGCGCACAGCATCAAGGCGGCCACCATGAGGTGTTTAAGATTCAAACTGACCACCTAGAAAGGGAACAGCGGGCTGAGGAAGAAACGGTCGAACCAGCCTGGCTGACTCGCATCGGCAAACGAACCGGTGCCCGAGTAGGTGATGCGCGCATCGGCGACACGGGTCGACGGCACGGTGTTATCGGTGGCGATGTCATCGGCGCGAACCAGGCCGGCAATCCGCACCAGCTCATCGCCGGTGTTGAGGGTCATCCACTTCTCGCCGCGAACCGCGATGATGCCGTTGGGCAACACATCGGCGACGGTGACCGTGATCGAACCGGTCAGGGTGTTGCCCTGCGCCGCCTTGCTGTCGCCCTTGGTCGCGCGGTCACCTTCGTAACTGGCACTCAGGCTGAGGTCGCCATCGCCGAACGGGTTGTTGGTGGTGGCGCTGCTGCCGAACAGCGAACTCAGGCCGATGTTAGCCTTGCTGTTCTTGCCAATTTGCGAATTGGCGTTTTTGCTGGCCTGGGTCCTTTCGTTCAGGGTGATGGTGATGATGTCACCGACCCGGAACGCCTTGCGGTCGCTGTAGAGGTTCTGTTCGAAACCGGCCTGATAGATCGAGCCATTGTTCGCCGCCGCCGGCAACGGCGTGCGCGGCAACACCGGAGCGTAGTAAGGGTCATTGGGCTTGGGCGTCGCAGGCACGCAACCTGCGAGCGCGGTGATCCCACTCAGTGCCAGAACAGATACATAGCGATTCATGACCCTACCTCACGGTGTTGCAGGCGGCCCAATGGCCGCCACATAGACTTGATTACAGATTCTGCGTTACGAACGAGAGCATCTGGTCGGCAGTGGAGATCACCTTGGAGTTCATCTCGTAGGCGCGCTGAGTGGTGATCATGTTGACCATCTCCTCAACGGTGCTGACGTTGGACGTTTCCAGGGTGTTCTGCAGCGTGGTGCCGAAACCGGCCAGGCCCGGGGTGCCGACTTGCGGCGCGCCGCTGGCGGCGGTTTCCAGGAACAGGTTGTTGCCCACGGCCTGCAGGCCGGCCGGGTTGATGAAGTCGGCGGTTTGCAGGTTGCCGATCACCTGGGCAGCCGGGTTGCCGGCAACGGTGATGGACACGGTGCCGTCGCGGCCGACCGTGAAGGTCTGCGCTTCGTTCGGAATGACAATCGCCGGCTCCAGGGCAAAGCCGCTGGCGTTCACGATCTGACCGTTGGAGTCCAGGTGGAACGTACCGTCACGGGTGTAGGACGTGGTGCCGTCCGGTTGCAGGATCTGGAAGAACCCGCGACCGTCGATGGCCATGTCCAGTGGCTGCTCGGTGGTTTGCAGGCTGCCGGCGGTGAAGTTTTTCTGGGTGCCGACGATGCGCACACCAGTACCCAGTTGCAGACCCGACGGCAGTTCGCTGTCCTGGGTCGACTGGGCGCCTGGCTGGCGTTTGATCTGGTAGAGCAAGTCCTGGAACTCGGCGCGGTCACGTTTGAAACCCGTGGTCGACACGTTGGCCAGGTTGTTGGAAATGGTGGTCAGGTTGGTGTCCTGGGCGGACAGACCTGTCTTGGCAACCCATAGAGCCGGAAGCATTCGATTCTCCTCGTGCGCCTGTTTTACGGCGCGACGTTCTGGTAATTAGCTGATCTGCAAGACCCGAGCCATGGCCTGGTCATCGTCTTTGGCGGTGTTCATCATCTTGATGTGCAGTTCGAACTGCTTGGCCAAGGCCAGTACCGAGGTCATCTCTTCCACGGCATTGACATTGCTCGACTCGAGGAACCCGGACACCAGCTTGACGTTGGCATCGGCCTGCGCAGGCGCGCCGTCCTTGGTGTGGATCGAACCATCCAGGCCCTTGCTCATGTTCTTGAGGTCCGGGTTGACCAGTTTGATGCGGTCGACTTCAGCCATCACCCGAGGACCTTCACCCATCGCGCGGATGCTGATGGTGCCGTCCTCGCCAACTTCGATCTGCTGCTCGGGCGGCACGGCAATCGGCCCGCCATTGCCCATGACCGGCATGCCATTGCCGGCGCGCAGCACGCCCAGGGCGTCAACGTTCAGGCTGCCGGTGCGCACGTAGCTTTCACCGCCATCGGGCGTCTGCACGGCAATCCAGCCGTTGCCTTGCACGGCAACGTCGAGGTCGCGACCGGTTTCCACCAGTGAACCCGGGGAGAAATCCGTGCCCGGGCGTTCCGACATGGCAAACGCACGCGCCGGAAAGCTGTCACCGAACACCGGCATCGAACGGGCCTGTTCCAGGTCTTTCTGGAAGCCGTTGGTGGAGATGTTCGCGAGGTTGTTGGCATGAGCCTTTTGCGCCAGTGCATTCTGGCTGGCGCCGGTCATTGCCACATAAAGGTACTTGTCCACAATTGTTCCTCTGCCTGCCGGACGTTTGCCGCCCACTGCTGTGTTGCGCAGGTTGTAGCAATTTGCAGACCAACTTGCGTGCAGCGGCTCCAACCCCCTTTAAACAAGGGGCTGGAGGCTAATCAGAAGGGAATCGAACGATGTATCGAAGACGAAAAACCGGCGCGGTTATGCCGCTTGGCGGCAATGCCGTGAAAAGCCGGCTACCAACCTTTCACGCCGCTCATGTCGGGCAATTTGTGGGCAATGCCTTTATGGCAATCGATACAGGTCGCCTGGCCACTGGCCAAGGAGGTGGAGTGCATGTTGGCGGCACGTTTACCCTGGCGTGTGAAGTCCATGAACTCGAAGTTATGGCAGTTGCGACACTCCCGGGAATCGTTGGCCTTGAGCCGTGCCCACTCGTGTTCGGCCAGCTCCCGGCGCATGCCCAGAAACTTGTCCCGGGTACTGATAGTGCCGAACAGCTTGCCCCAGACCTCCTTGGAAGCCTGCATCTTGCGGGCGATCTTGTGCGTCCACTCGTGCGGGACGTGACAGTCCGGGCACGTGGCGCGCACGCCCGAGCGGTTGGTGTAGTGAATGGTTTCCTGCAACTCGACAAACACGTTGTCGCGCATTTCATGGCAGGACGTGCAGAACTTCTCGGTGTTGGTCGCTTCCAGCGCGGTGTTGAACCCACCCCAGAAAATCACCCCGGCGATAAACCCGCCCAGGGTCAGGAAGCCCAGGCTGTAATGCACGCTGGGCCGACGCAGCACAGCCCAATAATCCTTGAGCAAGGCAAGCAAAGATTTCATGGCCTTTCCTCAAGGTTTCGGCTGGTGGTTGATTTCGTCTTGCAAGACCTGATCGATGTTCTTGAAGCTGTTGCTCACCAGTGGCTTCACATCCTTTTGCGGCACGTGACACTGGTTGCAGAAGTATCGGCGCGGCGACACCGCGGCCAATGCCTGGCCGTCGCGGTCCATGTAGTGAGTGATGCTGATCATCGGCGCCTGGGTACGCGCACTGTTGGCGCGACTGTGGCAGGTCAGGCACTTGTTGCTGTTCATGTCGATGGCATACCCGCGAATGCTGTGGGGTATGGTGGGCGGTTGATCGGGGTAATTGCGCTCACGCTTGAGGTCCTTGTTCTCGTCTTCGGCAATGGGCGGTGCCGGCAGCTCCTGGGTCAGGGTCCCGCCGACTCGCCGTCCATCCGGTGCCGGCGCATCCAGTGGGTAACCGGGTTCTGCCGCAAATGTCGCGGGTAGCCACATCAGCAGCATGACAAGCAAGGACAGCGAACGATAATTCATGAAAGCTCTCCTTATGCCGTCTTGATCAACTCAATCCTGATCGCGCATTTCTTGTAATCGGTCTGTTTGGAGATCGGGTCCGTCGCATCAAGCGTGACTTTGTTGATCAGCTTGTTGGCATCGAAAAACGGCACGAACACCAGGCCTTGGGGCGGCTTGTTGCGCCCCCGGGTTTCAATCCGCGCACGCATCTCGCCGCGCCGACTGATCAGCTTTACTTCGCTGCCACGCCGGGCATTCAAGGCCTTGGCATCGGCCGGGTGCATGTAGACCAGCGCATCGGGGACCGCTTTATAGAGTTCTTCGACACGCTGGGTCATAGTCCCGGTGTGCCAATGCTCAAGCACCCGACCGGTGCTCAACCAGAACGGGAAGTCCGCGTCCGGGGCTTCCGCAGGAGGCTCGTAAGGCAGCGCGAAGATGATTGCCTTCTTATCGGGGTAGCCGTAGAACTGCACGCCACTGCCCTTCTCGACATACGGATCGTAACCTTCGCGGAAGCGCCAAAGCGTTTCCTTGCCTTCGACGACGGGCCAGCGCAACCCGCGCTCGGAGTGATAACGATCAAAGGGCGCCAAGTCATGACCATGTCCACGGCCGAACTGGGCATATTCTTCGAACAGGCCTTTTTGCAGGTAGAAACCGAAATCCCGGGCCTCGTCGTTCTGATAGCCCGCCGCCATTTGTTCAACAGGGAACTGATCGACCTGGCCATTCTTGAACAACACCTCATACAGGGTCTTGCCCTTGTACTGCGGTGAACTCTCCAACAATTGCGCCGGCCAGACTTCGTCGGTTTTAAAGCGCTTGGAAAATTCGACCAGTTGCCAGAGGTCCGACTTGGCGTCACCCGGCGCCGAAACCAGTTGGTGCCAGAACTGCGTACGTCGCTCCGCATTGCCGTAAGCGCCCTCTTTCTCGACCCACATGGCCGTGGGCAAAATCAGATCCGCCGCCTGCGCCGAGACGGTGGGATACACATCCGACACCACCACGAAGTTCTCGGGATTGCGCCAACCCGGCAACACTTCCTGCATGATGTTGGGCCCGGCCTGCATGTTGTTGCTGGCCATCGTCCAATACACATTGAGCACGCCGTCCTTGAGCATGCGGCTCTGCTGCACGGCATGGAACCCGACCTTTTCCTTGATGGTGCCCGCCGGCAGTTTCCAGATTTTTTCCGCCGTGGCGCGATGCTTCGGATTGGTCACCACCAGATCGGCCGGCAGACGATGGGAGAACGTGCCCACTTCCCGCGCCGTTCCGCAGGCCGAAGGCTGGCCCGTCAGGGAGAACGGACTGTTGCCCGGCTCGCTGATTTTTCCGGTCAGCAGGTGGATGTTGTAGATCAGGTTGTTGGCCCACACGCCCCGGGTGTGCTGGTTGAAACCCATGGTCCAGAACGAAACCACCTTGCGCTTGGGGTCGGCATACAGTTCGGCCAGTGCTTTGAGGCGCTCGGCTGGCACCCCGGTTTCCTTCGCGGTGCGTTCCAGGGTGTAGGGTTTTACGAAAGCAGCGAATTGCTCGAAGTCGATGTCGGTCCAGGTGTTCGCTTTGTCGGCATTTTTGGCCTTCATCTCCAGCGGATTATCGGCACGCAAACCGTAGCCGATGTCATCGGTGCCTTTGGCGAATTTGGTGTGCTTGCTGACAAAGTCTTTGTTGACCGAGCCGCTTTCAATGATGTGATTGGCGATGTAGTTGAGAATCAGCAAGTCAGTCTGCGGCTTGAACACCATCGGAATGTCGGCCAGTTCAAAACTGCGATGTTCGAACGTAGAGAGCACGGCCACTTTCACATTCGGCTGGCTTAAACGACGATCAGTCACCCGACTCCAGAGAATCGGGTGCATTTCCGCCATGTTTGAACCCCACAGGACGAATGCATCGGTGACTTCGATATCGTCATAACAGCCCATCGGCTCATCGATACCGAACGTGCGCATGAATCCCATGACCGCCGAGGCCATGCAATGGCGTGCATTGGGGTCGATGTTGTTCGAGCGGAATCCCGCCTTCATCAATTTGTTGGCCGCGTACCCTTCCCAGATCGTCCACTGGCCGGAACCGAACATGGCGATGGATTCCCCGCCCTTGTTCTTCAGCGCCTCCTTGTACTTCAACTCCATCACATCGAATGCCTGTTTCCAGGACACCGGGTGAAATTCGCCCTGTTTGTCATATTGCCCATTGGTCATGCGCAACAGCGGCTGAGTCAGCCGATCAACGCCGTACATGATCTTGGATAAAAAGTAGCCTTTGACGCAGTTCAACCCGCGATTGACCTCGGCTTTTACATCGCCGTGAGTTGCAACTACGCGGTTGTCCTTGGTCGCCACCATGACGCTGCAACCGGTACCGCAAAAACGACAGGGCGCCTTGTTCCAGTTCAGGGAAACCATGTCCTGTTCGGTAATCAGGTTGCTGGCCGAGGTAAACACCGGGAGACCCGCAGCCGCTGCCGCGATTCCGGCAGCCTGGGCTTTGACAAACTCTCGCCGAGTCATAGGCATGTGCTTTCTCCCGTCACATCGAGAATCTCGTGATAAACCAGAGCGGCATTGAGCACACCCGGCAAGCGATTGATCTGATCGATTCGCTGAAGAATCTGGCTTTCATGCTCGGTTTCCAGCACAACCACCAATTTGCCGGCGGGGCTTTCCTGATGAAGCTCAACGCCCGTGAGCAAACGCAGATTGGCTTTCACCGCCTCGAACAAGGCAGGACGGGCATGTACTACCAGGCTGGCAATGTGCAGCGTCTTTTCCACGACCCGTACTCCCTGCTGAATTAGCGATGAATGTCGATCAGTTGGGAGGCCCTGGCGGACCGAGGAGCATTTGCAGAAACCACACAAAAAAACCGTAACCACCGACTATCGCCACTGATAACAGTGGAAACAGAACAATGATCAGGAAATAGAACAGGCGAGTTTCTTTGCGAACTCGCCGGGTGGAGTCATCCATTGATGGCATGGTCAGCGCTCCTGCCAAACTTTGAGAAGAGCCTAGATGGCTTCCTCTGTAAGTTCCATGATTCAGGTCAATAGCAGAGGTTTTAGCGTTTTAAATGCAAACTTGAAGCGCTGGATAAATATTTACATCCGATAATAATTCTTGTCTGGTCGAGTCATTAACGCTCCAGTTTGCCTATTTCATATTCACGCAACTTGTTGGCAATCGTTGTATGGGAAACACCCAGTCGCTTGCCGAGCAATCGGCTGCTGGCATGCTCCGAATACAGCCGCTCCAGCACCGCCTTCTCGAAACGCCCGACGATCTCGTCCAGCCCTCCTTCCAGCGAAAAATCACCCAGGGGCTGACGCACGCCATAGTCCGGCAAACGAATGTGCTCGGCCTTGACGGTCCCGCCGTCACACAGGGAAACGGCCTGGAACAGCACGTTTTCCAACTGCCGCACGTTGCCCGGCCAATGGTAATGACTGAGCCGCTCCATGGCCGCCGGGGCCAGTTTCGGCAGCGGGCAACCGATCTGCCGGCTGGCCTGATCGAGGAAGTGCTCCACCAGCGGCGTCAAACCGTCGAGGCATTCGCGCAACGGCGGGATGTGCAGCGACAACACATTCAAGCGGTGATAGAGGTCCTGGCGGAACTCGCCGCGAGCGCACAATTCGGACAGGTCGACCTGGGTCGCGCAGATCACTCGCACATCGAGGTAGACCTCTTCATCACTGCCTACACGGCGGAAGCAACCGTCCTGCAGGAAGCGCAGTAACTTCACCTGCAAACGCGGGCTCATTTCCCCGACGCCATCGAGAAACAGCGTGCCGCCCGCCGTCAGCTCCAGCAGCCCGAGCTTGCCTTCGGCCCGCGCCCCTTCAAAGGCACCCGGGCCGTAACCGAACAATTCCGTCTCGGCCATGGACTCCGGCAGACCGGCGCAATTGAGCGCCATCAATGGCGACTGCCCGCGAGGACTGGCCAAGTGGCAGGCACGCGCTAACAGCTCTTTGCCGGTGCCGGTCTCCCCTTCTATCAATAGCGGTGCATCCAGCGGCGCCATGCGCCGGGCTTCGCGCACCACCGCGGCCATGACTTTCGAGCTTTGGAAGATGCTGTCGAAGCCACGCAATTCCTGCTTGCGCACGTTATAGATGCGTTCGCCCACCCGGTCGGCGCGATGCAATGTCAGCACCGCACCGGCCATGGCCTCGCTGTCGTCGTGCTCCGATTGCAGCGGCGCGATGTCGGCCAGGAAGACATCGCCCTTGACCTTGACCCGCAACCCGTTGATCCGCGACTTGTTGGCGCGCACCAGTTCCGGCAAATCGAAATCCTCGGCGTAGCGCGACAGGGGAATCCCAGGCACCTCGTCGACCCGTACGCCGAGCAACTGCGCCGCCGCACGGTTGGCCGCGACAATGGAACCGCCCATGTCGATCGACAGCACCGGAAACTCCAGCGCACCGAGCAGTGCATTGAGTTCCATGTGCCGACGCTCGCTGGGCATCAGCCCTACACGCTTGACGCCAAACACCCCGGCAATCGCTTCGAATTTCGGACGCAGGGCCTGGAACTGAATGTTGATCAGGTTCGGGCAATGCAGGTAGATGGCATTGCCATGCTCACCGCCCACTTCACCGCGGGCCACGTTGATCCCGTACTCCACCAACAGATTGAGAATGTCGCGCAGGATGCCGATGCGGTTCTGGCAGTGGACTTTGATACGCATGTAAAAGACCTGATAAACGATGATTGACCTGTGGGAGCCAGCCTGCTGGCGATGGCGTCGCATCAGGCCCTATTGATGTCGAATGACACACCGCTATCGCCAGCAGGCTGGCTCCCACAGGGTTAGCGCCCGACTTTTCTGATTAGGCGCTCAGATAGTCGTCAAGATTATGTGACAGATGTAGGGCTTTTCCCAGCCGCCAATCTCAACATCTGCGCGATGACGACCGATACGTAACGAAAACTTTACGATAATTGAGGGGTTTTCCCGCACACGACGCTGTTCACCTGCTGCAACGCTGCAATTGATGGGGTATTTCTAGGTCCATAGCAGTACATAACAAGAACGAAATCCCCTAGCAGGAGAGCAGCATGAAGCAGACGCAATACGTGGCTCGCGAGCCCGATGCGCAAGGTTTTATCGACTACCCCGCCGAAGAACACGCGGTGTGGAACACGCTGATCACCCGTCAACTGAAAGTGATCGAAGGGCGTGCGTGCCAGGAGTATCTGGACGGTATCGAAAAACTCGGTCTGCCCCAAGACCGCATTCCTCAACTCGGCGAAATCAACAAGGTCCTGGGTGAAACCACCGGCTGGCAGGTTGCCCGGGTTCCTGCACTGATTCCCTTCCAGACCTTTTTCGAATTGCTGGCCAGCAAGCAGTTTCCGGTGGCGACCTTCATTCGTACCCGCGAAGAACTGGACTACCTGCAAGAGCCGGACATTTTCCACGAGATCTTCGGTCACTGCCCGCTGCTGACCAACCCCTGGTTCGCCGAATTCACCCACACCTACGGCAAACTCGGCCTCAAGGCGACCAAGGAAGAACGCGTCTACCTGGCGCGCCTGTACTGGATGACCATCGAGTTCGGCCTGGTCGACACTCCGCAAGGCCAGCGCATCTACGGCGGCGGCATTCTGTCTTCTCCGAAAGAGACCGTGTATTGCCTGTCGGACGAGCCTGAGCATCAGCCGTTCGATCCGCTGGAATGCATGCGCACGCCTTACCGCATCGACATCTTGCAACCACTGTACTTCGCATTGCCAAATCTCAAGCGTCTGTTCGACCTCGCTCACGAAGACATCATGGGCATGGTCAAGCAAGCGATGCAGATGGGTCTGCACACACCGAAGTTTCCGCCAAAACCAAAGGCCGCGTGATCCGCCGCTTTTAGAATCAAGTGAGCCTGTCAGAAACCATCGCTTTGGATTAGCGTGGTAGCACTGAGGGCCGATTTCCCAACATTCGATTTCAGGAATTCATCATGACCGCATTAACTCAAGCCCATTGCGAAGCCTGCCGCGCCGACGCTCCACAAGTCAGCGACGAAGAACTGCCGATCCTGATCAAGCAGATCCCGGACTGGAACATCGAAGTACGCGACGGCGTCATGCAACTGGAAAAAGTCTTCCTGTTCAAGAACTTCAAGCACGCCCTGGCGTTCACCAACGCTGTCGGTGAAATCTCCGAGGCCGAGGGCCACCACCCGGGCCTGCTGACCGAGTGGGGCAAAGTGACCGTGACCTGGTGGAGCCACTCGATCAAGGGCCTGCACCGCAACGACTTCATCATGGCCGCACGCACTGACATCGTTGCGAAGGACGCCGAGGGGCGCAAGTAATGCATTTCGACGCCATCGGTCGAGTGCCTGGCGACCCGATCCTGGGCCTGATGGAGGCCTACGCGCAGGACCCGAACCCGCGCAAGTTCGACTTGGGCGTGGGTGTCTATAAAGACGCCCAGGGCCTGACGCCGATTCTTGAGTCGGTGAAACTTGCCGAGCAGCGCCTGGTGGATCGCCAGTCCACCAAGACCTACATCGGTGGTCACGGCGAGCCCGCGTTCGGCAAGGCCATCAATGAGCTGGTGCTGGGTGCCGACTCGAAGCTGATCAACGCACAACGCGCCGGCGCCACCCAGACACCGGGTGGCACGGGTGCGCTGCGCCTGAGCGCGGACTTCATCGCCCAATGCCTGCCGGGCCGTGGCGTGTGGTTGAGCAACCCGACCTGGCCAATCCACGAAACGATTTTCGCGGCGGCCAAGGTCAAGGTCAGCCACTACCCGTACGTGGGCAGCGACAACCGTCTCGACATTGAAGGGATGCTCGCGACGCTCAATGACGCGCCCAAGGGCGACGTGGTGTTGCTGCACGCCTGCTGCCACAACCCGACCGGTTTCGACCTGTCCCAGGATGACTGGCAGCGGGTGCTGGAGGTGGTGCGCCGTCGCGAACTGCTGCCGCTGATCGACTTTGCCTACCAGGGCTTTGGCGATGGACTGGAACAGGACGCCTGGTCGACCCGGCTGTTCGCCGCCGAGTTGCCAGAACTGTTGATCACCAGCTCCTGCTCGAAGAACTTCGGCCTGTACCGCGACCGCACCGGCGCCCTGATTGTCTGCGCGAAAACCGCCGACAAGCTTGTCGACATCCGCAGCCAGTTGGCCAACATCGCCCGCAACCTGTGGTCGACGCCGCCGGATCATGGTGCGGCTGTCGTGGCGACCATCCTCGGCGACCCGGAGCTGAAAAATCTCTGGGCTGACGAAGTGGAAGCCATGCGCCTGCGTATCGCCCAACTGCGCAGCGGTCTGGTGGAAGCGCTGGAGCCTCACGGTTTGCGCGAGCGTTTTGCGCACATTGGCGTGCAACGCGGGATGTTCTCCTACACCGGCCTGTCGCCTGTGCAAGTGAACAACCTGCGCGATCATCACAGCGTGTACATGGTCAGCTCGGGGCGGGCCAACGTGGCGGGGATTGATGCCACGCGTCTGGATCTGCTGGCCGAGGCGATTGCGAAGGTCTGCAAATAACTTTCAAACACTGCAAATCCCCCTGTAGGAGCGAGCCTGCTCGCGATAGCGGAGTGTCATTCAACATTGATGTTGACTGATACACCGCTATCGCGAGCAGGCTCACTCCTACAATTATTTCTGCGCCAGTGTTACCGATCTGTCTATACAACCCCATCCGTCGAAACAAATGGATATAAACGTCCGTTTGTCATTTTTACTGCTGTATCCTGCCCAGGCTTTTTTAAAAGCGCGGATCTACCAGATCTATCAACAGACTTAGCGAGGAGCGCAACCATGCACGAGATTCCTAATCTCCCCTTCCCAAGCCTGCACGAACCTGAGCAGACGACCACGCAGCAAGCCGGAGCCCAACAGCCCCAGCCGAAAGAAGCCACTGACAGCCGCCAGGCTGACAGAGAAGACTGAAATACCCGCCGCACAGACTGTGTGGAAAGCGCTACCATGCGCTTTCCACACTGCCTGAAACGAGCCTGACCATGACCGATGAATTCAGTGAAGCGCAGGCCAGCGTCCTGATCGGCACCGCCGAGAAAATGATCGGGATCTGGAATCGCCTCCCCCCCGAGAAACAAGCCGCCTTGCTCGCCCGCTTCGGCACCCAGGAAAATGCGCTGGCCGCCCTGGTCACCACGCAACTGGTCGCTCCCGCCAAACCTGAATGACGCCACCCGGCAAATAGTTTTACTTTTTCACAACCTGTGACCGTCCACACCGCTATCATAAGCAGCCTATCTATCCTGCTTTACCGTGGACCTTTACCCATGCCCGAAAACCAGCGCCCCCTGGCGGTCACGCTGCAAGTTGTCTCCATCGTCCTTTTCACCTTCATCGGCTACCTGAACATCGGCATCCCCCTGGCCGTATTGCCCGGTTACGTCCACAGCGACCTGGGCTTCGGCGCAGTCATCGCGGGTCTGGTGATCAGCGTGCAATACCTGGCCACCCTGCTCAGCCGCCCCTATGCCGGGAAGATCATCGACAACAAGGGTAGCAAGCTGGCTGTGATGTATGGCCTGGCCGGTTGTGGATTGAGCGGTGTGTTCATGCTGATCTCCGCCTGGACCCAGAGCCTGCCGACCTTGAGCCTGATCAGCCTGTTGATCGGCCGCCTGGTGCTCGGCAGCGCCGAAAGCCTGGTGGGCTCGGGCTCGATTGGCTGGGGCATTGGCCGGGTCGGCGCGGCGAACACGGCCAAGGTCATCTCCTGGAACGGTATCGCCAGCTATGGCGCACTGGCTGTCGGCGCGCCCCTGGGCGTATTGCTCGTCCATCAACTGGGCTTGTGGAGCATGGGGGTGAGCATTGTTTTGCTGGCTGTGCTCGGCCTGCTGCTGGCCTGGCCGAAAACCGCCGCGCCGATCGTTACCGGTGAGCGTCTGCCGTTCATGCACGTGCTGGGGCGAGTCTTCCCCCACGGCTGCGGCCTGGCCCTGGGCTCCATCGGTTTTGGCACCATCGCCACCTTCATCACCCTGTATTACGCCACGCAACACTGGGACAACGCGGTGCTGTGCCTGAGCCTGTTCGGCGCCAGTTTCATTGGCGCGCGCTTGCTGTTCGGCAACCTGATCAACCGCCTCGGCGGCTTTCGCGTGGCCATTGCCTGCCTGTCGGTGGAAACCCTGGGATTGCTGTTGCTGTGGCTGGCGCCGGATGCCCATTGGGCTCTGGCAGGTGCGGCGCTGAGCGGCTTCGGCTTTTCGCTGGTGTTTCCGGCACTGGGGGTGGAGGCGGTCAATCTGGTCCCGGCTTCCAGCCGTGGCGCAGCCGTCGGCGCCTATTCGCTGTTCATCGACTTGTCGTTGGGGATTACCGGGCCATTGGCCGGTGCGATTGCGGCAGGATTTGGTTTTGCATCGATCTTCCTGTTCGCCGCCCTCGCCGCCCTCAGCGGTTTGATGTTGAGCCTTTACCTGTACCGGCAGGCACCGAAGCAACGCGAAGCGCGGGACGCTCGCTAGAAATCGACCTTGCCGCGCCCGGCCTTGATGTTGCCGCGCTTGGATTTGGATTCGAGGCGACGGGTCTTCGAGCCGAGGGTCGGCTTGGTCGGGCGGCGCTTTTTCTCGACCTTGGTGGCACTCTGGATCAACTCGGTCAGGCGCAACAGCGCATCGGCGCGGTTCTGTTCCTGCGTCCGGTACTGCTGGGCCTTGATGATCAACACACCGTCGCTGGTGATGCGGCTGTCGCGCAGCGCCAGCAGCCGTTCCTTGTAGAACTCGGGCAAGGACGACGCAGGTATGTCGAAGCGCAGGTGCACGGCACTGGAGACCTTGTTGACGTTCTGCCCACCGGCACCCTGGGCGCGAATGGCCGTCAACTCGATCTCGGCATCCGGCAGCTGCACGTTGTTGGAAATCACCAGCATGGAAAAGCGTCCGTATTCAGAGCGTGCAGGATACCGCGAAACGATTGGAGGAATGCGGCCCCTGTAGGAGCGAGCCTGCTTGCGATGAGGCCGTATCAGTCAGCATAACCTTTGCTGACCCACCACCATCGCGAGCAGGCTCACTCCTACAGGGGATGTGTGTGTGAAGTGCAGAAACAACAAACCCGGCACTGGGCCGGGTTTGTTGTTTCAGGGCGGAGTTACTCCACTGCGACCTGCAAGGCACGCTGAGCACTGCGCTTGTTCTTGATGCCGTAGCAGACCCACATGAACACGAGCCACACCGGAATCGCATACACCGAAGTCTGAATCCCCGGAATCAACAGCATCACACCAAGAACAAACACCACGAACGCCAGGCAGATGTAGTTGCCGTACGGGTACCACAGTGCCTTGAACAGTGGCGTCTGTTTGGTCTTGTTCATGTGCTGGCGGAACTTGAAGTGCGAGTAGCTGATCATCGCCCAGTTGATCACCAGGGTGGCCACCACCAGCGACATCAGCAGTTCCAGCGCGTTTTGCGGGATCAGGTAGTTCAGCAGTACCGCGATCAGGGTCACGGCGGCCGAGGCCAGGATCGAACGCACCGGCACGCCACGCTTGTCGATTTTCGCCAGGCCCTTCGGCGCGTCGCCCTGCTCGGCCATGCCCAGCAGCATGCGGCTGTTGCAGTAGGTGCCGCTGTTGTACACCGATAGCGCCGCGGTCAGGACCACGAAGTTGAGGATGTGCGCGGCGGTGTTGCTGCCCAGCATCGAGAACACTTGCACGAACGGGCTGCCGCTGTAGGAATCACCGGAGGCGTTCAGGGTGGTCAGCAGGCTGTCCCACGGCGTCAACGACAGCAGGATGACCAGGGCACCGATGTAGAAAATCAGGATCCGGTAGATCACCTGGTTGATGGCTTTCGGGATCACGGTTTTCGGCTTGTCAGCCTCGGCTGCGGTGAAACCGAGCATTTCCAGGCCACCGAAGGAAAACATGATGAAAGCCATGGCCATCACCAGACCGCTGACGCCGTTCGGGAAGAAGCCGCCGTGGGACCACAGGTTGCTGACCGCTGCTTGCGGGCCGCCATTGCCACTGACCAGCAGGTAGCTGCCCAGGGCGATCATGCCGACGATCGCCACGACCTTGATGATCGCGAACCAGAACTCGGCCTCGCCAAAGACTTTGACGTTGGCCAGGTTGATCGCATTGATCAGCACGAAGAAGGCCGCTGCGGAGACCCAGGTCGGGATGTCCGGCGCCCAGTAGTGGATGTATTTGCCGACCGCGGTCAGCTCGGACATGCCCACCAGAATGTACAGGATCCAGCAGTTCCAGCCCGACAGGAAGCCGGCAAAGCCGCCCCAGTACTTGTGGGCGAAGTGGCTGAAGGAGCCGGCCACCGGATCTTCGACGATCATTTCGCCCAGTTGGCGCATGATCATGAAAGCGATGAAGCCGCAGATGGCGTAGCCGAGGATCATCGACGGGCCGGCGGATTTCAGTACCCCGGCCGAGCCGAGGAACAAGCCGGTACCGATCGCGCCACCGAGGGCGATCAGTTGAATATGGCGATTTTTCAGGCCGCGTTTCAGCTCGCCTGATTGCGGGTTTTGTCCACTCATGAAAAGGGTCTCACGCAAGGTTTGATGATGTTCAGTAGACGTTGCTGCTCAAGAAAGGCGTTAAGCGGCACCGATCAAACCCCAGCGCAGGCACCAGGAGTTCAGCGTATTTACAACGGTCATGCGTCACCTGTTTGTTTTTATCTGTGACGAAATCGAACCCGACACGCTCGTGACGCGACGGAGTGAACAAGGCGGATAGCCTTGAGGTTTGCGCAGATGCGCAGGAGGTCACAGGTAAAACGCGGCGCATTGTACACCCGTAACCCCCTGCTGCCAGACCCGCTGGACAAGCGTGTCTATGGCCGGGATTGCCTGTGTCCGCCCCGAGAAGCTCGGGCGGCTGCAAAAAATGGGTCAGACCCTTGCGGATCATCGACGGGAAAGGCAGGAAAACCGCCCCTCGCAGAGAGATGGAGATGGAATACGGCGTTCATTGCGCCTCCTTTTTGTTATGCACCTGCACGACAGGCATGGCGCGCATAACACCCTGCATGGAGCGGTGAAACAAGCGGGATAGAGCGCTGGAAGGAGGAAGGAAGACGCTGATGCGTAAGCGTTTTCTTACAGTATTCGGGGAATGGCGATTTCACGGGGTTAATCCGTTGATTTCGTCATGTTTTCTTTACAGTGCGTAATTCTGGCTTTCCAACCCCCGGCCCCTCCGGTGTGGCGGCTGACCTTCCTGGCGTACAAAAATGGGTGTGTGGCAACCGCCACACACCCAATTACTTTCAGTTCAACTTTTTCGAGAAGGTCTCCCTATCCCGCCAGATGGAAGTCCGTCTGATCAACGGCAGCACTGGCGACACCCACAAGGCGAATGGTGTCCGCCCCGATCCCGACCAGCGTATCGGCCCCGTCGACCGTTATGCTCACGTTGGCCGCGAACGTCGCACTGGTGATCCCCAGCCCCGAGACATCGAGCAAGTCCTGCCCTGCGGCCGGATTGGCTCCGAAGTTAAAGATCGCATCGGTGCCGAAACCCGCGGCAGCAAACACGAAGGTATCGTTGCCGCCGATACCGCTACTCAACAGGTCGTTACCACCACCACCGGTGAGCACGTCGTTACCCGCCCCCCCCACGATCGTGTTGTTGAGCGCGTTACCCGTTCCCGCAAAGTTGCCGCTGCTGCCGAAGAACAGATTCTCGACGTTGGCACCCAGGGTGTAGGTCAAGAGCGAGGTCCAGACGGTATCGTTACCGCCACCGGCGAGCTCGGTCACCACGTCCCCAGCAGAGGTGACTTCGTAGATATCGTTGCCGATACCGCCGGCCATCGTGTCGTTGCCGTTACCACCGATGAGAGTGTCGTTACCCGCACCGCCCACGAGTGTGTTGTCGAGCGCGTTACCGGTGGCCCTGAAATTGCCGCTACTGCCGAAATACAGATTCTCGACGTTGGCACCCAGGGTGTAGGTCGCGAGCGAGGTCCAGATCGTGTCGCTACCGGCACCGGCGAGCTCGGTCACTACGTCCCCAACGGAGGTAACCTCGTAGACATCGTTGCCAATACCGCCGGCCATCGTGTCGTTACCGTTACCGCCGATGAGAATGTCGTTACCCGCACCACCCACAATCGTGTTGGCGAGCACGTTACCGGTGCCCCTGAAATTGCCACTTGCGCCGAAATACAGATTTTCGACGTTGGCACCCAGGGTGTAGGTCGCGAGCGAGGTCCAGACCGTATCGTTGCCGCCACCGGCAAGCTCGGTCACCACGTCCCCAGCGGAAGTGACTTCGTAGATATCGTTGCCGATACCGCCGGCCATCGCATCGTCACCGTTACCACCGATGAGGATGTCATTGCCCGCACCGCCCACGAGTGTGTTGGCGAGCGCGTTACCGGTGGCCCTGAAATTGCCGCTACCGCCGAAATACAGATTCTCGACGTTGGCACCCAGGGTGTAGGTCGCGAGCGAGGTCCAGATCGTGTCGCTGCCGCCACCGGCGAGCTCGGTCACCACGTCTCCAATGGAGGTGACTTCGTAGACATCGTTGCCGAAACCGCCGGCCATCGTGTCGTTACCGTTACCGCCGATGAGGATGTCATTGCCCGCGTCACCATTGATGATGTCGTTGCCACCCCGGCCATTCATGATGTCGTTGCCATCACCTCCGCTGGCCACGTCCGCGCCTGCCGTGCCGATCCATGTGTCGACACCGGCGGTACCGACAAACAGATCTCCGACCACTGTCGTTGCGCCAGAGGTGACTCGCTCAAGTGTGCCGAGGTCATCGGTATAACTCGCGACGACACGCAGTTGCTGACCGACCTGCACCTGGCTGGGCGTGATAGTCGTGCCCGTCTCGCCGGCGATGTCGGTAAAGATCGCACCGCTCCCCACCTGCCACTGATGGGCAATCACCGAGGTCGTGGTCCCGTTGGCGTCGGTGAACGCATCCGTGGCGGTCAAGGCCGAGCCCTCCGTCGGGGTCGTATCGCTGATCAGCACCGTTCCGACCGGCAGGACATTGACAGTGCCGGTACCGGCCGGCGTGATCGGTGCGGTCGGCGCCGAGAACACCTCCTCCAGCACCCCATTGGCGTCCTTGTAGACCGCCCTGACGCGCAGCGCCAGCCCGGCAGCCACCACGAGTTCCGGTATGGCCGGCACGGCACCAATGAGGGTCGCCGGTGGTGGGACCCTGAGTTCCGAGCCCACCGTGACGGTCGTGCCCTCTGCGCGCGCGGTCTCGCCGGCGGCAAAGAAGGTGATGTCTTCGAAGACGCCCGAGCCCGGGCGCGCTTCGAACTGCCAGAAGAAACTGATGGGGCTGGTGATCGCGCCGCCGGTCGCAGTATTGTCGGCATCAGTGATGCCTGCCGCCGATACCGTCAGCGTCTGTCCGACAGCCGGCGTAGGATCGTCGATCCTCAGCGAACCGACTGGCGCCGCGTTCAAACCGCCCAGCACGATCGCCTGATCGGTGAACTGCAACCGCTCGATATTGCTGAGGGTGTCGATCCCGTCCCTGCCAGCGACACTGTCGGTGACCGTAACGGTGCCGTTGACGTTTTCGACCACGGTGTAATCCGCAAAATTGCCGGAGTACAGCGCCGTGTCGAAGTCGGGACCGGGCGCCGTCAGGATTTCGCGGACGATCTGGAGCTGGCCGGGGTTATAGGTGGCGTTCAACATGAACGGGACCAGCGGTGTCATGTTGTCGAAGGTGGCGATTTCCGGCCCGGTGCCATCGATGTTCTGCCGCACGCTGATGCGCACGTTGAGCCACTTGTCACCATCGATGAGGTCATCGCCGGCACGGCCTTCGATGACGTCGCTGCCGGCACCACCCAGGATAATGTTGCCCCCGTCGAACTTATCGTCTGCGGTACCCACGATGCCGTCAGCGCCAGCAGCAGCGGCACCAACGAACGCCCGCAGACCACTGATGAGGTCAAGGTTGGTGAGCACACTACCCGTGGAACCAGCAATAGCGAGCGTTACCGCGGTGGAATCATCGCCGCTGAGGAAATCGGCGTGTGCCGATCCCGACAGCCCTTCCACCAGGTCCAGACGGGCAAGGATCGACGCGGTGGAACCGGGCACCGCCGGCTGATCGAAGAAACGCAGGCTGGAGTTGAGGCCAATGGTCACGCCGACCGGATCATCCTTGTAGGTCGCCCAGTCGTAACCGGAGAACCCGATGAAACGGTCCGCCTCACTGGGGCTGCCGACCATGATGTCATCACCGCCTTCCCCGTCGAAGTTGTCCGGTCCGCCATCGCCCATGAAGACATCGTTGCCAATGATCGGTTCGTTGCCGAATGGGTCGAAGTTGTCGCCGGCAACGCCATCGGCGGATCCGCCCTGGATCCAGTCGTCGCCTTCACCGCCGCGCGCAAACTCGTTCGCCTTGCTGCCGAGGATGAAGTCGTTGCCCAGCCCGCCACTGCTGTCGGCCGCGTCCTCGCCGGTGATGATGAAGTCCTGGCCGGCCTGGCCGAGGATCAGGTTCAGGCCGTTGCCACCCTGGATGACGTCGTTGCCGTCCTCGCCATGGATGACGTCGTCACCGCCGATGTCAGTGATGATGTCGTCACCGGTACCGCCAAGGAGTTGGTCGTTGCCGTAGCCGCCATCGATCCGGTCGTTGCCGGCATCGCCATAGACCGTGTCGTCGTCCGAGTCGCCGGCAATGAGGATATCGTTGCCGGGCGTGCCGCCGAGCACGACCGTATCGGCACCGGTGTAGTGCAGGTAGTTGGTATCCGGGCCCACGGTGCCGGGGTTGTCGCGGATCACCAGCGGTGTGAGGAAGTCACTGCGTGGTGAGCCAATCGGATGATTCGACGGGCCGAAGGGATCGGCGGTGACTGGCAGATCATCGATCGTGCCGACGATGCCGTCGGGCCCGGCGACCACACTCGGGTTGTACTGACGGGTCTGGTCAGTTTCCAGGATGTAGGCCGGCGTCAGGAAAACCCTGGCCGAGAGGTGTGTTGCGTCGGTATTGGCCATCACCAGATTGGCGAACGTGTTGTTCTCAAGTTCGGCGCCAAAGTCCATCGAGGCGGTGCGTTCCAGATAGTAGAAGCGGTCTCCGTTCTGGAGTTTCTCCATCTGGTTCTCGAAGACGAAGTTGAAAGTCGAGCCGAGCATGCCGCCAAAGGGCATTTTCTCCTCGGCCAGCCCGCCAACCCAGAAGTCGACGTTGTCCAGGCCAGTGATGGTCACGTCGTCCGCGGTGTTCAAAATACCGTCCGCACCGGCGGTGCTGGCCCATGCTCCCGTGCTGTTGAGGAAGTCGACACGGTCGGCCGGTGCAGTCGCGCTGCCTAACACCAGGTCCGCAGCCGCGGCGCGCTTGTCCGCCAGCGTGATGGCGCCGGTGATGGTCGCGTGCGTGCCGTAGGCGGCGATGAAGTTGATCAGCGATTCGGGATGCTTTATGTGCTGCACGAAATCGGCCCAACTGGTGTAAGGCTTGAGCTCTGCGTCGCCAGTAGGCAGATAGAACTCCCGCCGCGCCGCGTTCAGGGACGGAATGCCGGTATCGCGGCCGCGCGCCAGGTTGATGGCGGGCAGATCGAGCGGCAGGCCCAGCAGGTTGTTGCGCAGGGCTTCGGTGACGAACTCGTCAATCTCGTTGCCCACCTGACGGGTCACGCCGCGCACGATGGCACCGGCCGCCTGTTCCGGAGTGGGGCCGCTGCCCGCGAACTCGAGCGGGTTGAGGAAGGCCTGAATCAGCCCGATATCGCTCGAGGCGAAGTTCGGATCCAGCCGGTCGACCTGCTCCAACAGCATCGAGTGCCCGAAGCGATAGACGGTGTGCGCGAACTCGGCAACGATAGTCGGATCGATCGCGGTGTCGTACACCTGGCCCGGTGCGAAGAACGGATCGACCATCGGCTGGATAGTGCGCGCGAACTCCTCGAACACCAGGTGTTGGTACTGCATCTCGGTGCCGAACTTCGCCGTCTGAAACAGGCGCTCGCCGTTCCAGTCGAGGGTCGAGGTGTCGGCGGGAACGGCAGTGACGGGCGTCAGCAGCCACTCGTTCAGGAACGACACGTCGCCGCTTGCCGCTGTCGCCAGGACCACCGCCATGGTGTGATCGACCAGGCGGTTGTGCTCATGGTGAAAGATGGAATGGACGGTGGTCAGACCGATGTTCTCGTTGACCCGGCCGTCGCCGGCAATGTAGTGCGCGTCCAGCAGTTCGTTGTCGTAGAAGCCCGGCGCAGGCGTACCGCCAACAACAGTGTCCACATCGGGCAGGAGTGCTGCGCCGGTCACGTCGTCGATCGGAACGGCGGTGTGCGCGATGTCGTTGAGGAAGGCATGGCCGGTGCGTACGGCATCGACCAGGCTGATGGGCGCCGCCGGATTGCCTTCAACGAGCACATCGTCGGCCGTGCCGGCAATGCCGTCCGGGCCCACCATCACCACCTGAGGAAAACCGTTCGGACCCTTGATGAAATTGCCGTAGGCGTCGGTCGCCAGCAAAGGCACGTTGTTGAAATCGGCATCGGTGAGGTCGATGCCGAGCAGGTCATGAGCTTGCGCCTTGACCACCTTCCAGGTGGCCATGCCGCCGATCCCGACGTCGTCGGCCGTGCCAAACACGCCATCGGCGCCCAGATCACGATTTTCGATCAACTTGCCGGTGGCCACCGGGTCGCCCGCTGCGTTGAGCTCATAGGCACGCAGGAACACCTGGTGCGAAGGATGCGAGCTGTAGGTCTGGTTCTGGTCGACAAACGGCGAGGTGGTGTTGGTGTTCTCGTGGATGTCGTCGGCCGTGCCCAGGATGCCGTCGGGACCGGGCAGATTAGTGGCCCGCGTCAACACCATGAAGTTGGTCGGGCTACCGGGCACGAACAGCGGGTCATCGGGCTGCAGCGGTATGAACACCGTGCCCGAGCCGCCCTTGGTGACGAGGTCCAGGCCATGGTCGAAGAACTGCCCGAAGAAGGTCATCCATTGGTTGAAGGGCGCGGTCAGGCCAGCGTCGGGGCTCACGTTCGAGTTGAAGAAGGTCTGGAACGTCGTACCGTCGGTGCGGGTTCCGGTAATCACCTGTGAGCCGACTTTCAAGATATCGTCAGCCGTGCCAAGGATGCCATCCAGACCCGGATCGAAGGTAGTCGCGACCGCTGCCGGGTTGCTGGCGGTCTGGTCGACGATCAGGTTGCTGATGGTGCGCGGCTGCGAGTCGTTCACCAGGCCGCTGGTCTGGGTGTAGCTCGTGCCGGCTTCGGCCGTGCGGAAGTCCGGCGTGGTCAGGCGAGGGAATACCGTATCGGCGGCACCGAACTCAGGATGGAGCAGGTTGTTCTCCGTGCCTTCGACCGTGCGCAAACCGTACGGCACCCGTATGTTCGGCAGCAGAGAAACCATGTTCTCACCCGCCGCGTTGTGTTCCGCGATCTTGATCTGGTCAAGGATGAACGCCAGGTCCGATTGCGTGTAACGCACACCGTTGCTGGGGGCCGTAGTCTGCGGATCGATCAGCGAAGGCGCCGCTGCGGGGGCCGGCACGCCGGCCACTACGGCCGTGGTCGGTGCCGAGAACACCTGTTCGGTCACGCCATTATCGTCCGCATAGAAGCCTTTGACCCGCACTGCCAGGCCGGCAAGATCCGCCGTCACCGTGAGAGTGGGCGTGTCCGCTCTTGTAAATCCGAGACCGATGCGGCCTGGCCCGAGGATGATGTCCTCGAAGACGCCCGAGCCCGGTGCCAATTCGACCTGCCATATGTAACTGATGGAATTGTTGATCCCCCCGCCCGCGTTGTCGGCATCGGTGATGCCTGCCGCCGACGCGGTCAGCGTCTGGCCAACGGTTGGTGCGGTGTTATTGACCGTCAGTGCACCCACAGGCTCGGCGTTGCCCCCCTGCACGAGGACCACTGCCTGATCGGAGAACTGCAGCCGCTCGATATGGGTGAGACGGTCGGTTTCTTCCTTGCCGACATTGTCGGTCACGGTGACGATGTCGGTGGCGGCGATATCGAGGGGAACGGCGGGATCGACGACGATGCCGTTGACGGCGATCGTGTAGTTCGCCAGAGGGCCCATGAAGTTGACGGTATCGAATGCAGCCCCGCCTACGGATGTACCGGGCAGAATTTCACGCACGGCGACAAGCTGGCCGGGATTGAAGGTGCCGTTCAGCATGAGCGGGATCAGGGGCTCCATGCCGTCGAAGCTGGCGATCTCCGGTCCGGTGCCATCGATGTTCTGCCGCACGCTGATACGCACGTTGAGCCAACTGTCGCCGTCGATGAGGTCGCTGCCGCCACGGCCTTCGATGATGTCGCTGCCATCGCCGCCGAGGATGATGTTGCCCGCGCCGAACTGATCGTCTGCGGTACCCACGATGCCGTCGGGGCCAGCAGCAGCGGCACCGACGAAGGCCCGCAGGCCGCTGACGAGATCGAAGTTGGTGAGGATGCTGCCCCTGGCCGTGATGTTGGCGATGATGGCTGCGTTTTGTTCATCGCCGCGCAGGAAGTCGGCGAAGGCCGACCCCGACAGACCCTCCACTTCCGCGAACCGGTCATAGATCGAATCGGCCGATTGCGCCACCGCGCCCACGATATTGCCCGCGGCATCGGGCACCGGGTGATACGGACTGAAGAACGGAGTGACCATGTCGACGGTCACGCCGAACTTGTCATTCTTGTAGGTGGTCCAGTCGAACCCGGACATGCCATCCATCTTGTCCTGTGCGTCGCTGGCGACGAAAACTTCGTCGCCGCCCTCGCCGATCATTTCATCGAATCCGCCTTTTCCGATGAAGATGTCGTTGCCGGGCACATCGTCGGACAACGTGGGGCTATTGTTGTCGCCGACCGCACCGTCCTGGGTGCCCCCTTCGATCCAGTCATCGCCTTCGCCGCCCTGCGGCGACAGGTTGACTGTGGA
The DNA here is from genome assembly GCF_949768175.1 of Pseudomonas sp. IT-P74. Taxonomy (NCBI): domain Bacteria; kingdom Pseudomonadati; phylum Pseudomonadota; class Gammaproteobacteria; order Pseudomonadales; family Pseudomonadaceae; genus Pseudomonas; species Pseudomonas sp. IT-P74. The sequence continues at coordinate 161,935 of NZ_CATKQD010000055.1, read as the reverse complement.
GCCGAGGATGAAGTCGTCGCCCGTGCCGCCGAAGATCATCGAGATGTCTTCGGTAGTGATGACGAAGTCTTTGCCCGCACCGGCGAGGACCAGATTGTTGCCGGCCAGGGTCGAGTTACCGGCCTGGATGACGTCGTTGCCGTCCTCGCCGTGAATGACGTCATCGCCGCCGATGTCGGTGATGATGTCATCGCCCGCGCCGCCGAAGAGGTTGTCATTGCCGTAGCCACCGTCGATCCGGTCGTTGCCGGCGTCGCCATAGACGGTGTCGTCGTCCGAGTCGCCGGCAATGAGGATGTCGTCGCCGGGCGTGCCGCCAAGCACGACCGTATCGCCGCCGGTGTAGTGCAGGTAGTTGGTATCCAGACCCACTGTGGCGGGGTTGTCGCGGATCACCAGCGGCGTGAAATGGTCAATCCGTGGTGAGCCAATCGGGTGCGCCGACGGGCCAAAGGGGTCGGCGCTGGCGGGCAGATCGTCGAGTGTGCCGACGATACCGTCCGGGCCGGCCACCACACTCTGGTTGAACTGGCGCGTCGGGTCGGTCTCCAGGATGAAGGCCGGTGTCTGGAATATGTTAGCCGGCAGGTGTGTCGCGTCGCTGTTGAGCATCACCAGATTGGCGAACGAATTGTTCTCCAGTTCAGTGCCGAAGTTGAGCCCCGCGGTGCGGGCCAGATAGTAGAAGCGGTCGCCATTCTGCAGGTTTTCCATCTGGGTTTCGAAGACGAAGTTGAAGGTCGAACCCAGCAGGCCGCCAAAGGGCATTTTCTCCTCGGCCAGGCCGCCGATCCAGAAGTCGACGGAGTCCAGGCCGGTGGTGGTCACGTCGTCTGCGGTGTTCAGAATACCGTCCGCACCGGCGGTGCTGGCCCAGACGCCGGTACTGTGCAGGAAGTCCAGGCGATCAGCCGGCGCCGTGGCGCTACCGAGCACCAGATCCGCAGCCGCGGCGCGCTTGCCTGCCAGCGTCGTAGCGCCAGTGATGGTTGAATGCGTGCCGTAGGCGGCGATGAAATTGATCAGCGATTCCGGGTGTTTCATGTGCTGCACGAAATCGGCCCAGCTCGTATAGGGGGTCAACTGGCTGTCGCCGGTCATGTGGTAGAACTCGCGCCGCGCCGCATTCAGCGACGGGATGCCGGTGTCGCGGCCGCGCGCCAGGTTGAGGGCGGCCAGGTCCAGCGGCAGGCCGACCAGGTTGTTGCGCACCGCGTCGGTCACAAACTCATCGATCTCGTTGCCGACCTGGCGGGTCAGGCCGCGTACGATGGCGCCTGTCGCCTGCTCAGGGGTGGGGCCGCTCGCAGCAAATGCCAGCGGGTTGAGGAAGGCCGCGATCAGGCCGGTCTGTTGATTGCCCGGGGCAGTCGGATTGCCGTCGCCGACGACGTTGAAATTGGCATCGAATCGATCGACCGTCTCCACCAGCATCGAGTGACCGAAGCGAAAGACCGTGTGCGCGAACTCGGCGACGATCGCCGAGTCGATCGTAGTGTCATTGCCCATGGGTGCCAGGAAGACGTCCACTTGCGGCTGGATGGTGCGCGCGAACTCCTCGAACACCAGGTGCTGGTACTGCATCTCAGTGCCGAACTTGGCCGCCTGGAACAACCGCTCGCCGTTCCAGTGCAGGGCCGCGATGTCGGCCGCCGTCACCGGCAACGCCGCCAATTGGGCGTCGGGCATCAACCATTTGTTCAGGAAGTCGAGGTCGGCGGAGGCCAGCACCGTCGCCTTTGTCTCATCAACCAGCCGATTGTGCTCGTGGTGGAAGACAGAGTGGACGGTGGTCAGGCCGATGTTCTCGTTGACGCGGCCATCGCCGGCGATGTAGTGCGCATCCAACAACTCGTTGTCGTAGGTGCCGGCCGCTTGTGGGCCACCAATGACGGTGTCCGCATCAGGCGTCAAGCCGCCGGTCGGATCGGCGCTGTGGGCGATGTCGATAAGGAACTGGTGACCGGTGCGCACGGCGTTTGTCAGGCTGATTGGCGCGGCCCGATTACCCTCCACGAGTACGTCATCGGCGGTGCCGGCAATGCCATCCGCGCCTTTCATCACGACTTGCGGAAGGCCGTTGGGCCCCTTGATGAAGTTGCCGTAGGCATCGGTCGCCAGCAGCGGCAGATCGAACACATCCGCATCGGTCAGGTTGATCCCGAGCAGATCATGGGCCTGGGCCTTGACCACTTTCCAGGTGGCCATGCCACCGATTTCGGTATCGTCGGCGGTGCCGAACACACCATCGACACCCAGCTCACGATTGGTGATCAGCTTGCCGGTGGCGACCGGGTCGCCGGCGGCGTTGAGCTCATAGGCGCGCAGGAATACCTGGTGCGAAGGATGCGAGCTGTAGGTCTGGTTCTGGTCGACAAACGGCGAGGTGGTATTTTGCTGTTCGTGGATGTCGTCGGCCGTGCCGAGAATGCCATCGGGGCCGGGCAAATTGGTGGCCCGCGTCAACACCATGAAGTTGGTCGGACCACCAGGCACGAACAGTGGATCGTCGGGCTGCAGCGGAATGAACACCGTGCCCGAGCCGCCCTTGGTGACCAGGTCGAGGCCATGGTCGAAGAACTGGCCGAAGAAAGTCATCCAGGCGTTGAAGGGCACGGTCAGGCCCGCGTCCGGCGTGATATTAGGGATCTGGAAGACGGAAATGTCGTCGGCGGTGCCAAACAGGCCATCCAGACCGGGGCTGGTGACGACCTGTGAATCAGGATTAGCCGCTGCGGCCGCCACCGCCGCCGGATTGTTAGCGGTCTGGTCCACGATCAGGTTGCTGATGGTGCGCGGTTGCGAGTCGAAGACGGCACCGCTGGTCTGCAGATAGGAGGTCGGCGTGGTTCCGCCAGGATCGGTGGGGCCGAAGAAGCCGACCGGCTGGACCTGCGCGGTATTGAACGCCGGCGTCGTCATGCGCGGAAAGAAATTGTCGGCGGCACCGAACTGGGGATTGGCCAGGTTGTTGTAGATGCCGGAGACGGTGCGCAGGCCGAAGGGCACTTCTACGTTTTGCAGCAAGTCAGTCAGACTCGCGCCTGACGCATGCCGTTCAGCGATGAAAATCTGTTCGAGAATGAACTCAAGATCGGACTTGATGAAGCTGGCCATGTCTGTTTCCTCGATGCTTGACTAATCAGGAAACCACACGCATAAAACACCGCTGCAAACGCGTGGTTTAGTGCTGAACCCCATAAATAAAAATCGAAATTTGAACGACGGGACCTGGTATCACGGCCGCACCGAGCCCCTACTGAATCGCGTGCGATCAGCAGTGCTCAACTGAGGATCAATTCCCCATGACAACCGTAACTACTGGCTGGTATTGCGCCTCAAGGAGGCGACGGCTCATGAACGCAGGTTGAATAGAAGGCGTAACTTACTAAAGGCCCCGTCACGTATCGGGGCACTATGCATCTGTCCATATTGCTCTCTCAGGCATAGGCGGCTTGTCACAGATGCCACACATCCAGCGATCAGAGTCATTGGCCGGAATATGCTTGCGAAGATCGTCATAGTCCGGTAGTTCCTGAGGGGTGATGGCACGGTTCTGCGTCCATGCGGCTTCGTCAACAAGCCTTTTATCCATGAGCAAACTGGCATCGACTACGAATTGACTAGTCTGTATTGGAGACGGGTTCCATACGCTTGGTGACGGAGTCAGGAAATCATTACTATTGGTAATAACTCTTGGCTGTTTTTGCCGGAAATAGCGAATACCCAGATTGATCGCGAATCTTTTTAAACTATTCATCACCCCTCCCGCCCTCAATCTCAAACGCTAGCTTTACACTCCATTGAAAATGAGTATTGAGGTGCTACCCGGATGTGTACAGAGACGAAAGCCCAGTCAAATTCTGAGACCTTGGTCAAAGAATCAGATCAGACCTTGGTCGAATCAGACGCAGGCCAAACGTCCAGTGACGCAGTGCCCGGGAGACAGATCCCCCTTGCGAAACTGCGCCATTTAAGTCGCTCAACACAGTTCGTCATCTGCGCCACCATCATTCTGGGTTTGACCATGACGCTCGTTGGAAACCTCGTAAGCCAGAGTATCGAAGATGCAACAGTTCAAACGGCGGCAGAGACGGGCGCGCGTTATATGCAGAATTTTCTCGAACCGTTCATCCAAGGATTAACCACTGCCAAAGAACTCCCCGATGGAACTATTCAGACCATTGATCACCTGCTGTCCAGTACCTCGCTCAGTACACATGTCGTCTCGGTGAAGATCTGGCTTCCAGACGGCACGATTATCTACAGCACCGACAAATCCGCGGTCCAAAAAAAATTTCCGACAGAGGAGATCTCACAGGCGCTGACAGGCAAGATCTATACAGAACTGGACAATGATCTTGAGGGTGATGCTGACGATGCGTTTGAGCGAAGCCTGAATATTCCGTTCTATGAAATTTTTGCTCCACTGCGCGAAGCGGGTACTGGAAAGATTGTTGCGGTTGGTGAGTTCTACGAAACTGCGCAAGCGCTACAGCGCGAAATCAATAACGTTCGCCAGAAAGTATGGGCGATAGTTGGTGCAGCAACGGTGGCCATGCTTTTGTTGTTATTTTTTATCGTTCGGCGTGACGACAAGATCATAAAGCAGCATGAGACAGCACTTAAATGGCGAATGCATGAGCAAGCCAGGTTGCATTCAAATAATGCCTTCCTTCAGCACAAAGTCACTACAGCCAATCGCGAATTTTCAAAAATCAATGAACTTACTCTTCGTCGGATCGGAGCAGATCTTCATGATGGTCCTGCTCAACTATTGTCACTTATTCTCCTTCGCCTTGAAGAACTCGAGGATGTGCAAGGCGCCTCAGGTGGGGAAGTCCTCGAAATGATCAGACGTGCTGGCGAGGATGCTTTAAACGAAGTGCGGGAAATATCACTCGGCCTGGCACTTCCGGAAATCAATGATCTGACCCTGCACGATGCGCTGGTATTGCTTGCCGAGCGGCACGAAGAGCGAACCGAGACGCGAGTCGAACTGGCGCTTGATACGCTTCCAGACGACGTACCGATAGCGCATAAAATTTGTATTTACCGCTTCGCCCAGGAAGCATTGAACAATGCCTATATTCACGCCGGAGGAAAAGGCCAAAAACTCAGTGCCTCTCACTCCGAAGGGCTACTGGAAGTGCAAGTCGAGGATACGGGAGTGGGTATTTCAACCGAAAAAACGAATGTGCCAGGTCGAGGCAGAACTCATCTGGGCCTTGTCGGCATGCGCTATCGCGTCGAATCCCTCGGCGGAATATTCATCATTGAATCGGCACCCCATGCCGGAACCAAAGCCAGGGCGCAGTTCAAAATCTGATCACCCGCTCCAAAATGATCGTTGCACCCAAGTAACCGGAAGCGCCTATAGCCCGTTAGCCGGCTTACCGTTGTGATTCAAATCGCGGCGTTGAAGAGCACCGCATAAATCAGGTATATGGTCACTCTCCCAATGCCGTCTCACTGCTGCGACTGCCTGCGTCCGGTTACGAACGCGTAGCTTGTACATGACATTCGTCATGTAGTGCTTGATTGTTTTCTCGCTAAGTTCAAGCTTGATAGCAACCTCGCGGTTAGTCAGGCCCTTCGATACCTCCCGGATAACTTGTTCTTCGCGATGGGTCAGCTTGACCTTTTGCTTATCACCCGCGTGAGTTCTGAAACCGCTTAACATTTTGCTGGCAAGCTTGGGTGTAATGAAGGTTTCACCACCGGCAACATTTCTGATGGCTTGTACAAGCTCCCGACCGCTTATGCCTTTCAACGCATACCCCTGCGCGCCCGCTTCGAGGGCGGAATAGGCGTCCTCGATGGACTCAGATACCGTCAACATCAAAACTTTAACTGTCGGCGAAGAAGCTGAGATCGCTCGCACGGCAGCAAAGCTATCGCCCGGCATATTTACATCCATCAGCAAAACATCCGGAGCAAAACGAGCGGCAATTTCCAGGGCATCATCGGCAGACCCGCCCTGCTCGACCACCTGAAAGTCAGCTATTTTCTTCAGCGCCATTGTGACCCCATCCCTTAACAGCGGGTGATCATCAACGATGCCAATCTTGATCATGGAACTCATAAGAAGCTCCTCATAAGAGGCGATGGAGCTGCATGGTAGTGTCGCGCCCCTCGCGTCATGTCGAATCGGTAAGCCCAGCCGTTTCCATGATGTCCGGTGCGACAGCTGTTGTGGGTACCAGGGGGGTGGTGCAACTAATGGGCCATTAACAAAGGGCGAAGAAAAAGCTCAAATTAATTAACAAGCTGTTTCTGAATGTTTCAAGCGAGAGAAAGGATGAGGGGGGAGTATTCCTCAAATCAGGTGCTAATCGCCCGGTTGGGTGGGTGTAATGCCCCATTTATGGAGACAGTAGCGGCCCTGTTTCACCGACCGCTCTTGGTAGGATCTGCTCAAAAAAAAACGCCAACCCCTGATGGTTGGCGTTTTTACTTGCAGCTCGTAGCTTACCGCTGCCTCACTCCGGCTTGCGACGACCAAAGCCCGGACGCTGGCCGGAACCGGCCGGTGCGCCACGGCGCTTGCCCGATGGCTTGTCACCATCGACCAGTTTGATCCCCGGACGCTTCGGCGCCGGCTTGGCCGGACGGTTGGTGTCGGCCGGGCGATCGGCTACCGGCGTACCACGACCTTCGCCACGCTCGGTACGGCCATTGGCCGGACGTGGCGTGCGCGGACCGCGCTCGCCGTCCTGACGGGCAGCTGGCTTGCGCCCTGGACGCTCGCCTTCGATCTGTGGCTCGCGGTTGGCACGCGGCGCGGCAGGTGCCGAAGCTGCACCAGTGGCTGGACGCAGGGTACGCACACGCTCGGTCTTGGCCATCGGACGCGACGACTTGCGCTGCATCCGGTCAAGCTTGTCCTTGCTCTTGGCGTTCATCTGCGGCATCGCGACCGGCGTCAAACCGACCTCGGCACTCAGGATGTCGACTTCGTACTGGCTCATTTCGCGCCAGCGGCCCATCGGCAGGTCGGAGTTGAGGAACACCGGGCCGAAACGCACGCGCTTCAGACGGCTGACCACCAGGCCCTGGGATTCCCACAAGCGACGAACTTCGCGGTTACGGCCTTCCATCACCACGCAGTGGTACCAGTGGTTGAAACCTTCACCGCCTGGCGCCTGCTTGATGTCGGTGAACTTCGCCGGGCCATCTTCAAGGACCACGCCAGCCTTCAGACGCTCGATCATCTCGTCATCGACTTCGCCACGCACACGCACCGCGTATTCACGGTCCATTTCGTAAGAAGGGTGCATCAGGCGGTTGGCCAGCTCACCGTCGGTGGTGAACATCAGCAGACCGGTGGTGTTGATGTCCAGGCGACCGATGTTGATCCAGCGACCCTCTTTAGGGCGCGGCATCTTGTCGAACACCGTTGGGCGACCTTCAGGGTCGACACGGGTGCAGATCTCACCGTCCGGCTTGTTGTACATGATCACGCGGCGCACCGACTCGGCGGCCTCTTCGCGCTTGATCACCTTGCCATCGATGGTGATGGCGTCGTGCATGTCGACGCGCTGACCAAGGGTGGCGTCTTTGCCGTTGACCTTGATGCGGCCGTGGCTGATCCAGGCTTCCACGTCACGGCGCGAGCCGACGCCGATTCGGGCGAGGACTTTCTGCAGTTTTTCGCCTGCTGGGCCGATTGGCTGGTCGTCTTGCTGGTCTTTGATACTCATCTGGGCACCTCCCGGTGTGGTCTGAAAACTGGGTACTTGGGCGAAGGGATCGCCGAAGGGTCGCGAATCATACGCGCATGAGGGCGTTTGCGCATCAGAGACTAGCTGATCAAGGCAAGGTTATTTGTTTTTCCGCTGGCCGGTGACACACAGCTTGCTTATGGACACAAACCTTGTGGGAGCGAGCCTGCTCGCGATGACGGTGGCACATCCAACATCGAAGTGACTGACCTGCCGCCATCGCGAGCAGGCTCGCTCCCACAGTGAATCTCCATTGTTCATGAGAATCGTATCAGTCTTCGAATTGGCGGCGTTCTGCTTCGATGGCTTCGGCAAGGGCCCGGGCTTCGGCCTCTTCGTCCGACAGTTCCGGCTCGGGTTTCGGCTGTTCGAGGGCGGCAACGGCGGCCAGGAGTTTTTCCCGGGCTTCGGCAACGCCGAGGATGTCGTCGTCCTGCTCCGGCTCGATTTCGGGTTCTGGCTCGCCGTCCGGCTCAGGCTCGGGCTGTGCCGCTTCGATTTCTGGTTCGATAACCGACTGTTCCGGATCGAACTCAGGTGCCGCACCATCACGCAGCAAATCGTCGAAATCGGTCTTGATCCCCTCTTCCATGCTGTCCAGTTCCAGCAACAGCGTGTGGAAACTGGTCTCTTCTTTCGGCTCTTCCGGCTCGGCGCTGGCGTCGGCCAGCTCTTGCAGCCCGGCGGGTACGGGGGCGTCGTCGAAATCGAGCACCGGATCCGGTTCCAGCTCGCGCAGTTCCGCCAGCGGCGGCAGGTCATCGAGGTTCTTCAGGTTGAAGTGATCGAGGAACGCCTTGGTGGTGGCGAACATTGCCGGTTTGCCGGGCACGTCGCGGTAGCCGACGATGCGGATCCACTCGCGCTCCATCAAGGTCTTGACGATGTTGCTGTTGACCGCCACGCCCCGTACGTCTTCGATTTCGCCACGGGTGATCGGCTGGCGATAGGCGATCAGGGCCATGGTTTCCAGCATGGCCCGGGAGTAACGCTGCGGGCGCTCTTCCCACAGACGTCCGACCCACGGCGCAAACTTCTCGCGAATCTGCAGGCGATACCCCGAGGCCACTTCCTTGAGTTCAAACGCGCGGCCATCGCACGACTTGGCGAGAATCGTCAGGGCCTTCTTGAAGACCTGCGGTTCCGGCCGCTCGCCTTCCTCGAAGAGTTCAAACAGGCTTTCCAAAGATTGCGGTTTTCCCGAGGCCAACAGAAAGGCTTCAAGCAGGGGTGCCAGATCGCGGGGTTCAGTCAGGTTCATGTTTCGACTCGTTATTCGGCTCGGGCTCGCACGTGGATCGCGGCAAATGGCTCATTCTGCACCAGCTCGACCAGCGACTCCTTGACCAATTCAAGGATCGCCATGAAGGTCACCACCACCCCAAGGCGCCCTTCTTCAGCGGTGAACAGCTCGACAAACGGCACGAAACCGCCGCCTTTGAGGCGTTCCAGCACATCGCTCATGCGCTCGCGGGTCGACAGTGCCTCGCGGCTGACCTGATGGCTTTCGAACATGTCGCCACGGCGCAAGACCTCGGCCATGGACAACAGTAGCTCTGACAAGCGCACGTCTGGCAGCAGCTTGCGCGCCCGGGCTTCCGGAGCGTCAAGCTTGGGCACCACCACATCACGGCCAACGCGACTCAGGCCGTCGATGCCTTCGGCGGCAGCCTTGAAGCGCTCGTATTCCTGCAAGCGGCGGATCAGTTCGGCGCGCGGGTCTTCCTCTTCGTCTTCGACGGTTTCGGCCCGTGGCAGCAGCATCCGCGACTTGATCTCGGCCAGCATCGCGGCCATTACCAGGTACTCGGCGGCCAGCTCCAGGCGTACCGACTGCATCAACTCGACGTAGCCCATGTACTGGCGAGTGATTTCCGCCACCGGGATGTCGAGGATGTTGATGTTCTGTTTGCGGATCAGGTACAGCAGCAGGTCGAGCGGGCCTTCGAACGCCTCGAGAAAGACCTCGAGGGCATCCGGCGGGATGTACAGGTCCAGGGGCATTTCCATGACCGCCTGGCCATAGACCATGGCGAAGGGCAGTTCCTGCTGGGCTCCGGCCTGACTGTCGACGGGTTCTACTGCGGACATCTAGGCCTCGACCATGAACGGCGCAGGGTCGCCGCAACCGACGCGAATGACTTCCGGCTCGCCGTCGGCGAGGCTGATCACGGTGGATGCCTTGATCCCGCCGAAACCGCCGTCGATGATCAGATCGACCTGGTGTTCGAGCAACTGGCGCATTTCGTACGGGTCGCTCAACGGATCTTCATCGCCTGGCATGATCAGGGTCACGCTCATCAAAGGCTCCCCCAGTTCAGCCAGCAACGCCAGGGCAATGGGGTGGCTCGGCACGCGCAGGCCGATGGTGCGTTTCTTCGGGTGCAACAACAGCCGCGGCACTTCGCGGGTGGCGTTGAGGATGAAGGTATACGGCCCCGGCAGATGAGCCTTGAGAATGCGGAACGTGCCGGTGTCGATCTTGGCGAACAGGCCTAGTTGCGACAGGTCGCTGCAGATCAGCGCGAAATTGTGCTTTTCATCGAGCTGTCGCAGGCGCCGAACGCGTTCCACGGCCACCTTGTCGCCGATCTGGCAACCTATGGCGTAGGAAGAGTCCGTGGGATAAATCACCACCCCGCCCTTGCGGATGATTTCGACTGCCTGTTTGATCAGGCGCGCTTGCGGGTTTTCCGGATGAATCTGGAAAAATTGACTCACATTCTCTACCTGTTCAGACGGCGGCAATAACTGGGTCATGTTTGAATCGACACCATAGCGGTGGCAGATCCTCCGGGAGTGGCCGGTATTCACCGATTTCCGACCAGCCTCCTGGGCCATGAAAATCACTGCCGGCACTGACCAGCAGACCAAACTCACGGGCCAGAATGGCCAGGCTGCCCACTTGCTCGGCAGGCTGGTAACCATTGACCACTTCGATGGCGTGGCCCCCTGCTTGAATATAGTCGGCAATCAGACGACGACGCTTGCTGCGGGTGAATTCATAGTGCCATGGGTGTGCCAGGCTGACCCAGGCCTTGGCCGCGCGCAGGGTTTCGACGGTTTCCTCCAGGGTTGGCCAGTGTTGCTTGACGTCGCCCAGCTTGCCGGCGCCCAGCCATTTGCGGAACGCCTCGGCGCGGTCCTTGACGAAACCTTCTCGCACCATCCAGTCGGCGAAATGCGGGCGGGCCGGTGCGTTTGCGCTGTCGCCCAGTTCCTGCTGGATCTCCCGGGCGCCCTCCAGCGCCCCCGGCATGCCTTTGAGCGCCAGTTTGCGGCTGATTTCCTCGGAGCGTAGCCAGCGGCCATCATGCAATCTGGCGATGGCCTCGACCAACGGCGCGGCGTTCACGTCAAAACCGTAGCCCAGGACATGAATGGTTGCGCCGCCCCAGGTGCAGGACAATTCGACGCCGTTGACCAGTTGCATCCCCAGCGCGGTAGCCGCGTGCCGGGCCTCGTCGAGGCCTTCGAGGGTGTCGTGATCGGTCAAGGCCAGGACTCGCACGCCTTTCTCGAACGCCCGCGCCACCAGAACCGCAGGCGCCAGGGCGCCATCGGAGGCCGTGCTATGGCAGTGCAAATCAACATTCACAGGGCTTTGTAACCTCAAATCAGCTGGCGCTATCGCGCGCCCATATGTTTGTTATTATGCCGCCACATCCTGCTTCTGGCTGCCACTGTGAAACAATTCATCGATTTCATCCCGCTCCTGCTGTTTTTCATCGTCTTCAAAATCGACCCACGGGTCGTCGACATCGCCGGTCATCAGATCACTGTAGGCGGTATTTACAGCGCCACCGCGATGCTGATCGTCAGCTCCCTGGTGGTCTACGGCACACTGTTCGTCAAGCAGCGCAAGCTGGAGAAGAGCCAGTGGCTGACCCTGATCGCCTGCCTGGTGTTCGGCAGCCTGACGCTGGCGTTCCACAGCGAAACGTTCCTGAAATGGAAAGCCCCGGTGGTCAACTGGCTGTTCGCCCTGGCGTTCATCGGCAGCCACTTCGTCGGTGACAGCCTGCTGATCAAACGCATCATGGGCCACGCGCTGACCCTGCCGGAGCCGGTCTGGACACGCCTGAACATCGCCTGGATCGCCTTCTTCCTGTTTTGCGGTGCCGCCAACCTGTTTGTCGCGTTCACCTTCCAGAGCTACTGGGTCGACTTCAAGGTCTTCGGCAGCCTGGGCATGACTTTGCTGTTCCTGGTCGGCCAGGGCATCTACCTGTCCCGCCATCTGCACGATGCCGACACCACAACGCCAAAAACCGAGGACTGACATGCTTTACGCAATCATTGCCACAGACGTCGCCAACTCCCTGGAAGCCCGCCTGGCCGCCCGGCCTGCACACCTGGAGCGCCTGCAAGTGCTCAAGGGCGAAGGTCGCATCGTATTGGCCGGCCCGCATCCGGCAATCGACAGCAATGATCCGGGCGCGGCGGGTTTCACCGGCAGTCTGATCGTCGCCGAATTCGACTCCCTGAGCGCCGCCCAGGCCTGGGCCGACGCCGATCCGTACATCGCCGCGGGCGTCTACGCCAACGTTCTGGTCAAGCCGTTCAAGCAAGTCCTGCCGTAACTTTCTACTCGCATTTGCCCCCACGCGGTGAACCATATCGGTTCATCGCGCTCTCAATCGCTCATTATTCTCGTTTGCCAGCCGACAACTTCACCAATACTCGTATTGGAACCAGGAGTCGCCATGCGCAAGGGTCCGTTGTGCCTGATGTTGGTCACGTTGTCGATCGGGGCGCCCGCCCACGGTGAAGAATCCGCCGAGGGTGGCAACTCGACGCCGCTCTCCTTGAGCGCCGGCGGCCAGATCACCGAGCTGCAGCAACGCTTGAAAGAAAGCGAACGGCAACGGGAAGAACTGAACAAGCAATTGCAAACGGCCGATGGCGAACGCGAAAGCCCGCTACTGGCCCGGTTGCGCCAGGAGAACCAGCGATTGAAGCTGCAACTCAAGGAAGCCCAGGCCAGCAGTCCCCTGCCGCGCCTGCTGACCGACCAGCAACAATGGTTCATCATTGGCGCCGGGGTAGCGCTATTGGCTCTGCTCTGCGGTATCTTCGCCAGTGGAGCAAGTCGAAAACGTCGACAATGGCTAAATTGAGTGAGTCATGAGCGAGCTGTTACTTATTGATGATGACCAGGAGCTGTGTGAGCTCCTGAGCAGTTGGCTGAGCCAGGAAGGGTTTCAGGTACGTGCCTGTCACGACGGCCAGAGCGCACGCCGCGCGCTGGCCGAAACCGCCCCGGCGGCCGTGGTGCTGGATGTGATGTTGCCCGACGGCAGCGGCCTGGAACTGCTCAAGCAATTGCGCAGTGACCACCCGGATTTGCCGGTGCTGATGCTCTCGGCCCGGGGCGAACCCCTCGACCGCATCCTCGGCCTGGAACTCGGCGCCGACGATTACCTGGCCAAACCCTGCGACCCACGGGAACTGACAGCCCGCCTGCGCGCAGTCCTGCGTCGCAGCCACCCGGCGGCGGTGTCCAGCCAGATCGAACTGGGCGACCTGTGTTTCAGCCCGGTGCGCGGCGTGGTCAGCATCGATGAACAGGAATTCACCCTCACCGTCTCCGAAAGCCGCCTGCTCGAAGCCTTGCTCAAGCAACCCGGCCAGCCCCTGGACAAACAGGAGCTGGCGCAGATCGCCCTCGGCCGCAAGCTGACCCTGTACGACCGCAGCCTGGACATGCACGTCAGCAACCTGCGCAAGAAGATCGGTCCACACCCCGATGGCCGACCGCGCATCGTTGCCCTGCGCAGCCGCGGCTATTACTACAGCCTCTGAACCCCGTAGGAGCTGCCGCTTTGTCAGGTCAGCCGAAAATCATGTTTACCAAAGCTTTACCCTCCGCTGACCACCGCTGACCTTGATCTGCGTAATCTTCACTCATCCGGAACGTACCGGGAACGAGACAAGGAGATACACCATGCGCAAGACTCTTATCGCTCTGATGTTCGCTGCCGCCCTGCCGACCGTTGCCATGGCCATGCCTGAAGGCGCGGGCCCCATGGATGGGTCGATGGACGGATCGCGCCACGGCGGTCAGATGCACGGCATGCACGGCAAAGGCCCGTACACTGAACTGGACCTGAGTCGCGAACAGCGCGAGCAGATCCGCAAGATCATGGGCGAGCAGATGCACGAGCGTAAGCAACTGGTCGACAAGTACCTGGAGAAGCTCTCGCCAGCCGACCAGAAAGCCATGAAAGACGAGATGGCGGCCAACCACAAGAAAGCCGAAGCTGACGTGCGCGCAGTGCTGAAACCGGATCAACAGAAGAAATTCGACGAGATCCAGAAAAAACAGGCTGAACGTCGCGCCGAGTGGGCGGAGTTCAAGGCCTGGAAAGCGCAACAACCGCAAAAGGCGCAATAATGCGCTGACCCCGGACCCAACGGTTTTTCACCGCTGGGTCTGGCACCACACTACTCACTGTGGGAGCGAGCCTGCTCGCGATGGCGTTCTGTCAGTCACATCGATGTTGAATGTGCCGACACTATCGCGAGCAGGCTCGCTCCCACATGGATTTGTGATCGTTTGAGGATTTTCCGTGCGTTCATTGTTCTGGCGTATCCTGGCCAGCTTCTGGCTGGCCATCGCTCTGGTTGCAGGGCTTTCCATCCTGCTCGGGCACATGCTCAACCAGGACGCCTGGATTCTCAGCCGCCACCCGGGCCTCAACACACTGGCCGAAGAGTGGACGCAAACCTACGAAAGCCAGGGCGAAGACGCCGCCCAGGACATTCTCCAGCAACGCAAACGCCAGTATCACATCGACGTTCAGGTGCTTAACGAAAGCGGCGATCCGGTGGTGCGCGGCACCTTCCCCAAACGTGCGGCGGCCTTTGAGGCGCGCCAGAACAAGGATGACCGGCGCCTGCCATGGCGGCGTCTGACCGATGAGTTCACCAGCGAAAAAACCGGTGACACCTACCTGTTCATCTACCGCATCCCGCATCCGGAACTGAACGCCTGGCACCGCGAGAGCCTGCTTTGGCCGCTCAGTGCCCTGGGAATCGCCCTGGTGGTGCTGACACTGTTCAGCCTGCTGGTGACCTATTCCATCACTCGCCCGCTCAGCCGTCTGCGCGGAGCGGTGCATGACCTTGGACAAACCACCTATCAACAGAACAGCCTGGTCAAACTGGCCAACCGTCGCGATGAGTTCGGCGTCCTGGCCAACGACTTCAACCGCATGGGCGCGCGCCTGCAAAGCCTGATTGGCAGTCAGCGACAACTGCTGCGGGATGTGTCCCACGAACTGCGTTCGCCCCTCGCCCGCCTGCGTATCGCGCTGGCACTGGCCGAACGGGCCACCCCGCCGGAACGGGAACAGCTGTGGCCGCGCCTGACCCGCGAGTGCGACCGACTGGAAGCACTGATCAGCGAAATCCTGGTATTGGCGCGGGTCGACTCCGATAACGCCAGTGCCGAAGAGGTGGACCTGAACGCCTTGCTCAATAGCCTGCAAAAGGATGCGCAACTCGGTTCACCCGAGCAACTGGTCCACCTCGAAGCCGAGTCGCAGCTGAATCTGAAGGGCTGGCCGACCATGATTGAACGGGCCGTGGACAATTTGCTGCGCAACGCCCAGCGTTTCAATCCGGTGGGTGGCCTGCCGATCGAAATGCAGGCGCTGCGTCAGGGTGAGCGGATCGTCGTGACCGTGCGCGATCACGGGCCTGGGGTCAGTGCCGAATATTTGAACCAGCTCGGTGAGCCGTTCTATCGGGCACCGGGGCAGACAGCAGCCGGACACGGCCTGGGCCTGGCCATCGCCCGCCGCGCGGCGGAGCGACATGGCGGCAGCCTGGTGCTGGCCAATCACCCGGAAGGCGGGTTCATTGCCAGCCTGGAGTTGCCGTTGGTGCCGGGGGCTGTCGTACAGCCCTGAGCCGGCTCAGAACCACCCGGATCTACTGTAGGAGCGAGCCTGCTCGCGAAAGCGGTGTGCCAGCCAACTCAATACTGGATGGACCGACGCCTTCGCGAGCAAGCTCGCTCCTACAGGGTTTACGGTCTACCCGGCCAGGCGCTGACGAATTCTGCGAGATCGACTTTCTCGGCCACTCGCGGCTCTTTCTGCGGCGTGCCCAGATACAGGAAGGCAATCACCTCTTCCCCCTCAGCCAAACCCAAGCCCTTGGCCACATGGGCCGAGTAAGCCAGGTCACCGGTACGCCACACCGCACCAATGCCCTGGGCATAGGCCGCGAGCAATAT
This sequence comes from Pseudomonas sp. IT-P74, assembly GCF_949768175.1. Classification (NCBI taxonomy): domain Bacteria; kingdom Pseudomonadati; phylum Pseudomonadota; class Gammaproteobacteria; order Pseudomonadales; family Pseudomonadaceae; genus Pseudomonas; species Pseudomonas sp. IT-P74. The sequence continues at coordinate 145,966 of NZ_CATKQD010000055.1, read as the reverse complement.
CCCGTGTGCCGCACAACCCGCCGCCAGCAACTGCTCGGACTTCGGATATTTGGCGTGATCCTGCACGCGAGCAATCACGACCACCACCAAGGGGGCCCGCAACGGACCATTGCGCGCCTTGTCGAGGGCCGCTTCGCCGACTTCGCTGTCTTGCAACTTCGCCGCTTCGGCCAGCAATTCGCCCATCTGCTCACGCGCCGCGCCTTCCACCGTCAGGAAACGCCAAGGCTGCAAGTGACCGTGATCCGGAGCGCGCATGGCAGCGCCAAACAGCACCTCGCGCTGCTCGGCAGTGGGTGCAGGGTCAATCAGTCGTGGAACGGAAACACGGTTGAGCAAAGCGTCGAGAGCCTGCATCGGCCACCTCCTGAAAAATTTGTGCGGCTATTCTAGCGGTAACTGCCGCGACAGTGCCGGTTTACATGCCCTGCCCCGCAGGTAGAATGGCGCCCTTTCCACTATCAGCCGAGCGGACCTCATGGCGTTGCCGACCTTACGGATCATTGGTTTCATCATCGGCATCTTCCTGATCACGCTGGCGATCTCCATGGTCGTGCCCATGGCCACGCTGGTCATTTTCGAGCGCACCAGCGATCTGCCGTCGTTCCTCTGGGCCAGCATGATCACCTTTGTCGCCGGTCTGGCGCTGGTGATTCCGGGGCGCCCCGAACACATTCACCTGCGCCCCCGGGACATGTACCTGCTGACCGTCAGCAGTTGGCTGGTGGTGTGCATCTTCGCCGCGCTGCCGTTCCTGCTGACCCAGCACATCAGCTACACCGATTCATTCTTCGAAAGCATGTCCGGCATCACCGCCACTGGCGCAACCGTACTCAATGGCCTGGACACCATGTCCCCCGGCATCCTGATGTGGCGCTCGTTGCTGCACTGGATCGGCGGCATCGGTTTTATCGGTATGGCGGTGGCGATCCTGCCGCTGTTGCGCATCGGTGGCATGCGGCTGTTCCAGACCGAATCGTCGGACCGCTCGGAAAAGGTCATGCCCCGCTCGCACATGGTGGCGCGTTTGATTGTGGCGGCCTACGTCGGCATTACCATTGTCGGCAGCCTGGCGTTCTGGTGGGCCGGGATGAGCCTGTTCGACGCCATCAACCATGCGATGTCGGCGATTTCCACCGGCGGTTTCTCCACCTCCGACCAGTCTTTGGCCAAGTGGCCGCAACCGGCGGTGCACTGGGTCGCGATCGTCATCATGATTCTCGGTGCCCTGCCGTTCACCCTGTATGTCGCCATGTTGCGTGGTAACCGTCGGGCGCTGATCAAGGATGAACAGGTTCAAGGCCTGCTCGGCATGCTGCTGGTGACCTGGCTGGTGCTCGGCACCTGGTATTGGTGGACGACCCAGCTGCATTGGCTGGAGGCGTTGCGGCATGTGGCGCTGAACGTGACGTCGGTAGTGACCACCACCGGTTTTGCACTGGGGGACTACAGCCTGTGGGGCAATTTCTCGCTGATGCTGTTCTTCTACCTGGGGTTTGTCGGCGGTTGCTCCGGCTCGACCGCGGGCGGGATCAAGATTTTCCGCTTCCAGGTGGCCTATATCCTGCTCAAGGCCAACCTTAACCAGTTGATTCACCCGCGGGCGGTGATCAAGCAGAAGTACAACGGTCACCGCCTCGACGAAGAAATCGTGCGGTCGATCCTGACCTTTTCGTTCTTCTTCGCAATCACCATCTGCGTGATTGCACTGCTGCTGTCGCTGCTCGGCGTGGACTGGATGACCGCCCTCACGGGCGCGGCCAGTACCGTGTCCGGTGTAGGCCCCGGGCTCGGCGAAACCATCGGCCCGGCGGGCAACTTCGCCACCCTGCCGGATGCCGCCAAGTGGATTCTCTCGTTCGGCATGCTGCTGGGCCGACTGGAGATCATTACGGTGTTTGTGCTTTGTATTCCGGCATTTTGGCGTCATTGATCGCTTCAGCTGATTGCATCAGCCGCATCCGGTACTCGCCGGGTGTGGCATCGAACCAGCGGCGGAAAGCACGGAAAAAGTTGCTTGGGTCGGCAAACCCCAGCAAGTAGGCAATTTCCAGTAAGGTCATGGTCGGTTGCGCCAAATACTGCTCGGCCAGTTCGCGCCGGGTATCGTCCAGCAGCGCCTGAAAACTCGTGCCTTCTTCCTGCAAACGCCGTTGCAAGGTGCGCTGGGACAGATGCAGCGTCTGCGCCACGGTGTCGCGCTTGGGCTCCCCCTGGGGCAACAGGCGACACAACACCTGCCGCGCCTTGTGGGTCACGCGGCTTTCGGAAAAACGCGCCAGGTACTCGCCGGCAAAGCGGTCATGCAGCAACGCCATGGCTTCGTTGGCCGTCGGCAGCGGCGCTTCCATATCGGCGCGTTCGAAAATCAGCGCATCGAAAGGCGCGTTGAACACCAGCGGTGCATGGAAGGCTTGTTTATAGGGTTCCAGATTGACCGGCTCGGCGCCTTGCAACAACACTTTGCGTGGTTGCAACGTACGCCCGGTCAACCAGCCGCACAGCCCCAGGGCACAGGCCAGCGAAGCTTCGGCGCTTTGCCGGGTCGGCGGCAGATGATCGCCATGCACCGTCAGAATCAGCGCGTAACCTTCTTCCAGTAGTTGGAAGCTCAGGTCGGCACTTTCGGCGATGATCCGCTGAAAACGCACCAGACGCTGAAAGCCTTCGGCCAGGGTCCGGCTGGACATCAAGGCGTAACCGGCCACATGAAACTGCGCCGGTCGCACCACCTTGCCCATGTTCAGGCCGATGGCCGGGTTGCCGGACAGCTCGACCGCGCGCTGCCATAGCCGTGTCATGGAGTCTTGCGTGAAGCGTGCGTCGAGATCATCCAGTGCCGCGTAGTCGAGTCCCAGCTGCTTGAACAGAACCCGGCAATCCAGGCCGTCCATCTCCAGCGCTTTGACAATCCCCATCGCCCAGCTTGCAGAAGTCGTTCGTTCGCTCATGGCGTTTTCTTACATGGTGGCCGAATGCTACGGCTATTGACCGAAGGATACTAAAGTGGCGCCTATTGTCACTGGCTGATGCCTTTGATCACTCTAGACTCAAATAGGCTACCCGCTGAACAACTTGCAGCAAGAACAATAACCACAGAGATCGCTGTCGTGGAAAACGTCAAACGATTCAACAGCTTCGCTGAGTTCTATCCTTACTACCTCAGTGAGCACAGCAACAGTACCTGTCGCCGTTTACACTTTATCGGCACCACCCTGGTTATCTTGATTCTGACGCTGACCATTGGTCGCGGAGCCTGGATGCTGTTGTGGACCCTGCCGCTGGCAGGCTACAGCTTTGCCTGGGTCGGACATTTTTTCTTCGAAAAGAACCGCCCGGCAACGTTCCAACATCCCATCTATAGCCTGCTCGGCGATTTCGTCATGTACCGGGACATGATCCTGGGGCGCGTACCGTTCTAGCTGACACCCGTCACAAGAGAGTTGCCCATGAATGCCAATGCCCGCTTCACCCACATGAAGGACGGCACACAGGAAGACTGGGCGATCATCGCCGCGGACTTCAGCGCGTACGCCCGACAATTGCCGACAAGGATCGTGGCGCACCTGAAACTGCTGGAGGGTGATTTTGGCGGCTTCCCGGTGGATCGCCTGACCCACTCCCTGCAAACCGCCACCCGCGCCTGGCGCGATGGCCGCGATGAAGAGTACGTGGTCTGCGCCCTGCTCCATGATATCGGCGACACCCTGGGCTCCTACAATCACCCGGACATCGCGGCGGCGATCCTCAAGCCGTTCGTCAGCGCCGAGAACTTGTGGATGGTGGAAAAGCACGGGATTTTCCAGGGCTACTACTTCTTCCATCACCTGGGCATGGACCGGCATCTGCGCGAGCAATTCCAGGACCATCCGCAGTACCAGGCGACCGTCGAATTCTGCGCCAGGTACGATGCGGCGGCGTTTGACCCGGCGTACGACACGCTGCCATTGAGCTTTTTCGAACCGATGATGGAGCGCCTGTTTGCGCACCCCAGGAATTCGATCTACAAGGCGGCGATGCAGGAGCATTCGCCAGCCTGACAGATCCAGCGGGACCGCTTCGCGGTCCATCGCGAGCAAGCTCGCTCCTACAGGGTTTTGCGGCGCGAGCAGATTCTGTATTCAGCAAAAATCAACTGTAGGAGCGAGCCTGCTCGCGATGAGGCCCGCACAGGCACATTGATCATCAGGCCAACTCTGCAACCCCGGCCGCCTTCACCTGCGCCTCCCGCGCCTGGGCATCCGCCAGGCGATACAACTCGATCGTGCCATCCCAGTGCTCGATCAGCGCGGTGCACGATTCCACCCAGTCGCCGCAATTGAGGTAGTCCACCTCGCCGACCTTGCGAATCTCGGCATGGTGAATGTGCCCGCACACCACTCCGTGCAGTTCGCGCTTGACGCATTCATGAGCGATGGCTTCTTCGAAGTCGCTGATGAAGCTGACTGCGGTTTTCACCTTGTGCTTGAGGTAGGCCGACAGCGACCAGTAGCCGTAGCCATATCGCGCGCGCCAATGATTGAGCCAGCGGTTGAGGGTCAGGGTGAATTCGTAGGCCGAGTCACCGAGAAACGCCAGCCAGCGGTGGTAACGGGTGATCACATCGAACTGGTCGCCATGGATCACCAGCAGATGCCGGCCGTCGGCGGTGACGTGCACGGCTTCGTCGACCAACTGGATGTTTCCCAGGATCAGTTTCGAATAGCGGCGCAGGAATTCGTCGTGGTTGCCGGTGACATAGATCACCTCGGTGCCACGCTTGCTCATGGTCAGCAGGCGGCGGATGACGTTGGTGTGCGCTTGCGGCCAGTACATGCCGCCGCGCAGTTTCCAGCCGTCGATGATGTCGCCCACCAGGTAGATCTTGTCTGCGTGGTAGCCCTTGAGAAACTGCGACAGGTGTTCAGCCTGGCAATCCCGGGTGCCCAAATGCACATCGGAAATCCATAAAGTCCGTACGCGTTGCTTACGGGTGGGTTTGGCGAGCTCGGCGCTGGTCATGGGCAACCCTCTGGCAAGTTTTGCCAAGTCTGCCCCGAGCCGGTTAATGGTCCATGACAGCGCCAAGTCAGTCCTGTGACAGCGCTTGTTGGCCCGCTCGGTGTAGACTGATGCCCTGAACCGGGAGACCCGCGATGAGACCGATCCTCACGCTTCGCCAATACAGCCATGACCTGATCGTCCATAGCCACGAACACGCGCAACTGGTGTTCGGGCTTTCGGGCGCGCTGGATTTCGAGGTCGACGGCCGTGGCAGCCAGGTGGTCCAGCAGAGCTTCGTGGTGGTGCCCTCCGGAGCGCATCACGCCTGTGGCAGCGCCAATGGCAGCCGCTGCCTGGTGCTGGATGTCCCCGGCGAACAATGGGTCGCCCAGTCGTTGGGCGATCACGCCGAGCCCAGCCGACGCCTGCTCGACAACGCCGGGCGCCTGCCCCTGGACGCCGGGCAAAGCCAATTGGTCAGTTGGCTGGCGAACAGTCCGGTGGATGATCCGCTGATCGCTCAACAAGGCGCGGTGCTGTTGCTGGCCAGTCTCAACAATGCCAGACCCGAGGCTGTCGGCGGTCGGCGCCTGCCCTATGCGGCGCTGAATGCACACATCGATCAATACGCGGCGTACCCGTTGCAAGTGGCCGACCTGGCCCGGGTCGCGGGCCTCTCCAGTGCCCGTTTGCATGCACGGTTCATGGCCGAATGCGGGCAGACGCCGATGGATTACATCCGCAGCCGACGCCTGCACATCGCGGCGGGCTTGCTGCGTAGCTCGGCGCTGCCCATCGGCGAGGTTGCCAGCCGCGTCGGCTACAGCTCCCAGAGTGCCTTCGCGGCGGCGGTGCTGCGCGAGTTCGGGGCATCACCCGGAAAACTGCGGCGCGAGGCTGGCGACAAATAACGCGAGTTTGCCGACAGACTTGATGAGCCAATACGCGCTTCAATGAGGCCTCTGTTCGTTTGTCGTTAAGGATTGCAATGACTCCCCGTACCGCCCTTGGCGCCTTGCATATCGGCGCATTGATGTTCGGCCTGACCGGCGTATTCGGCAAACTGGCTGCCGCGTCCCCGGCGATTATCGTATTCGGCCGTGCCGCGTTTGCCGTGCTCGCACTGGCGTTCTTTGCACGGTTCGCCAGCCAGACACGCTGGCAGAAACTCGAAGCGGTGGACTGGCGTCGGCTGCTGCTCAGCGGCTTGTTGCTGGCCGGGCACTGGGTGAGCTTCTTCATTGCGGTGAAAGTCGCAGGCGTGGCGATTGCGACGCTCGGCTTCGCCAGTTTCCCGGCCTTTACCGTGATCCTCGAAGGGCTGATCTTCCGCGAGCGCATTCGCGCCAATGAAATTGTGCTGGTGCTGCTGGTGAGTGTCGGCCTGGTGTTGGTCACACCCGATTTTGACCTGGCCAGTGGCGCCACCACCGGCCTGCTGTGGGCCGTGGGTTCCGGGTTGTTGTTCGCCTTGCTGTCACTGACCAACCGTGCCAGTTCCGGGCGAGTCCCGCCGGTACAGGCGGCGCTGTGCCAGAACGTGGTGGTTGCCCTGTGCCTGCTGCCGGTGGCGGCGCCTCAATTGAGCGAAGTGCGTGCCATCGACTGGCTGTGGATCGGCCTGCTTGGTGTGTTCTGCACCGGTGTCGCCCACAGCCTGTTCGTCGCCAGCCTCGCGGTGATCAAGGCACGCACCGCCGCCGTGGTGTTTGCCCTGGAGCCGGTCTACGGCATCACCGTCGCGTGGCTGCTGTTCAACGAAAACCCGACCCTGCGCATGTTGCTGGGGGGCGTGCTGATCATTGTGGCAATTGTGGTGTCCAGCCGGTTCTCGAGCGGTTCAAGCAAGACAGCCATTGCAGCCGAGGCCGCGTCTCACTGAGTGCGGTCGTTGTGCCCCAGGTCGCGGTCCGGATCAATCTGGTCGCGGACCCGCTGCTTGAGCACTTTGGCCTCGGGGAAGCCACCGTCGGCCTTGCGCTCCCAGATCTGTACGGCGTCACAGTAGATATGAAAGACCCCGCCGGTGCCCGGCACCAGGGAGACTTTGCCCAAATCATCACCAAAGGTGCTGAGCAGTTCCTGGGCCAGCCAGGCCGCACGCAACAGCCACTGGCATTGCGTGCAATAAGTGATGACGATTTCCGGTTTGCTGACGGTCATGATGGAACGTGACTCCAGAGTTTGACGACGCCGCTATGATAGCCCGACCGGAGGCTGTCGAGACGGCGGAGCGAGTTGCGCCTCCAACTCGAAAGCAGGCTCGACCATGGCCAGAGCAGCCGGCTGCGGGTTCCCGCCTGGGCTGATCACGTCCCAATTCGACGCCATGGATAGCTCATCCAGGTTGAGCCGGTACTCATCGTCAGTGGTGGATTCCCCGGTTATCGCCAGACCCGGAACCACCGCCACGGCAGCAGCGACCGAGGTGGAACGACTGCTGTCGGCCCACTCCAGCTCATCGTTGGCCGGCACCACGACTGGTTGCCTGACGGTGGGCCACGTCACAGGCTCGGTAAAAAGCTCCGCCAACGGTTCAGGCTGCGACGGCAGCGCCTCTGAAGCTGCGGCCTGATGCTGCTGGTGTCGACGGCGAACAAACCAGCCCAGCGCCAGCAACGCCATCACGCCGGCAATCGGCAACCAGCCAATCCCGGGGTTTTCAGCAATGGCGGGGGCTGGCGCCGCCACGTCGGATGCAATGGGTTGCGCCTTTACCTTTTTGAGTTCCGCCAGTTGTGTTTGCAGTTCAGCCAACTGTTTTTTCTGGTCGGCGATCAGCTCATCCTGGCCTTGTAGCTTCGCGCTGAGCTCATCGACCGTGGTTTGCAACTGATGGTTTTGCAGGGTGCTGGCGGCCAGTTGCTCGACCGCGGGATCAACCACGGCGACGTCCGTTTCGGGCAGCGCCTTGGCCACGGGTGACGGTGCCACGACCGGTTGAACACGGGGGAATGCTGACGCAGAGGAACTCGAAACCGGTTCATCGGCGGCCGGAACAACACTTGGGGAACCCGGCGGATCGATGAGTACCGTGTACTCACGCAGCAATCGCCCATTAGGCTGATTGAGTTGCAGGAGGAAATTCAGGAAGGGTTCACTGACCGGCTTGCCGGAGGTCACCTGGATCACGCTGCGATTACCACGCAGCACCGGGGTGAACGTCAGGTTGTTGAGGAAAAATGCCCGGTCGACCCCGGCACGGCTGAACTCGTCCGCTGTTGCCAGACTCACCGACAGCTGGTTTTCCTCCACGCCAGCGGCATCCACCAGTGCGATGTCGGCACGCAGCGGTTGATTCAGCGCCGAATGCAGGGTGATTTCACCCAGGCCCAGCGCAGGCGCCCATGCCGAGTAAGTGACAGCGGCCCCAGCCAGCAACCACTGAGAACCACCGCGTAAAACCAATCGCCAACACTTGAGCATGAGCATCCTTGAGATCTACAGAAACTACACGTACGCGTTCGTACATCCGTTACGAACACGATATGGCCGAGTAGTTCTTATAGTTTGCCCAATGCGCTATCTCAAAAACCTGGCGTTCGGTTATGCCTCAAGACTTTTCAAGATTGCCCAGGATGTGCCCGTGAACCCGCATGCACACCTTCAAATCCGCCTCATCGACGCCTTCGAACAGTTCGTGACGCAGTTGCGTGGCAATGGTTTCAATTTGTTCGATCAGGGGACGCGCCGGGGCGCAGAGCACGATTTTCTTCGCCCGACGGTCTTCCAGCACTGCCTGGCGTTGCACCAGGCCCTGGCTTTCCAGACTGTCGAGCAAACGGGCCAGGGTCGGGCCTTCAACGCCAACGCTTTGTGCCAGCTCACGCTGGGTCGGTGCTTCTTCGAAACGGGCCAGGTGCAGCAGCACCAGCCAGCGCGCCTGGGACAAGCCCATGCCCGCCAGTCGGCGGTCCAGTTCGGCACGCCAGCCACGGGACATCTGGGCCAATTGCATGCCAAAGCGGTGTTGATCGGTTAACGGCATAAAACACTCATGATCAGACTAAAATAAATAAAAGCTAATTATTAGTCAGCTAAGCATGAGCCTCGACTTGAGGCAAGGCTTGATCTGTAGTGAATCGTTACATCAGCACTACGGATGTCTCAAATCTCGAACTCCGACTGCAACGCCGCCCGAACGCAGTACAACACCCCTTCCGGCACCCGGCCCGCGAACAGCGCGGCGATCTCGGAAACCGGCGGCAACTCACCTTCGCCGTCGAGGAAGGCGTCCTGCACTTCACCCATCAGATCTTCAGGCAGATCCAGCGCCTGTTCCAACGACAACTGCTGCTTGCCGATCGCTTCGGCCAGCATGGTGTAGACGTTCTTTTCCGAGCACTGCAACTGACCGGCGATCTGCACCGGCGTCATCCCGGCCCGCGCCAATGTGATCAGTTCGTGACGCACGTCGGCCACCGGTTTCGGCGCCTCGACCTGGCCGCCGAGCACTTCGAGGAAGGCCTCGCCGTAGCGCTCCAGCTTGCGCGCGCCGACACCGCTGACCCTGGCCATTTCCGCCAGCGAGGTCGGCTGGCTGCGCAGCATTTCCAGCAAGGTCGAGTCGGGGAAGATGACGTACGGCGGCACGCCATGTTCTTCGGCGAGTTTGCGACGCAGGGCGCGCAAGGCTTCCCATTGTTCGCGCTCCTCGCCACGGACCAGTTGGCTCGCCTGGCTCTTGCTGCTTTTCGCCACGGTTTGCGCCTTGAGATCGCGGCGCAACTCCAGGGTCACTTCACCCTTGAGCAGCGGCCGGCAACTGTCGCTCAGGCGCAGGCCGCCGTAGCCTTCAAGGTCGATGTCCGCCAGGCCACGGGCCACCAGCTGGCGGAACAACGAACGCCATTCGCCCTCCGCCATCGTCTTGCCAACGCCATACACCGACAGGTGCTGATGGCCGAAGCTGCGGACTTTTTCGTTGTCCTTGCCCAGCAACACATCCACCAGGTGCCCGACGCCATAGCGTTGACCGGTGCGATAGATCGCCGACAGCGCCTGACGCGCAGGCTCGGTGGCATCCCAGGTCTGCACGCCGTCGACGCAGTTGTCGCAGTGGCCGCAGGGCTCGGGCATGTCTTCGTCGAAGTAGGCCAGCAGCGTTTGCCGACGGCAGCGGGTTTCTTCACAGAGCGAGAGCATGGCGTCGAGCTTGTGTTGCTCCAGGCGCTTGTGACGCTCGTCGCCCTCGGAGTTCTGCAGCATCTGCTTGAGCATCACCACGTCTTGCAGGCCGTAGGCCATCCAGGCATCCGCCGGCAGGCCGTCACGGCCGCCGCGACCGGTTTCCTGGTAATAGGCCTCAAGGGATTTCGGCAAATCGAGGTGCGCGACAAACCGCACGTTGGGCTTGTCGATGCCCATGCCAAACGCCACGGTGGCGACCATGATCAGGCCTTCCTCATTGAGGAAGCGTTTCTGATGGTAGGCCCGCAAATCGTTGGGCAGCCCGGCGTGGTAAGGCAACGCCGGGAAGCCTTGCTCACTGAGGAACGCGGCGACTTCCTCGACTTTCTTGCGCGACAGGCAATACACGATGCCCGCATCGCTACGGCGCTCGGCGAGGAACGCCAGCAACTGCTTGCGCGGTTGTTCCTTGGGCACGATGCGATAAAAGATGTTCGGCCGGTCGAAGCTCGACAGGAAGCGCTCGGCGTCTTGCAGGTGCAGTCGGGTGACGATTTCTTCCCGGGTGCGCTTGTCGGCCGTGGCGGTCAGGGCGATGCGCGGCACGTCGGGGAACATTTCCGCCAACTGCCCCAGCTGCAGGTATTCCGGACGGAAATCGTGGCCCCATTGCGACACGCAGTGGGCTTCGTCGATGGCGAACAGGGCGGTGTCCAGCCCCTGCAGGAAGGACAGCATGCGCGGCTGGACCAGACGTTCCGGCGCCAGGTAGAGCATCTTCACTTCACCGCGGCGGATGCGCGCGGCGAGGTCGCGCTGCTGCTCGGCACTGAGGGTGGAGTTCAATGCCGCCGCCGCCACGCCCAGCTCTTCGAGGGTGGCGACCTGATCATCCATCAGTGCGATCAGCGGCGAGACCACCACGGCCAGGCCTTCGCGCAACAGCGCCGGCACCTGGAAGCACAGGGACTTGCCGCCGCCGGTAGGCATCAGGACCAGGGCATCGCCGCCGCTGGCCACGCGCTCAATGATTGCACCCTGGCGGCCACGGAAACTGTCGTAGCCGAAGATGTCCTTGAGGACGCGTTGAGCCTGTTCGAGCATAGAAACTCCAAAAATCACCGAAACATCCCTGCAAGGCTGGCTCAGAACCCGCAACGCCGCACCGACAAATCGTAAGTGCGCATTGCATGACGCTTTACATTTCAGCCGTGACGCCAGCAGGGCATCACAAAACGCGCGAGTATACCCGAGCCCCGTCCGGCAAAGGGCACCGCTGATAAGACACCGGCAAACCTGATGTGCAAAAAAACTGTGGGAACACTGTGGGAGCGAGCCTGCTCGCGATGAGGCCATCACAGTCAACATTGATTTCGCCTGAACCACCGCTATCGCGAGCAGGCTCGCTCCTACAGGGAATACGGTGCAAATATGCCGTGCGGCTGGCCCAAGCGCTCAAGAAGGCCTAGAATTCCCGCATCGAACATTCCCCAAGGTAGCCCTTTAATGTCCTTCGCTGAGCAACTAACCCGCCTGCAAGTCTTCCTCGACGCCGATGAACTGCATGACGAGGCGCTGGACTACGTGGCCGCCCACGGCTACCTCACCGCGCTGTCGATCTGTTCCGAAGTCGTTCCTGATCGTGAGTGGATCGACGCCCTCTTCGCCGAAGAGCCGCATTACAGCGGCGAAGCCCAGCGCGAAGAGATCGAAGCCACGCTGATCGGCCTCAAGGCCCACATCGCCCGCCAACTGGCCTCCGACGAAGAGTTCGAGCTGCCGTGCGAGCTGGACCTGGGCGACGACCCGGACGATTCCGAGCTGCGCGGCTGGTGCATCGGCTTCATGGAAGGCGTATTCCTGCGCGAAGCGGCCTGGTTCGAAAGCGCCGAAGAAGAAGTCAGCGAAATGCTGCTGCCGATCATGGTCGGCTCGGGCCTGTTCGACGAGCAGCCGGAGTTCGAAGACATCGCCAAAGATGCCAACCTGATGGACGACATGATCGTGCAGATCCCGGAAGCCCTGACCGCGCTGTACCTGCTGTGCAACGCACCAGACGAAAAACCGGCGATCCTCAAGCCCCGTCACCACTAAGATCCGGCCTATGGACAACCCCATAGGCAACCGCCCCCTGATGTTGCGCTACGGGCTGCTGGCCATCGGCTGGCTGAGCGTGGCGCTGGGGGTGATCGGGATTTTCCTGCCGGTATTGCCCACCACCCCTTTCCTGCTACTGGCGGCCGCCTGCTTCGCCCGCAGTTCGCCGCGCTTTTATCAATGGCTGGTCGAGCATCCACGGCTTGGCCCCTGGATTCGCGATTACCTCGACGGTAACGGCATCCCGCTCAAGAGCAAGGTCTACGCCATCGGCCTGATGTGGGCGAGCATCCTGCTCTCCTGCTACCTGGTAGCGCAGCCCTGGGCACGGGGTTTCATGCTGACCAGTGCGGTGCTGGTGACGGTTTACATCCTGCGGCAGAAGACCCTGTAAAAAGGCCCCTGACCCTGGCGACAACCCCCTACCACTTATCGGAAACCCCTCCCGACCTGTCAGATCTGACAGTAGGCAGCCCCACCCCTTCAGGCTTTAAATCACTCCGTCCCCTTCCCTCGACCGGAGTCCCGCCCATGGCCTCGTCCCGTTCCCCCGACAACCACATCAACCTCCTGCGCGAGCTGGACATTCCCGGACGCACCAGGGAGCCGATCTCCAGCAACCCCGATGTCTGGGGCCTGAACATCGCGGCGGTGCTGGACAACTTCCCGCGCCATGGCCTGCAATGTCTGGCCGGCCCGTGGGGGGTCATGGGCCAAGGCGACCGCCTGGCAATTTTCTGGGGCCTGGGCAATCAGGTGCTGCAAAAGACCGTGGACGTTTCAGAGGTCAACACGGAACTGCGGATGTTCGTGGAGGCACGGCACATCCTTGCCGGCAACGTCGATGTCTCCTACGCCGTGACCCGTCTGGGCCAGACGGCCGAGCCCTCCGAAGTGATGAAGGTGTTGGTCAAACTCACCCGCCCCGGCGGCAAGGATGACAACGACACGCCGGGCCACTCCAAGCTGATCATGCACATTCCCCGCGAGATTCTCGAGGGTGGCATCGATCAGGACAACGTGGCCGATGGCGTCGACATCGGGATTGACCTCTACCCGGACATTAGCCCCGGCGATGTGATCCGCCTGAGCTGGGGCGGCGTTTTCGTGCTCAACCCGCCCCTGACCCAGGATCAGGCCGACGGCAAAACGCCTATCGTCATTCATGTCGACGAGGCCACGATCCGTGACGCGGGGGACTCTGACAGCACCGGGCTGGCGGTGGTGTTCGAACTCTACGACAAGGTCGACAACCGCTCCGAGGACTGGAGTGCCGCCCAACGGGTGGTGGTCAGCATCGACGCGGCGCGCCCGGAGGCGCCACTGCTCGAGGAAACGCTTAACAATGTGCTGGATCTCGACAAGCTGGGCGATGCCGAGGGCACCGGGCAAGTCATTGCCATGGACAAAAAGTTTTTCGCGGTGGGCGACACCATCTTCCTCAAGCTCAAAGGCACGCCGGTGGAAGGGACACCGATCGACCAGGAACTGCCGGGCAAGGTCCTGGAGAGCTTTCCTACCATCCTTGAAATATCGATCGACAATGCGCTGCTGCGACGCCTGGCCAAGACCCAGATGGTGCTGTCGTACCGCCTCCAGAAAGCCGATGGCTCGGCCGAATTTCATTCCAAAGGGCAGTTCATCAGCGTCATCGGCGAACTCCAGCGCCTCAAGGCGCCAATCGCCAAAGACGCCTCGCAAGGGGCACTCGATCCGGACCTGCCAGACACGCGCATCGAAATCCTGTTCGATGCTTCGTTCGAGGCCGGTCAGGCGATCAAACTGTTCTGGCTCGGCACCCTGCCGGATCTCACCCCGTCCCTGCCCGACCTGCCATTGCGCCCCATCACCCATGGCGACATCAGCGCCGGAGAACCGCTGTACATCACCGTTGACGGCGTCCACATCAAGCCCCTGGAAGGCGGCACGCTGGAGCTCTATTACCAATTGCTGAGCGACGACAGTGTGCTGGCCAAGCTGGATCACTACAGTGCGCTCAATGCGGTCCGCGAGTCCGAACATGCCGCACTGCTCAATGTTGGCGAGCCGCGCCTGGAGCTGCCGGCGCCGACGGTAGCCGGTGTGGTCGACAACGTTCTCGACCCGGACCGCAACGGCACCACGCTGACCGCCACCTGGCTCAATACCCTGGCCAACGACACGGTGACACGCGAGTGGGTGGGCTCGAAAACCGGCCTGTCCAGCGACTTCGTCACCCTGAGCTCGATCACCGCCGGTAAACCGGTGCCCTTCCCCATCAACGCCGATTTGATCAAGGGCAACGAGGGCGGCACCGTGCGGGCGAGGTACTTCGTCGAGCGGGCGGGGGAACGTACCCGGCATTCACAGCCACTGGACTTCAGTGTGGGCGCGGCACTGGCGCTCGACCCGCCGAAAATCCGCCAGGCCGAACCGGACGGCAAAACCTTGCTCCCGATGAACGCCGTGGAAGCGCTGACGGCCGAGGTGCCGCCGGAAGGGTTGCTGCTGACCGACCTGCTGAGCGTGACCTGGGCCGCGGCGCCCGGCAGCCATGCCGAGGCTTCCCACACCACCGCAGCCAGGCCGATCAGTGAGACGAGTCTGAACATTGAACTGCCGGTCACGGTGCTGGCGTTCAACCTGGGCAAAACGGTGACTGTGACGTTTACCGTTACCCGGGACGGCAAACCTGTTGCGTCATTGCCGTTGAGCCTGGCGGTACAGAATCTGCCGCAAAGCGAACTGCCCAAGCCCCTGATCCTGGCTGCCGACAACAATGGCGAAGGCCCCGAATTCAATGTGGGTAACCTGACCGCCAATACCGCCTCTCGCATTGGCGTCTGGCCGTTGATCAGCGCTGGTCAGCGTGCCTGGATGATTCTGAGCGGTACCTACGCTGACAACAGCCACTATTACTACAGTATCGTACCGGGTTCAGCTGTCTCTCAGCAGTGGATCGACAATGGCTTTCAAAATCGCGGCCTCACTGCCGCCATCCTTCGAACCTTGAAAGATGGCAGTACCCTGACCATCGAGTGTAAAGCGACACTCAACAAGAGCACGAATGAGAACGAGGCCGTGGTTTTTCCCGTACGCACTTACACGATCAAGGCCTTCGAGGTGGTGACGCCGACGATCACCAAGGCCGAAGACTCCAAGGGCGTTGAAATCCCTCAAAACGGCACCACCGTCGACACCGCCGTCACCCTCACGGGGACCGCCAGCAAGGGCCAACAGGTCGAGGTGTTTGACGGCACCACCTCCAAAGGCAAGGCTACCGCCCACCTCACGACCGGCATTTGGACCCATCCCATGACGGGCCTGAGCCTGGCCGCCCACAGTTTTACTGCCAAGGCGCTGTATGGCAGCGAACCCGTCTCGGATCCTTGGCGCATTCTCGTTGCCAAGCCAGCATTAATTGAAAACTTTGATGACATGGAATACATGGATCTCCGCGATGGGACTGTTGTCAAATGTAAGTACATGACACTGACTATGACTGTTAGGCCAGCAGGTACCGGCTATGGCCACATCCGTAGGCCTCAATACGAGACAGAGCATTCACGAGGTATGGTTATTGATCCGTTTAACGCTAGTTATAATCCAGGACCAACCTACCGGGAACTACAAGTCATCTTCGACCAACCGTGTTCGAAAGTTGTTTTTTGGCATTCTTCATTTACTCTAAATGACACAAACACTACAGCATTCAGAATTCATTATGGAAACGCAAAAACTGAAGACATAACATTACAAACGCATCCGGGAGAGAACAAATTTGAGTTTTCAGCAGATAGAATTACTAAAATTTCTTTTTTCAAAGCTAGATGCCTGGATCATTTTGAACTAACATATTGAATTCAGTATATGTACTTACACCCTGATCTCTCTAGAAAAAAACTGAGCAGATTTATTTGAAATAATAAATCTGCTCAGTTTAGTGATGCAACTGCTCAATACTGACTCGATTGCGATGTTCTGTAGGTATGCTGATGTTTCTTCAAGAAACTGTGGTGAGGTCAACCGCCCCGCCACAACAGTGTGTCTACTCCAGCGGAGCCAGATTACCCATCACCTGATAGATAGGGGACGAGAAAAGGCGACTGAGTAAGGGGTAAAAAAAGGAAAAGGGGACGGATTCGCTTATCTGCCCCTTTTTTCAACTCCTGAGAGTCTAATTACAATCAACGTTGAATCGACATCACCGAATACTCGCCCGGCCTGCCCCCCCTCATGTCATGCCCTGCATCAGCACCAAAATCTGTCACTCAAATCAGCCCAGGCAAAACACCTACCACTCATCGAAAACCCACCCCAACCTGTTATTTCTGACAGTAGCCAACACCCCCGACCTGGGGCCCAATCGAACGATCTATTCGCACCTGAATAGCATCACATCGACGAGGGCTTTTTCCATGTCGCATTTCCGCTCGTTTCTGTTTCCGGTTTTCCCGGCCGCCATTTCCCCTCTTGCTCTACGCCCCTTGCTGATTGCCGGCATGACGCATCCGGTCGTTGACGGTGACGGTGGCCTCAACATCCACGCCGTCGAAGAGTACCCCGAAGGCATTTTGTGTGCCGTCAACGCTTACAGCTTTCCAATGCTCGCCGGCGATACGCTGGATATCTACTGGGGCACCAAGAAGCTCCTTACCCGGATTGTCGAGCCAGATGAAGTCGACAAGACCGTGTTTTTTTTCCTGGATGCCGAGGCTATCGTTTCCGGCTGGGTCGAGGAGGTCTACTACGTGTTGACCCGTCAGGGTGAACCCGTACCCGATGACCCGGCCGTGCCGTTGCGGTTGTTGGTGAAACTGGATCGGCCGGCCGGGCGCGACAAAGACCCTCATCTACCGGGCCATTCCGAATTGCATATTGCGCAACTGCCGGAAGACGTGATCAAAAACGGCGTGGATGCCGAGTGGGCGCAAAGGGGCGTGCCCATGACCATCGGCGTGTACCCGAACATCGCCGTGCGCGATGTGGTCCAGGTGAAATGGGGCAGCGCTTATCTGGCACCTCACTTTGTCACGACGGCACAAGTTGATGGCTCCGAGCCTATCGTGATCACCGCCACGCAGGCCGACATACTGGCGGGCGGCGACAGCGCGGCACTGATGGTGCAATACGAGGTCCACGACGAAGTCTGGAACTACTCCGAACAATGGTCGCAAGCCACCACCGTGCGGGTGGAGGCAGGCGCCTGGCGTCTGGACCCACCGATGATCCGGGAGTCGGACAACGGTGTGATCGACCTCAAGAAACTGAACCAGAAAGACGTGACAGTACAAGTCCTGGTCGTGGGCACTGATTTCGACCTGGGCGATACGGTCACGATGACCTGGATCGGCACGCCGCTCACTGGCAACCCGCTGATTCATACCGAATCATGGACCGTGGACAACATCCCCAGCGTCAAGGATTTCATGGTGCCTTACGCCGAGGTCCGCGCCATCGCCATGGGCTCGGCCGACGCCTCCTACGTCCTGACCAAACTCAATGGCGGTCCACCGCTCTCCTCCAAACGCGCCTTCGCCAGTGTGATCGGCGATGTGTATGCGCATCCGGCACCGACCATTCGGGAGCTGGTCGGCAACCTCCTCGAGCCTGACAACTCCATTGCCACCGTAGACATCACTTACCCGGGAATGACCAACGGCGACTTCATCAACCTGAGATGGCTGGGCACCCGATCCAATGGTCAGCCCTATGTCCATGGCGAGGAGTACACCGTCAGCCAGGGGGACGCCGAGCGCAAGAAGATCACGATTTACGTGCTGAGTGAACACATCGCCGTTCTGGCTGACGGCAAGCTGGATTTGTCGTATGTGGTGTCCAACGATAAAGCGGCAATTTATGGGGTCAGCGAATCCGAGCACCTGCTGGTCGATGTCAAGGCCATCCGGGCCACGCTGCCGGCGCCGAAGGTAGTGGAGGCCGACGACGACGTGCTGGACCCGTCAAAAATTTTCGATAACGCCACGGTACGGATCGAATACCTCGGGACGCTCAAAGGCGACATTCTGACGTATTACTGGACGGGTATCAGCGCTGGCAGCAGTACCAGCGACTGGCTACCGATCACGTCCGTCATTGCGGGCAAGCCGGTAAACTTCCGGGTCGACGCCTGGTTTGTCTCGGCCAACATCGGGCAGTACGTCAAGGTCAGGTACACCCTCAAACACGCCGGCACCGGCCTGACGAGTTACTCGGCGACGCTGAATCTGTTGATTGGTCAACTGGTGGGAGAGCTTCCGCCACCGAGGGTGATTCAGGCCCCGGATGACGAGCTTGATCCCATGAATGCGACCCAGGGCGTGGACGTATCGGTCGAATACGCAAACATGGATCCGGCACTGGACACCATTGCCTTGAAATGGCGCGGCACACCCGGTGCGGGCACATCGGAAGATCTGGAATTACCGGCAGACGCCAGTGGCCGGGTGAAGTTCTCTCTGCCGTCCTCTGTCGTAGGGCCGAACATCGGTAAAAGCGTTGCAGTGTCCTATGAGGTCAAGCGCTACAATTTCTGGAAACCCTCCGATTTGCTGACCCTCAATGTGTTGAGGTTTCAAGATCCCGATAACCAGCTTCCGCGCCCACAAGTGCCCCAGGCCCCCAACGGCATCCTTGACCTGATGACCTTTGCCGGCGACGCCAGAGTCACTGTCGATAAATGGCCATTTATCGCGCTCAAACAACGCATCTGGCTAAGGCTGCAAGGCAAGACCGCATCCGGTGCGACTCACACGATTGAACTGCTCGACGGTACGGAGATCACACAGACACAACTCGCCAACGGCCTCAATGAAACCCTCCTCAGATCCGAACTGTTGAAACTGGGTCATGCTTCACCGGCGACGGTGATCTGCAAGGTTGCCTTCGATGGCGACTCGCAGGAACACACGGCCATCGAGTTTCCGCGTCTGGCGCTGACCGTCAAAACCCGGTACGACTACCTGACGCCGGAGATTACTGACGTGGCTGACCCGAAAGGTACGGTCGGCGAGGGCGAATCCACTTACTTCAGGCAAGTGACCATCACCGGGACGGCGACGCGGGGCGAGAAGGTTGAACTGTTTGACGGTTCCATGTCACTTGGACCCGTCGATGTTGATAATGGCGGCATCTGGACGAAGGTGCTGACCAATCTGATTGTGAAGAATTACCACATTCTCGCCCGTGCCCTGTATGACGCAGCCCCGGTGGACAGTCTGCTCAGGACGTTTTCGGTGGTTGAGGCCATCACTCCGACCATTGCCAATGTCACCGACGCCAAAGGCACAGTGCCCGAGAGAGGAACGACCTATTTCAGATCCGTCACCGTCACCGGCACGGCCAGCCCCAATCACAAAGTTGAGCTATTCGATGGGGCAACATCGCTGGGTGAAATTCCAACCGGTAATGGCACCTGGACCCGTGTGATCAACTCACTGACTATCAAGGCCTACAGCCTCACCGCGAAAGCGCTGTATGGCGGCGGAGCGGTTTCCGAACCGCCCCGGACCTTTACCGTTGCCCGGGCCGATAAACCCGTGATTGACAACGTTACCGACGCCAACGGCACAGTGCCCGAGGGAGGAACGACCTATTTCAGATCCGTCACTGTCACCGGCACGGCCAGCCCCAATCAGACAGTTGAGCTATTCGATGGGACAACGTCGCTGTTTGAAGTTCCAACCGGCAATGGCACATGGAACCGTGTGATCAGCTCATTGGCTTTCAAGCCTTACACCCTCACCGCACGGGCACTGTATGGTGAAGAACCAGTTTCCGAACCGCCCCGGACCTTTACCGTTGCCCGGGCCGATAAACCCGTGATTAAAAATGTTACCGACGCCAAAGGCACAGTGCCCGAGGGAGGAACGACTTATTACAGATCCGTCACCGTCACCGGCACGGCCAGCCCCAATCAGACAGTTGAGCTATTCGATGGGACAACGTCGCTGTTTGAAGTTCCAACCGGCAATGGCACATGGAACCAAGTGATCAACTCACTGGCTTTCAAGCCTTACACCCTCACCGCACGGGCACTGTATGGTGAAGAACCGGTTTCCGAACCGCCCCGGACCTTTACCGTTGCCCAGGCCGATAAACCCGTGATTAAAAATGTTACCGACGCCAAAGGCACAGTGCCCGAGGGAGGAACGACTTATTACAGATCCGTCACCGTCACCGGCACGGCCAGCCCCAATCAGACAGTTGAGCTATTCGATGGGACAACGTCGCTGTTTGAAGTTCCAACCGAGAATGGCACATGGAACCAAGTGATCAACTCACTGGCTGTCAAGCCCTACAGACTCACTGCGAAAGCGCTGTATGGCGACGGAGCGGTTTCCGAACCACCCCGGACCTTTACCGTGGCGGTGGCCAGTGCTCCTGAGATCACCAATGTCACCGACTCCAAGGGGTCGGTGCCCAATGGCGGCACGACCTATGATCGATCCGTCACGGTCACTGGTACGGCCAGCGCCAACAGGAAAATCCAGCTGCGTGACGGCGCTACTGTATTGGGTGAAGCCACTGGCCCAAGCTGGAGCCTGCCCGTCGGTGGGTTGAGCGCCAGATCCTACCGCCTCGTCGCCGTGGATGAAGACGGTTCAGAGTCTCCGGCTTACACCTTCACCGTGGCTGTGGCCAGTGCTCCTAGAATCACCAATGTCAGCGACTCCAAGGGACCGGTGCCCAATGGCGGCACGACCTATGATCGATCCGTCACGGTCATTGGCACGGCCACCGCCAACAGGGAAGTCGAACTGCGTGACGGCAATACCCCATTGGGAAACGACACGGGCCCAAACTGGCGCCTGCCCATCAGTGGGTTGAGCGCCAGACTCTACCGCCTCGTCGCCGTGGATGAAGACGGTTTAGAGTCTCCGGCTTACACCTTCAACGTGGCGGAGGCCGGTACTCCTGATATCACCAATGTCACTGACTCCAAGGGACCGGTGCCCAATGGCGGCACGACCTATGATCGATCCGTCACGGTCACTGTTACCGCCAGCGCCAACAGGAAAATCAGGCTGTATGACAGCAATACCCTATTGGATGAAGGCTCTGGACCAATCTGGAACCTGTCCATCAGTGGATTGAGTGAAAAAACCTACAACCTCGTCGCCGTGGATGAGGGCGATTTAACGTCTCCGACCCGGACCTTCACCGTGGCGACTCATGTCGCCCCGACAATCACGTCCGTCAGGGATTCCCGTGGCGAGCTGCCAGATGGCGGGAGCACCACCGATACGACCGTGAGCCTTCAAGGGAGTGTCACGCCCAACCATGAGGTTCAGATCCACGATAACAATGAGCCCAAACACATAGTGCGAGCCGTGGGGGACACCTGGAATGCTACCTTGCCTGTGGCCTTGGGTGGACATAGCATCACGGTGAAAGCGGTCAGCACCGGGCAGTTTTCCAATGCCCGCCGCTTTACCGTGAACACGGCGACCCCGCCGCTGAACTTCAATATCAGCCCGGTGACATTGGACGGGAAAATCTACTTGCTTCCCAATAACCCCGAAGTCCTTCCAGCGTTTGGCCCGGGAACATCGGTGCAACATCAGGCATCGGGAGGTGTGCCTGGGTACACCTATAGCTCCAGTAATACGGCGGTGGCGGTCGTCGATACCACGGGACTGGTGACGGTCAGAGGTCGCGGCACTGCTAACATTACGGTACAGGATGCGGTCAATCAGTCCTTGAGCTACACCGTAACCGTCACGGGTGTTATCCATTGCGTGGGCCTGGGAAGGGACACATGGGCCAGAATCAATACAGCAGCCACTCAAGCTGGGGCGCGGATACCCAGTTATGCTGAACTGTATGAACTTCATCAGGCGTATGGTTCACGTTGGCCCATGGGCAATGCACTTTATTGGTCGACAACCCAAGGCACCACTACTTGGCCATTTCCGAGCAGAAAATGTATGAACATTGTTACTTCCGCGAATGGCGACGTTCATGAACAAGGGGGGAGCACCGCCCTCGGTGTTGGATTTAGATAATCGCGCATAAAAAACGCCTCGCACATTGCGAGGCGTTTTTTTTGGAACCCTTCACACCAAGCGTTTAAAAACCCCAACGCCCCCCCACAATCACCCCATACGGCCGTTCGATGTTCTCACCGTTGCTGTAATCGAAATCGGCATGCACTTGCACGTCCTTGGTCACCGCCAATGCAACGCCCAACCCCAGCAGCCCGCGAGTGCCGGACAAATCGTTGTTGAACTGGTTGTCGTGGTTGACGGTGACGCGGTTGTTGTTGATGAACTCTTGCTGCACGGCGGCACGCACATAAGGTTGCGCGATCATGCCGTTGTCCATGTTGAAGGTACGGCCGGCGGTGGCGCCGGCTTCGCCGAGAACGGAACGTGCACGATCACCGTCGGCGTTCATGCCGTTGTCCAGGTCATAGTCACTACCTTGAATCACCGCGGTCGACAGTTTGGCGTACGGCTCGACGAAGTAGCCCTTGTCCAGCTTGATGTTGCGCCCGAACTCGGCGGAAGCGCTGATGCCGGAGCTGCGGTAGTCGCCCTTGCTGCGCGAGCCGTCGCTCATGCTGACTTTGGCTTCATTGTGAAAGCGGTTGAACCTGAGCGTGGCGTCGAAGTAGTAGCCCGTCTCGGCGTCCAGCCAGGTCGCGTATGGCCCCAGGTAGTAGCTGTTGATGGTCCCGGATGTACCCTGCTCGACGTTCAGGTCGGAATCGCTGTAACCGGTCATGACACCTGCCAGCCACTGGCTCTCGCCCAAACGCACATCCGCCCCCAGGGACAGGCCTTGCTGGGTCTGCTGATAGGCCACGCCGGAACCGGAGGACACGTTGTATTTGTTGCCGTAGCCACGCATCCAGAAGCCGGTTTTACCGCCGTTGAAACGCAGTTCGCCCATGCGGCTGCGCAGCGATGCACCCTCGGCATACAGGATGGTGATCGGTGCGTTGAACAAGGCCAGCACCGAGCGCGCGCCGGGGCTGACGGTCTTGGTGGTCGGGTCGAGGAACCATTCGGTCTCCCCTGCCCCCGTGCTGCGCCGGGCCAGGTCGTAGGACCAGGTGCCCACGTCGACCGGGCCACCTTCGAGCGAGAATTTCGCATCGCCCGCCGCGGTGTGCACCAGGGTCAAGGCCTGCGGTGACGCCGCGTCCAGCCCGGAGGCGGCCACGGCCAGGCCGAAGTCGCCCGTCGCCACACCGGTAACGTTGAGGAAGTCGCGGTTGCCGGTGGCGAAGTCACCCTTCATGGCAAACACACCGTTGCCCGCCAGTGTCCCGACATTCAATTGATAGTAGGTAGCCGGAGCACCCGCCGCGCCAAAGCTGACACGACCGTCATTCATGGCCAGTGTGCCGATGCTGTCATTGCCGGTGAGCGTCCAGTTCGAACCGCTGTTGATGGTGACACCGTTGGCCTTGTCGAGGCGGCCGGTGAGGGTCGAACCGTTTTGCAGGGTGACGTTGGCCGTCGAGGCATCATCGACCTTCACCACATCGCCGACCATGTGTCCGCCATCGAACGTCAGGTTCGCGGTGCTGCCACCGTCGACGCTCACGTTGCCTTGCAGGGTGCTGTTGGCCACTTTCAAGGCCGCCGTGGAGGCCCCCTTTATCATCAGAAGTTGGTTGTCTTTCCCTTGCAGCGTGGAATTGTTCAGCACTTCGATATTCGCGCTGATACCGGTATCCACCACAATCGCCGCGCCGTTACGGCCTGTCACGCTGGCGTTGTCCAGGACCAGCGAGTTGTTGCCCAAGCGAGACGGATCGCGGGCCATGCGCACACCCGCCGCATCACCGCTTATGCGGGTACCCGCCGTCGCGCGCACATCACCACCGAGGATATTCAAGCCAACGCTGTTGGTGCCTGTTCCGGTGATTTCGGTATTGATAAGCGTAAGGGTACTCAAGCCTGTGACTTGAGCGCCGGCGTCACCCCCGCGGTAAAAACCACCTGTGGCGGTTACCGTCGAGCCTTGCGTCGAAGAACTCAGCCGATTGACCGCCAGAGCCAGGGTATCGCTGGTGACGTTGGCCTGGTTGAGCGTCCCTTGGCTATTGGTAATGGTGACCCCTTCGATACCGCTTCTCGCCGTAATGGTCGCGCCATTGATGTTCAGTGTCGACCCACCGGTCGCGGTAATCTCATTGGTATTGGCGCCTGTGACATTGAGCACGCCGTTGTTGCGCACCAGGTAGTCAATGGTTGGCGTCGTTGCATCGATGTCCAGCGTGGTGTTATCGACGATGGTCGCTGCCAGTGCGGCAGGGCTCAGAAAAAAAAATGCCGGTATGGCTACCAGCATTTGAAATGGGCCTGCGAAGGCAGGTTTGTGCGATTTGCTATTGCCGATGTTCATAAAATGGCTCCGATTGATCAAGGCCTCACGTCTTTCATGAAACAGCGCAAAAGACTACGAGGGCAGCAGACAATACCCAGTACATGCAAACATGAATGTAGGAGTAATCCTTTTTTAGCCGCGAGTAATTCCAGGGTTCATTCCGAAAGCTCCGTCATCAGAGACTTGTTCAACGAAAGACACCCGAAAGCGGAAGGCGCATGACGCGCCTCCCGCCGGCTATTCAAATCACCTTAACGTCGAGTGATCTTGCAAGTGCCGCCATCACCCGGATCGACCAGGTAAACCCTTACCAGATGTGGAACGGAGTCTACTGGGCGACCGTCGATAACAGCGGTGTATCTAATGTCCCCCCAGCCATTCTCGGTTGCCAAAATAGGGGCATAAGGGATTTTCACGATAAAACCGTTGATTGCTTCTTGTTCATTGGGGGTATACGTAACATCAAGGTCCGTGCCAGGTTTCACCGTACCTGTATTGTCGGTATAACCCTGATATTTAAAAACCAGATCCTGATCTTTAAGTTGAGGTTCTCCACCTGCAACCAGCACTTCGACAACAGTGCCTTTCACAGGATCCTGACGCAATGAACCGCAGTTCAACCAGTCAGTGAAGTCCGGATCAAGGTTTTGAAACTTTGCCTCTGGAACAACACCGGGAACAATCTCGACATCAACGTCCTGATTAGGGGAGATGTCTTTGTTTTCGTTTACATCCGGGTGTGCGATTTCGTAGTTTACAAGAATTGGATTTCCGTTCCCCCCGTCGGCGACAACACTCCAGTCAGTGGTCCAGGTAATTCTGGCTGGAGGCACCGGAACCGGTGCCTCTACTGTATATACACCACCATTGGCTGCCGGTACGGGAACGCCCTTCCAGACAAGTTGAACTTCATCGTTAACTTTCGCCCCTTCGTAAATGACAACCGACACATCGACGTCCTGATCCTTGTCAGCTTCTGTCAACTTGTTTGGAGCATTACCGCCCTGCCCTTGAACCGTCACCAGAGCAAGCTTCGGGTTAACAGGGTCTGGATTGTCCGGGTCAATAACGCCACCCGGTTTCCTCAAGTCTACATCGACATCCACAGACAGTGGAGTTGACGGATACAGAAGCGAGCCACGCTTGATTTGATACTCAACCGTGACCGTTTTTTCACCAGCATTACCATTGAAAACATCTCTGAACGGTACATCCGCGTAAACGGGAAAGCTGACAATCGGTTTGGGTGCTTGTGGGATACCGTCCCATGTCACCAGCAATTGATCATTCGGCACGAAGTTGGTGTATTCAACCTTCATCCCTACGCCTACCGGCGTCTGGGCATCAGCCAAATCGATCAGGCCGTCCTCGTACAGCGGAATATCCGGCGGCAACAAACCTACTGGCGGATCGGTCAACGTGACATTCAATTGTTTGAATAGAGAAACTGCACTTGTATAACCTTTGCGGTTGGTGATGTAGTAAAAGATCGCATGCGGCCCCTCTTCGTCCCCCACCACAGCGGCAGTCAATTTGTCGGAGACTACCGGAACGTTGGTGTCGGTCCGTGTAATCACATCAAATTGCCTCGAAAGTGGCAATGACTTACCAAAATGGAGTTCGATGACATCGCCGATTTTTCTGCCTGAATACTCAGGTATGGTTACCTGCACATTACCATTTTCGTCCAGGTACTTCTTGGTAATACCGTCACGGTCCACCTCCGGTGGAACTATTACCGCACCATTGGTCTCTGGATGGGTTGTATCAACATTAATAATCAGTGGTGTCACTGTAGTGGGGTTGCCACCTTGCACCAGGTAGTAACCGAGTTCATGGGGTCCGGGTTGATTGCTCAAATTTTCCGGCAAATTCAGATCAATTTTTAGAATATCAGAGTCCAGCGGTGTCGTATAGTCAAAACGTGTTCCCTCCCGAGTTCCATCCCATGTCAGTTGAATAATCCCCGGAATACCACCAGGCAGGTCCGCAACGTCTGGCCTTGGCACTTCAACCTTGAGTTCCACCCCTTGATACATGCGATGCAGTTGATTAGGCAGATCATCAGGGGTGTTCGGCAACAATGGATTATCGGTATGCAGGTTGGGTGGACCCGCAACAACTTTTGGGCTTGAGAGGCGAATTTTTTTATAATTCAACCGGCTTTGTTGTGCGGACGTGATTTTCTCTAAACTTGACATATCTCAACTCCTACTCAATAAACGGGCTTTACCTGCCCCAGGTATTTCAACCAAGCACATGACTGACAACAGCCACGTGCAACTTAAAAACATCAAACGCATACAGACAGCACCTCGAAAGGCACGACTTTCAACTTTCAAAACCATTTATTAACGTGCAGGGTTACGCACCACGAAAACTGGAACAAGCACGTTAAACAAACATCAGCTTTTCAATGACAGAAGCGATTACTTATCGCAGGGCTCCTGACAAGTTTCATTCGTCGGCGAACACACTTCGCCACTGGGCATGGTCCTGTTGATGATGACGAAATCTTTCTTGGAGACGCCCACTGCGCCATTGAGCTTTTTCAAGTCGTAATAACAAAGGGCGGAACCATTGTTGACCATGGGTGCAATCAGATTTTCATAATCAGCCACATGAACTTCGAAACCATTACGCGCCTGATCCAGGTTCAACTTCGTGGCGAATGTGTCAACGACGCCGGGAATGGGGGATGTGCCATTCGTCCCTTCACACCCTTGCCAATGCAGGGTCACGACATCGTTCTCATCGAATGCCGGATTACCTTCCACTTTCACCCAAACCCCCTTCCAGAGCCTCGGGCATGCACAGCAATTGAGAACACCGTATTTACCCGCATGAGGGAACGACGGCTCTTTCAGGCCCTCGATGACCACAATCAAGACACGGACCGAGGTGATACGCGCTTGCTGCAGATTGATACCGTTGCTGGTGGTGTAGTAGACCGGCAGCGCCGGGTTGTCCCGGTCCTGGTCAATCGCAGACCAGGGGATTGTGATCGGCACCCTTTTTCCCGCCACGTCACCGGACTGGACGATGTATTGCGCAACCGGTGTGCTGATCGACCCCCAGTACAACTCGATCGTCTGCCCGGGTTGTGGATCGTCAAACAAGGTCAGAAATGCCTCGGCATCTTCACCAAAATCCTCGGAGAGCAAGGTGTTCAAGGTCTGGGATTTGGCGCCATACACCTCAAGCAGGGCCAGCGTGGCGTTCAGCAGCGCTGGCGCATTGGCATGGTCCTGCCCGGCCACGGTCAAATCCATCGGCACCCGCGTTTCAAGCGATGACGGCGTGTCTCCACTGCCGCGTCGCACCTTGTAAGTGATGCGCGCCGTCATTGGGCCCAGGCCATTGGCACGCAGCACCGACCAAGGCACCGGAGCCACGAGCGGGAACCGTCCGGGGTCGACTGCCAGCGGTGCCAAGGGGTTTTCATCCCAGTCGATCAACACCTCATCGCCCACAGCCGGATTGTCATAGGCATCGATTTCTACCGTTACCACACCTTGGTCCACCGCACCTTCACGAGCGTGCTGACGGTCTATCAATCCTCTGGCCGACAACGGCACGCGTGGCGGCTTGAGATTACCTGGCGCCGGGAGCAAGTCGACGAACAGCGGTAGAAATGTCGAGCGGGGCCCACGGTTACCGGCCCAGTCTCGCAGCCGGTAAAAGATGTAACGTGGCCCGGGCCCACGATCCCGAATATCTGCCTCATACATCGTGATAATCAGTTGATCATTGTCGATATCTTGCTGGCTGAAGGCCTGCTCGCGAATTTCGGGTTCCGAATCCGGTGGATTGGGATTATCCGACCAGTAATAAATCGCCCGATCACGCGCCTGCACATCCACATAAGTCGGGACCTTGAAGCGAACTTGCCCGTGCTCGGTCAAATAGTCGTCAGTGATGCTACCCACGACATCCAGCATTTGCAGCGCCAAAGGTTCCTGACCGTCGTCAGGTTCAACCCGGTCGACCGTGATTTTCTTTTTACCGGATTCAGCCGAGTTGCCCCCGATAATGAGTTTGTACGACAGGTCATAAATACCGTGCACCAACTTATCCCGTGGTACCGATACGATCTTGTCCCCTGGCTCAATGGGGATGGGAAATAGAACTCTGCTGACTTCAAAAAAGTCTTGCCCTACCGGCCTCCAACCAACGGCAACAATGTCTGCGCCAAAAGCCGGATCGGTGGAAAAACTCCATGCCGGTACAGTGACCTGCAGATGACTATTCAAAACGCTGCGCGGTACCAGCCCATCCGCACTTTCATTGCCGTCCTCGTCTTTGAGAATGACCGGAACGATAGGCAACGGAAGGGCCATACCATCCTCGCCGGGGTTTGGCCCGGTACGTTCTGGGTCTATCGGAAATTTCGGGGACGGCATCGCAGATACTCCGTGGCAACGAATCAAGTGCAATGCGCCTGGACAGTGAATCACGTGCAAAACCGCCTT
This sequence comes from Pseudomonas sp. IT-P74, assembly GCF_949768175.1. Classification (NCBI taxonomy): domain Bacteria; kingdom Pseudomonadati; phylum Pseudomonadota; class Gammaproteobacteria; order Pseudomonadales; family Pseudomonadaceae; genus Pseudomonas; species Pseudomonas sp. IT-P74. The sequence goes on along the minus strand of NZ_CATKQD010000055.1, from coordinate 116,963 downwards.
CACGGTCATCACATCGGCGCATCTGATGGGCTTAATTAAATGCCTGTCCGCTGATGCTGCCTACTGTCAGAAATAACAGGTATTGCGACCGTTCATCGTAAAACTACCCTCAGACCACCCGATTTTGCCCATAAAAAACCCGCGCTCCCGTTTGATCGGGAACGCGGGTTCTGTGGTTGCGACTTCGGGTTACACGGTATCCACCTTCAACGAATGATCGTTGAGCATGCCGTTGATGATGGTCGCGGTGTCATACCCGCCCGCGATCACCCCACCCGCCCCCGGCGTTACACCGTAATGGCTGGCGAGGTCGACGCCGGCCAGGTCGATGGTCTGGTTCGGCGCGGCGCCGGCCATGGCGCTGACGTCGATGCTGGTCACCGTCGACGGCCCGCTGCCGGTGACGGTGAAATGCAGGTAGTCATCCAGCGACGCCGTGGTGCCGTTTTCCCCTTGCAGCAGTTGCGACAGGTCGAGCTTGTCGGTGCCGGGTGTGAAGTCGGTGATCACGTCATGGCCACTGTTGCCCTTGAGCCACTGGAAGGTATCGGCCCCCGTTCCGCCGGTGAGGGTGTTGTTGCCCAGGCCCCCGATCAGCAAGTCATCGCCGCCCCCGCCGTTGAGGATGTCGTTGCCCAGGCCGCCGTTGATCACGTTGTTGGTGTTGTCTCCGGTAAGGGTGTCGTTGAAGTTCGAGCCGGTGAGGTTTTCGATGCCGGCCAGGATGTCAGTGCCGGCACCGAGAGTGTTTTGCCCACCCGGCAGGCTGAGGTCGACCGTCACCCCCGCGGTGGCATGGGCGTAGCTTGCCGTGTCGAGGCCCGTGCCGCCATCGAGGATGTCACTGCCCTGGCCGCTGAAGAGCAGATCATTGCCGGCGTCGCCATGCAGCTCGTTGTTGCCGGAACCGGCGGTGAGCACATCGTTGCCGTCGCCGGCATTGATGAAGTTGTTGCCCGTGCCCGCCACCAGTACGTCATCCCCGCTGGTGCCGGTGAGGGTGTGGCCGTCCTGATAGCTGATGGTCAGGTTGGCCGAATCGCTGCCGCCGTGGTTGTCGTTGGCGGTGTAGGTGCCGTGGTAGTCCGTGGTGACTTCGTGTGCTCCGGCGTAGTTGACGGTCATGGTCAGTTCGTAGTTTTCCGCCGAATTCTTATTGCCGCCACTGGTGTTGGCGATGTTGGTCACGTGGATCTGGTAAGTGCCATCCGCGCCTGCGGTAATGGTGTCACCATCGGCGATGCTGACGAACGCCCCACCGTTGAGCGAATACTCCATCGTGATGTGCCCGGCATCCAGGTTGTGATTGAGGTTGAGCGTCTCACCTTGATTCAGCTTGACCGTGATGAAGTCTTCATTGTTGCCATTGGAGTTGTTCGCGGCGCCCAGATAGCCACTGATCACCAGCAGCGCCGTCATGGTCGTCGCGTTGGCCACAAAGGCGTTGCGCACATTGGCCAGACTCTGGTTGGCGGGGTTGTTGTTTTCGCCGGCGAAGTCGATCGCGCCGGTACCGGTGAAGTCCCCGCCTTTCACGACCCAGCCGGTGTTGAACGAGGTCGGGGTCGCCGAAAGCTGGTCGCCATTGGGGTCGGTGTCGTTGACCAGCAGCAGTTCGGCCGGCACCACGATATTGCTCGACAGGACGTTGGTGATGACGTGGTCGTCCACCGCCACCGGAGGCGCGTTGGGGATCACTTTCACGGTCAGCGTCGAGCTGGTGAGGTCGCCATCGTTGTCGCTGACGGTGAAGCCGATGTTCTCGGTGATCAACACCGACGTGGTTTTCTGCGAGGTGTAGTTGTAGTCGCCAGTGTCGAGGTTGATCACCAATGTGCCGCTGTTGTTGGTGGCGATGCTCAGCGTGTTGTTCACGGTGTTGAAGGTGCCGTGGTTGGTGCCGCCGCTTGGCGTCAACGAACCCTGGCCGCTGAGGGCTTTGGGATCGTAAGTGTAGGTGGTGCCGTCGACCACGATGGATTTGATGAAACCGCCATCAGCGCCGAACGCGCCACCCTCACCCAGCAACGAACCGGTGACCGGTGCGCCGACCACGGTGCCGGACAGCACCGAGTTGAGTTGGTTGAGGTCGGTGACCACCACCGCATTGGTGTCGGTGTGGCTGTTGCCGTCGTAGGCCAACGGATCGAGGTTGGCGTTGCTCACGCCACTGCCCAGGCCGATCGCGTAGTTCTTGATGCTGTTGGCATCGAGGAAGGCTTTCAGCGCGGTCTCGTCGGCGGTGCCGATTTCCTGGCCGGTGGTGGGCTTGCCGTCGGAGAAGAAGTAGCCGACGTTTTGCGCACCGGTCAGTTTGCCCGAGGTGTTGAACGCGGTCTGCATGGTCACCACGGCCGCGTCGTAGTTGGTGCCGCCGTTCGCGACGAGGCCGGCCAGCAGTGTCTTGGCGGTCGCGACATCGACCCACACCGAAGTCATGTCGGTGGCGCTGCTGCTGAAGGTGACGAGCTGCACTTTCACATCGCCCAGGTCGTCGTATTTATCCAGCAAGGCACTGATGGCCTGCTTGGCCAGACTCAGGCGCGACAGGTTCGACACGCCGGAAGGATCGGCCATGCTGCCGGAGACGTCGAGCACGATCAGCAGGTTGGAATCGATCTCCACCGCCGCCACCGAGCGATCCGTTGCCACCGCCTTGGGCACGTCATCGACAATGTTGACCACGATGGTGCTGGTGCTGCTGTTGCCCAGCGCATCGGTGGCTTTGTAGGTGAAGCTTTCACTCAGACTGTTCGGCCCGTCGTTGGCGTTCGGCAAGGTTTTCGGCGCCGAGGTCAGGGTGTAGGTGTAGCTGCCGTCGGGGTTGATCAGGATCTGCCCGTAGCTGCCGGTGGCGCTGCCGACCAGTGTGTAGGTGAGCGCGCCGCCAGCACCGGAGACCGAACCGACCAGGGTCCCGGATGCGGTTTCGCCAGTGTTGCCCGGGTCGCTGCCGGTGACCGTACCGGCGGCCAGGTCCTGGCCGTCCTGGCTCAGGTCGAGGGCTTTTTCGTAGACCGTCACGTCGCTGTCGGGGTTGGCCTTGATCGCGCTGTTGGCGACGTCGATGGTGAGGGTGGTAGTGCTTTCATCGCCATCGGAATCACGCACGGTGTAGGTGAACGTGTCAATGGCGCCCGGATCGCCGACGGAATTCTGGTTGCTGTGGTACACCGCGTTGCCGTTGGCATCGAGGGTCAGGTAGCCATAGGTACCGTTGATCTGATTGCCCAGCCCGCCGATGGCTGACGTCAAGGTGTTGCCGCCGGCACGCACGCCAACCACCGTCGCCGGTCCATCGGCGCCGCTGACATCGTTGCCCAGCACACTGATGTTGACGGTGCCGCCCTCCACTACCGACGACGAGTCTGGTTTGGCGTTTGGCAGGTCGTCGACAATCTTGACGTTGATCTGCCCGGTATCGCTGTCGCCATCGGTGTCGGTGGCCACGACGTTGATGTTCTCGATGAGGTTGTTGGTGCCGTTGGCCGTTGGATGGGCTTCGTTATCGTTGAGGGTGTAGCTGTAGCTGATCACGCCCTGGCTGAAACCGGTGATGGTCAGGGTGCTGCCCAGTGGCGTGACGGCGGTTTGCGGGAAGCCGGCTGTAACACCGCCGCTGACGACCGTGATGCCGCCCACGGTCAGGGTTTGCAGGCCGTCGAGGGCGGTTACGGTGAAGGTGCCGTTCTGAGTCAGGGCCGGTGTGTCGGGGCTGGTGCCGTCGCTGAGATTTTTCTCGTAGACCGTCAGTTCACCGCCATACACGTCGAGGCCGTCGAGAGTGACCTTATCATCGTTGTTGTAGACGTTCAGCACCAGGTTGGCGGTGCTGATGTCACCGTCGGCGTCCGTGAGGGTGTAGGTGAAGGTTTCGGTGTCGCTGCCACCGCCATGCAGGTTTTTGAAGTCCGCATTATCGGGATCCAGCGTGTAGGTGTAGGTGCCGTTGGCATTGAGCACCAGGGTGCCATAGGTACCGGTGAAGGTGCCTGGGGTGACCGGGCCGGCATCTGGGCCGATGGCGACTTTATCGGCGCCGATCACGTCGTTGCCGAACACATCGCCGCTGAGGCTTGGCACTGTCTCCGAAGCCGTGCCGAGGTTGCTGTCGTTCATCGCTTTGGGCACGTCATCGACAATGTTCACCACGATGGTGCTGGTGACGATGTTGCCCAGCGAATCAGTGGCCTGATAGGTGAAGGTTTCGTACATCACGTTCGGGCCGTCATTGGCATGCGGCATGGTACTCGGTGGTGTCGTCAGGGTGTAGGTATAGGTGCCGTTGGCGTTGAGCTGAATCTGCCCGTATGCCCCGACATCGCTGCCGACCAGGGCATAGGTGATCGCGCCGACGGCGTTGGTGACCGAACCCACCAGCGTGCCGGACGCGGTTTCGCCCGTACTGGTCGGATCGCTGCCGGTGACGGTGCCGGCCACCAGGTCCTGGCCGTCCTGGCTCAGGTCGAGGGCTTTTTCCAGAACCGTCACGTCGTTGTCGCTGACGGCCTTCAGGTAACTGTTGTAGACGTCGATGGTGAGGGTGGTGGTGCTTTCGTCACCATCGGAGTCGCGCACGGTGTAGGTGAACACATCCACCGCGCCGGGGCCGCTCACTGCGTTAGGCGTGCTGTGATACACGGCGCTGCCGTTGGCATCGAGGGTCAGGTAACCGTAAGTACCGGCGATGTGGTCGCCGAGCCCGCCGATGGCCGAGGTTGATGTGTCGCTACCCGCACGCACACCAACCACCGCTCCAGCGACAGCCGGACCATCAGCCCCGCTGACGTCGTTGCCCAGCACACTGAGGTTGACGGTGCCGCCCTCCTGCACCGAATCCGCGTCGGGATTGGCGCTCGGCAGGTCATCGACGATCTTGACGTTGATCTGCCCGGTATCGCTGTCGCCATCGGTGTCGGTGGCCACGACGTTGATGTTCTCGGTCAGGCTATTGGCGCCGTTGCCTGTTGAATGGACTTCGTTATCGTTGAGGGTGTAGCTGTAGCTGATCACGCCGGTCGCCGGGTTGTAACCGGTGATGGTCAGGGTGCTGCCCAGTGGCGTGACGGCGGTTTGCGGGAAGCCGGCTGCAACACCGCCGCTGACGACCGTGATGCCGCCCACGGTCAGGGTTTGCAGGCCATCGAGGGCGGTTACGGTGAAGGTGCCGCTCTGAGTCAGGGCCGGTGTATCCGGGTGGGTGCCATCGCTGAGATTTTTTTCGTAGACCGTCAGCTCACCGCCATACACGTCGAGGCCGTTGAGGACCACTGAAGCGTCGTTGTTGTGGATCTGCAGCACCAGGTTGGCGGTGCTGCTGTCGCCGTCGGCATCGGTGAGGGTGTAGCTGAAGGTTTCGGTGCCATTGCCACCGCCGTGCAGGGCTTTGAAATCGGCATCGCTGGTGTTGAGGGTGTAGGTGTAGGTGCCGTTGGCATTCAGCACCAGGGTGCCGTAGGTGCCGGTGAAGGTCCCGGGGGTGATCGGCCCGGCGTTCTCTCCGAGCGTTACCCGATCGGCGCCTTGCACGTCGTTACTCAGCACGTTGCCGCTGAGGGTCAGCAGAGTTTCCGAAGCAGTGCCATTGCTGTCGCCCACAGCGTTGGGCAGGTCGTCGACGATGCTGACGTCCAGTGAACCGGTCGCGGTGGTGCCGTTGTCATCGACCACGGTCACGGCGAACTGCTCAGGCAGGGTGTTGGCGCCGTTGGCGGTCGGGTGCGCTTCGTTATCGTTGAGGGTGTAGCTGTAGCTGACCACACCAGTCGCCGCGTTGAACCCGGTGATGGTCAGGGTACTGCCCAACGGGGTGGTGATCGATTGCGGGAAGCCGGCGGCCACGCCAGCGGTGACCACGGCGATGCCACCGACGGTCAGGGTGGTGACGCCGTCCAGCGCAGTGATGGTGAAGGTGCCGCTCTGGGTCAGGTCTGGTGTGTCAGGGTTGCTGCCGTCACTGAGGTTTTTTTCGTAAACCGTCAGTTCACCGCCATACACGTTGAGGCCGTTGAGGACCACTGGATTGTCGTTGTTGTGGATCTGCAGCACCAGACTGGCGGTGCTGCTGTCGCCGTCCGCGTCTGTCAGCGTATAGGTGAAGGTTTCGGTGCCATTGCCACCGCCGTGCAGGGCTTTGAAATCAGCATCGCTGGTGTTCAGCGCGTAGGTGTAGGTGCCATTGGCATTCAGCACCAGGGTGCCGTAGGTGCCGGTGAAGGTGCCGGGGGTGATCGGCCCGGCGTTCTCTCCGAGCGTCACCCGGTCCGCGCCTTGCACGTCGTTGCTCAGCACGTTGCCGTTGAGGGTCAGCAGGGTTTCCGAAGCAGTGCCATTGCTGTCGCCCACGGCGTTGGGCAGGTCGTCGACGATGTTGACGTCCAGTGAACCGGTTGCGGTGGTGCCGTTGTCATCGACCACGGTCACGGCGAACTGCTCAGGCAGGGTGTTGGCGCCGTTGGCGGTTGGGTGCGCTTCGTTATCGTTGAGGGTGTAGCTGTAACTCACCACACCAGTCGCCGCGTTGAACCCGGTGATGGTCAGGGTACTGCCCAACGGGGTGGTGATCGATTGCGGGAAGCCGGCGGCCACGCCAGCGGTGACCACGGCGATGCCGCCCACGGTCAGGGTGGTGACGCCGTCCAGCGCAGTGATGGTGAAGGTGCCGCTCTGGGTCAGCGCGGTGGCGTCCGGTGCGCTGCCGTCGCTGAGGTTTTTCTCGAAGACGGTCAACTCGCCGCCCCCGGCATTCAATCCGCCAATCGTGATCGGGTCATCGTTGTTGTGGATCTGCAGCACGAGGTTGGCGGTGCTGATGTCGCCATCGGAATCGGTGAGGGTGTAGGTGAAGGTTTCGGTGCCGTCGCCACCGCCGTGCAATGCCTTGAAATCGGCATCGCTGGTGTTCAGCGTGTAGGTGTAGGTGCCATTGGCATTCAGCACCAGGGTGCCGTAGGTGCCGGTGAAGGTCCCGGGGGTGATCGGGCCGCTGTTCTCCCCGACTGTTATCCGGTCAGCGCCTTGCACGTCGTTGCTCAGTACGTTGCCGTTGAGGGTCAGCAGGGTTTCCGAAGCCGTTGAAGGATTGCTGTCGCCCACAGCGTTGGGCAGGTCGTCGACGATGTTGACGTCCAGTGAACCGGTCGCGGTGGTGCCGTTGTCGTCGACCACGGTCACGGCGAACTGCTCAGGCAGGGTGTTGGCGCCGTTGGCAGTTGGATGGGTTTCATTATCGACCAGCGTGTAGCTGTAACTCACCACGCCGGTCGCCGCGTTGAACCCGGTGATGGTCAGGGTACTTCCCAACGGGGTGGTGATCGATTGCGGGAAGCCGGCGGCCACGCCAGCGGTGACCACGGCGATGCCACCGACGGTCAGGGTGGTGACGCCGTCGAGGGCGGCGACGGTGAAGGTGCCGCTCTGGGTCAGCGCGGTGGCGTCCGGTGCGCTGCCGTCGCTGAGGTTTTTCTCAAAGACGGTCAACTCGCCGCCCCCGGCATTCAATCCGCCAATCGTAATCGGGTCATCGTTGTTGTGGATCTGCAGCACCAGACTGGCGGTGCTGCTGTCACCGTCGGCATCGGTGAGGGTGTAGGTGAAGGTTTCGGTGCCATTGCCACCGCCGTGCAATGCCTTGAAATCGGCATCGCTGGTGTTGAGGGTGTAGGTGTAGGTGCCGTTGGCATTGAGCACCAGGGTGCCGTAGGTGCCGGTGAAGGTGCCGGGGGTGATCGGGCCGCTGTTCTCCCCGACTGTTATCCGGTCAGCGCCCTGCCCGTCGTTGCTCAGTACGTTGCCGTTGAGGGTCAGCAGGGTTTCCGAAGCAGTGCCATTGCTGTCGCCCACGGCGTTGGGCAGGTCGTCGACGATGTTGACGTCCAGTGAACCGGTTGCGGTGGTGCCGTTGTCATCGACCACGGTCACGGCGAACTGCTCAGGCAGGGTGTTGGCGCCGTTGGCGGTTGGGTGCGCTTCGTTATCGTTGAGGGTGTAGCTGTAACTCACCACACCAGTCGCCGCGTTGAACCCGGTGATGGTCAGGGTACTGCCCAACGGGGTGGTGATCGATTGCGGGAAGCCGGCGGCCACGCCAGCGGTGACCACGGCGATGCCGCCCACGGTCAGGGTGGTGACGCCGTCCAGCGCAGTGATGGTGAAGGTGCCGCTCTGGGTCAGCGCGGTGGCGTCCGGTGCGCTGCCGTCGCTGAGGTTTTTCTCGAAGACGGTCAACTCGCCGCCCCCGGCATTCAATCCGCCAATCGTGATCGGGTCATCGTTGTTGTGGATCTGCAGCACGAGGTTGGCGGTGCTGCTGTCGCCGTCCGCGTCTGTCAGCGTATAGGTGAAGGTTTCGGTGCCATTGCCACCGCCGTGCAATGCCTTGAAATCGGCATCGCTGGTGTTGAGGGTGTAGGTGTAGGTGCCATTGGCATTCAGCACCAGGGTGCCGTAGGTGCCGGTGAAGGTGCCGGGGGTGATTGGGCCGCTGTTTTCCCCGAGCGGCATCCGGTCGGCGCCCTGCACGTCGTTGCTCAGCACGTTGCCGTTGAGGGTCAGCAGAGATTCCGAAGCAGTGCCATTGCTGTCGCCCACGGCGTTAGGCAGGTCGTCGACGATGCTGACGTCCAGTGAACCGGTCGCGGTGGTGCCGTTGTCATCGACCACGGTCACGGCGAACTGTTCAGGCAAAGTGTTGGCGCCGTTGGCGGTTGGATGGGCTTCGTTGTCATTGAGCGTGTAGCTGTAACTCACCACGCCGGTCGCCGCGTTGAACCCGGTGATGGTCAGGGTACTGCCCAACGGCGTGGTGATCGATTGCGGGAAGCCGGCGGCCACGCCAGCGGTGACCACGGCGATGCCACCGACGGTCAGGGTGGTGACGCCGTCGAGGGCGGCGACGGTGAAGGTGCCGTTCTGGGTCAGCGCGGTGGCGTCCGGTGCGCTGCCGTCGCTGAGGTTTTTCTCGAAGACGGTCAACTCGCCGCCCCCGGCATTCAATCCGCCAATCGTGATCGAGTCATCGTTGTTGTGGATCTGCAGCACCAGGTTGGCGCTGCTGCTGTCACCGTCGGCATCGGTGAGGGTGTAGGTGAAGGTTTCGGTGCCATTGCCACCGCCGTGCAGGGCTTTGAAATCAGCATCGCTGGTGTTCAGCGTGTAGGTGTAGGTGCCATTGGCATTCAGCACCAGGGTGCCGTAGGTGCCGGTAAAGGTACCAGGGGTGATCGGCCCGCTGTTCTCCCCGAGCGGCACCCGGTCAGCGCCTTGCACGTCGTTGCTCAGCACGTTGCCGTTGAGGGTCAGCAGAGATTCCGAAGCAGTGCCATTGTTGTCATCGACTGCTTGCGGCACGTCGTCGATGATGTTGATTGTCACTGTACCGGTAGTGCTGTCGCCATTGCTGTCGCTGGCCACCACGGTGACGTGTTCGACAAGACTGTTGGCACCCTCGCCTCTCACATGGGATTCGGCACGGTTGAGGGTGTAGCTGTAACTGACCACGCCCGTGGCCGGGTTGAAACCGGTGACGGTCAGCGTGCCGCCCAACGGGGAGGTGATCGACTGCGGGAAACCTGCCGCCACGCCGCCGCTGATCAAGTTGATCGCACCGATGCTGAGGCTGCTCAGCCCGTCGGGCGCATTGATGGTGAAGGTGCCGCTTCGCGTCAGCGAGCCTTCGCTCCTCGCCGAACCGTCGGCCAGGTTGGCCTCGTTGACGGTCCGCTCGCCGTTCTGCTGCGACAGGCCGTCGAAGGTCACCGGATTGTTCGGCACCGGCGGCACCACAGGGGCTTCGGCCGCAACAACGTCATTGTCCGGATTGGCGTTCAGGCGCTCTTCGGGTAGTTCGGGAATGCCATTGAACCCGTCAGTAGGGAAGCCGATCACCGGATCGACTCGTCCGCCCACTTCTTCGAGCATGACGAAACTATGGCCACTGCCCGCGATGCCACCCGGTACACCGGCCGTCGTGGTAGGCCCGGCAGCGGTGGCTTCAGCGGTTTGGGTCGGGTCGTCGCCCGCCGCAATGGCTTTTTGCAGTTGTTCAACATCGGTCAGTTGCGCTTCGCTCGGCGTCAGCGCTTCAGACGAGTTCACATGGGGAATCTGATTGGCGAGCAACTGCGGCGTCATCTGCATGCTGCTGCCGCGCCCGAGGGTCAGTTCCTGGCCATTTTGCAGATGCACCGCCACCGCGCCTTCAGCGCCGGTGCTCAGTTGGTCGCCGGCGAACAGCCGGTCCCCCTCGACCAACGCACGCCGGGTGCCGTCGCTCGCAACCGCGAACACCTGACCGATGACCTTACTGACGATTCCGATGAGCGTTGCCATGTGCACTTCCTCCGCCGCCAACCGCTGTCGGCACCTTGATTGTGCGAAGAACGTGCTCATGGCTCGAGCGGGTTGCCTGGCGGATCGTGTTCCGGGTGCCGGCTTACTTGAGTAAGCCGTGGACCCGGAACACGATCTCGCCCAGCCAGTCGCTCACGGCGCTGTTTACGATTTCGGAAAATCCCTCTGCAATCAATGGCATCGGATCCCTGTTCGCAACAACCTTGCCTGTGAGCGATGCGTAACGATCTCGAAGCACTAAAGTGACAAAAAACCGTCGCCATCAGATCGCTCGCATCCCTCCCCTCCAGCACCTCTCCGCTCTATTTCGATAAGTGGATTGGAACTTTCCTCAAACCCAGATGAGCGCCAGAGAGCTCATAAAACAAGGGGTTTCGACTTGAACAATGTGCTGGATTTTGTAGAGCGCATAAGTTTTTTTTTGCATAGTCGTTATGAAAAAAATTTCTTAGCTACGCTCCAGAATGTTCTTAGCTCTTTTGTTAAAGATGTGAAACAACTTTACCTACAATTGTCGTCAATAAATTGGCGACTGATAAGCACCATCAGGAATCAGGGAGATGCACCATGCGCCTATTAACCCCCCTCTGCAGCGCGGTTCTTTTGGCCATGGCCTGCTCGTACCAGGCCCAGGCCATGACGCTGACCGAGGCAATCCAGAGCACCATCGCGACGCACCCGGAGCTGGCATCACGGGTGGACAGCCGTCTGTCGGCTGACGAGGACGTGAAGGTCGCCAAAGGGGGCTTTTATCCATCGGTTGATCTGAACGCCGCCTACGGGCGCGGGTACAGCGACAACACCAATACCCGGGCGTTCGGCAATCACCATACCGAAATCCTCAACTACACCCAGTCGGAGCTGCGCCTGCGGCAAATGCTCTTCGACGGGTTCAACACTTCCAATGAAGTCGCACGCACCAAAGGCGTGGTCAACTCGCGCGCCTATTACGCTCAGGGCACGGCTCAGGACCTGGCCCTGCGCACCACCGAGGTTTACCTCGAAGTCCTCAAGCGCCGCGAACTGGTGACATTGGCCAAGAACAACCTGCAAGCGCACTTGCGGGTCAACGACCAGATCGGCCTGCGCACCCAGCGCGGCGTGGGCAGCAACGCCGATGCCGACCAGTCCAGCGCTCGCCGGGCACTGGCGGAAAACAACCTCGACACCGCCGAAGTCGATCTGGCCGATGCCGAGTCGAACTTCTATGCCGTTGTGGGGCGCATGCCCGATGAGCTCGAAACCCCGCCGTCGATTCGCGGCGAAGTCCCTACCTCCCTGCCAGAAGCCCAGCAGAGCATGGTGGAAAACAACCCTTACCTGAAATCCGCCCAGGCCGACGTGCAATCGTCCGAAAGCCAGTACGAAGTCGCCAAGTCGCCGTTCTACCCACGCTTCGATGCCGAGGCGGCGGTGGGCGCGAACAACAACCTGCAGGGTGACGAAGGCCACGACAACGAATGGCGGGTCGGCGTGATAATGAACTACAACCTGTTCCGCGGCGGCAGCGACAAGGCGCGCCTGGCCTCCGACTCGCACAAGATCAACCAGGCCATGGACATCCGCAACAATGCCCTGCGCCAGCTCAACGAGAACATTCACCTGGCCTGGAACGCCATGGTCAATGCCAAGAAACAAACCCCGACCGCCCGTGAATACGCCGACACCAGCAAGCGCGTGCGCATCGCCTACCAGGATCAGTTCGGCCTCGGCCAACGGACCCTGCTTGACCTGCTCGACAGTGAAAACGAGCTCTACAACGCCAACCGTCGCTACACCGAAGTGCGCTACACCGAGGAGTTCTCGATGTACCGCATCCTGGCGAACATGGGCCAGTTGCTGAGCAAGCAACGGGTCGTACTGCCCGCCGATGCTATCGCCCAGACCGAAGTGAAAAACGAAGCTCGACTACCTGAAATGAAGTAGTGCCCGGGAGGGTTCAATGACCAGCATGGAACCCGGCAACACCGGTGTCGATCCGCGCCTGAGCTTCGATGACCCGCTTCTGGACGGTCTGTTGATCCTCTGCAAACTCCACGGCGCGACGGTCAGTCGCGCCAGCCTCAGTGCCGGGCTGCCCATGGCACACCAACGCCTGAGCCTGGACCTGCTGCCCCGTGCAGCGGCCCGGGCCGGTTTGCAGGCACGCTTGCTGCGCCGTGACCTCAAAGATATCTCCGCGCTCAACTTGCCCGTATTGCTGTTGCTTAACAACGGCCGCACGGCCGTCCTGCGCCGTTATGGCGAGGACGGCAAGGTGCTGATCCTGCCCTGCGAAGCCGACGGCGGCGAACAATGGCTCAGCCCCGAGGAGCTGGCCGGACACTACAGTGGCCAGGCGTTGTTTGCGCGGCCACGCCACGAACTCGAAGACTTGCGCTCGCCCCTGGTGCCTCGGGTCCATGCCTGGTTCCGCGACACGCTGAAGCTGTCGAAATGGCTCTACAGCGATGCGATCCTGGCGAGTTTCCTGATCAACCTGTTGGGACTGATGGTGCCGTTGTTCGTGATGCAAACCTATGATCGCGTGGTGCCGAACCAGGCCACTTCGACCTTGTGGGTGCTGGCGATCGGCTTGCTGATCGGCACCGCCTTCGAACTGGTGCTGCGGGTCGTGCGCGCGCACTTGCTCGATACCGCCGGCAAGAAAACCGATGTGATCCTGTCGGCCACCCTGTTCGAGCGCATCACCGGCATGGCGATGAAAGCGCGACCGGCGACCATCGGTGGTTTCGCCCAAAGCATTCATGACTTCCAGGGCCTGCGGGAATTTCTCACCGCCGTAACCCTCACCAGCCTGATCGACCTGCCCTTCTGCCTGCTGATGCTGCTGGTGATCGGGCTGCTCGGTGGCTGGCTGGTGGTGATCCCGATACTGGCGTTTCCCGTCACCATCATCTTCGCCATGGTGATCCAGGTGCGCCTGCGCGATACCGTGCAGAAAAGCCTCAGCCTCGGCGCCGAACGCCAGGCGCTGTTGATCGAAACCCTCAGCGGCCTGGAAACCCTCAAGGCCTGCAGCGCTGAAAGCGAACGCCAGCACAAATGGGAAAGCACCCACGGCGCCCTCACCCGCCTCGACAGCCACGCGCGCAACCTCTCGGCCCTGGCCACCAACGGCACGCTGTTCATCCAGCAACTGTCCGGCATGGCCACCATCGTCGCCGGGGTCTACAGCATCATCGCCGGCAACCTCAGCGTCGGTGCCCTGGTGGCCAGCTACATGCTCGGCAGCCGGGTACTGGCGCCACTGGGGCAGATCGCCGGCCTGATCACCCGCTACCAGCAAGCGCAACTGACCATGAAAAGTACCGACGCGCTGATGGGCCTGCCCCAGGAACGCGACGTCAAACAGCGGCCGCTGGAGCGCACCCAACTGCAAGGCGCGCTGGATGTCGTCGGCGTGACCTTCCACTACAACGGTCAGAATTCTCCTGCCCTGGCCAATGTCAGCTTCAATGTGAAACCCGGCGAGCGCGTCGGCATCATCGGCCGCAGCGGCTCGGGCAAAAGTACCCTGGCGCGACTGGTGATGGGCTTCTACGAACCGGATGAAGGCCAGCTGCTGCTCGATGGCCTGGACCTGCGGCAACTGGACGTCGCCGACCTGCGCCATCAAATCGGTTACGTCGCCCACGACCTGCCGCTTCTGGCCGGCAGCCTGCGCGACAACCTGACCCTCGGCGCGCGCTACATCAGCGACTCACGCATGCTCGAAGTGGCGGAAATGACCGGCGTGACCGAACTGGCCCGGCAACACCCGCAAGGCTTCGACCGGCCCGTCGGCGAACGCGGGCAACTGCTGTCCGGCGGCCAGCGCCAGGCCGTATTGATGGCCCGGGCGATGTTGCTCGACCCGCCCATCATGCTGCTCGACGAGCCCACCAGCGCTATGGACAACAGCAGCGAAGACATCCTTCGGCAAAAACTTCACGGCTGGGTCCAGGGCAAAACCATCCTGCTGGTGACCCACCGAACCTCGATGCTAAGCCTGGTGGATCGGCTGGTGGTGCTGGACAACGGACGGATCGTCGCCGACGGTCCGAAGGAAGCGGTCATCGATGCACTGCGCAAGGGCCGTGTCGGCTCTGCGGCCGTCTAGGAGTCGCCCATGTCTGCCGATCAAGGATCCCGTGGCTACTTCGACAGTTTCAACAAAAGCGCCGAAACCGAGTTCATGCCGGAAACCGCCGGCGCCTCGTTGCAGGACTCACCGCGCTGGTCGCGCATCACCGTGTGGCTGGCGGCCGCGCTGCTGGTCAGCGCAGTGGTCTGGGCCAAATTCGCCGTGTTGCAGGAAGTGACCATGGGCGAAGGCAAGGCGATTCCCTCGAGCAAGGTCCAGGTGATCCAGAACCTGGAGGGTGGCATCGTCACTGAAATTTTCGTCCGTGAAGGACAAATGGTGAACAAGGGCGATACCTTGCTGCGCCTGGATGACACCCGCTACCTGTCGAACAAGGGCGAAAGCGAAGCCGATCGCTATGCCTTGACCGCGCAGGTCGAACGGCTTTCGGCCGAAGCCGAAGGCCGGCCGTTCAAGCTGTCGGAAGAGGTGATCGCCAAGGCCCCGCAAGTGGCTGAAGACGAGCGCTCGCTGTACGAACAACGGCAACGGCGACTGGCCAGCGAACAGCGCACCCTGACCGAGCAACTTCGGCAAAAAACCCAGGAGCTGGCGGAGTTCCGCTCGAAACAGGGGCAGTTCAGCTCCAGCCTGGCGCTGCTGCAACAAGAGATGAACATGTCCACACCGCTGGTGGGCACGGGTGCGGTATCACCGGTGGAAATCCTGCGGCTCAAACGCAGCGCCGTGGAGATTCGCGGTTCCTTGAACGCCACCACCCTGGCGATTCCCCGGGCCGAGTCGGCGATCGAAGAGATCAAAAGCAAGATCGACGAGTCGGAGCAAACCTTCCGCTCGGAAGCCGCCAAAGAGCTGAACGAGAAACGCACCGACCTGTCGAAAATCACGGCATCAAGCATCGCCATTGACGACCGCGTGACCCGTACCACCGTGGTCTCACCGGTGCACGGCATCATCAAGGTGTTGAAGGTCAACACCATCGGCGGCGTGGTCCAGCCCGGCAGTGACATGGTGGAAATCGTGCCGCTGGAAGACAACCTGCTGATCGAAGCCAAGGTGCGGCCACAGGACGTTGCATTCCTGCATCCGGGCCAGAAAGCCATGGTCAAGTTCAGTGCCTACGACTACACCATTTACGGCGGCCTGAGCGCCAAACTGGAGTTGATCGGCGCCGACACCATCACCGACGACAAGGGCAACAGCTTCTATCTGATTCAGGTGCGTACCGACAAAAACCATTTGGGCGGGGATGTGAAACCGCTGCTGATCATCCCGGGGATGGTGGCGACGGTGGATATTATTACCGGGGAGAAAACGGTGCTGGATTACTTGCTTAAACCGGTGTTGAAAGCGCGGACCGAGGCGATGCGGGAAAGGTAGGCAGTATCCAGAATCTGTGGTGACTGATCTGCCGCCATCGCGAGCAAGCTCCCACATTGGTTCTTCGGTAAACACAATTTTTGTAGCCACCGAAAATCCCCTGTGGGAGCGAGCCTGCTCGCGATGGGGCCCTGACAGGCACCGACTATTTTGACCCATGGTTACGCTGGTAAACCTCCTCCCCCATCGCCGCAATCTGCCCCTCGATCAACGCCTCGAACGGCTTCAGCAACGGCGTAAACATCGCCGGCGCTTCGAGGATTTCCAGCGCCTGCACAATCGCCTCCACCGTCGACAACGCCCCCGGCCCCGGCGCCTTGCGCAGTCGATAACGGGACACACCGCCTTCGGCCAGCGTCACCCTCGGCAATGCCGCCAGCAGCGGATTGAGGTGCAGTATCTTGCGCGCCTTGCGCCAGGTGCCGTCGGGGACCACCAGCAGCAAGGGTTCGTCTGTCGCGGCACAAGCCTGCATCGGTTGGGCATCTTCGCCGGGAAACAGCAACCGCGCCCGATACCCCGGTTGATTCAACAACGTCGGCAAATCCTCGAACACTTCGCCCACGATCAACTCGGCATTGTTCAAGCCCAACGCCGCCAACCGCGCCGTATTCAGCGCATGGTTCACTTCGCTCGGATGCTGCAACAACAGCACCCGGGTGCGGCTGTCGAGGTTGGGAATCAACGGGCACAGACAATGAGTTTGCGGGCGCAGGCAACGCGGACATTGAATTCTGGACATCGTCTTTACGCCTGATTCAGTTGTGCTTTGAGCAGATCACGGAAGGTCTGGATCAGCGGCTCGCGGCTACGGCCCCGACGCACGATCATCGAGAACGGCGCCTGATAACCGAAGGTCGCCGGCAGCAACACCCGCAAGTCCCCCTTGTCGGCCCAGGCCTGGGCGTAGTGCTCCGGCAGGTAGCCGATGTAGGCGCCGGACAGCACCAGAATCAATTGGGCCTCCATACTTTCTACTGTCGCGGCGCTGTGCTTGAAGCCGTGGCGCGCCAGTTCGGCCTGGCTCCAATAGCCACGACCGACCATGCGTTGCTGGGTGATGACTTGCTCGGGGATGCGCCGCTCGTTGAACAGTGGATGCCGCGTGCTGCAATACAACCAGTGTTGTTCACGGTACAGCGGCATGTACACCAGACCGCTCATGCGCGTGGAAAACGCGCCGATGGCCAGGTCGAGGCGGTTGTCCTGCACGCCGAGTTGCAATTCGTAAGGGCTCATCACCGACAGGTGCAAATGCACGGCCGGGTGTTCCTGGCTGTAGGCGCCGATGGCTTCGGCGAACGGCAGGGCCTTGTCGCTGACGGTGGAGTCGATCACCCCCAGGTTCAAGGTACCGCGCAACTCGCCCTTGAGGGCGGCGGCGTACTGCTCGAAGCCTTCGAGCTCGCCCAACAGACGCAGGGTTTCCTGATGGAACAGCTCGCCCTTGCTGGTCAGGCTGAAACCGCCACGGCCGCGATGGCAGAGCACCAGGCCGAGGGCTGCTTCGAGCTGGCTCATGTAGGTGCTGATGGCCGACGTCGAGAGATTGAGCTCCTGCTGGGCGTTGGCGAACCCCTGATGGCGCACCACGCTGACGAAGATGCGCAATAGTTTCAGGTCGGGTAAAGCGTTGGCCATGGAATGCTCCGGTCTCGGGGTGACACGTAGTACTCGAATCAATAGAGAACCTTGTGGGAGCGAGCCTGCTCACGATGAGGCCATGACAATCAGCATCAATGTTGACTGACCCGCCGCCATCGCGAGCAGGCTCGCTCCCACAGGGTTTGCTCCTGGCATCGGGTTTTGCGTATGGAGGGAAGTCTATCGCTGTCCCAGTCATTAGTTTAGAAAAATCTGAACTAAGTATTTGCCCGTAGCGATTCTTCCCGGGCACTACATTTCGCAGAATCGGCGCCACAAGGTTCGTCCGTACTCCCGTGAACGGCGCAAACCAATAAATAAAACAACGACGATGAGGCCCTACCCGTGGACAAGATTCTTCACCAACCACTGGGCGGCAACGAAATGCCGCGCTTCGGCGGCATCGCCACCATGATGCGACTCCCCCATTTGAATACCGCTGCCGGCCTGGACGCTGCCTTCGTTGGCGTGCCGTTGGACATCGGTACCTCGCTGCGCCCCGGCACCCGCTTCGGGCCTCGCGACATCCGCACCGAATCGGTGATGATCCGTCCTTACAACATGGCCACCGGTGCTGCGCCGTTCGACTCGCTGTCGGTTGCCGACATCGGCGACGTGGCGATCAACACCTTCAACCTGCTGGACGCCGTACGCATCATCGAAGAAGCCTACGACGACATCCTCGAACACAACGTGATCCCCCTGACCCTGGGCGGCGACCACACCATCACCCTGCCGATCCTGCGTGCCATCCATAAGAAGCACGGCAAGGTCGGCCTGGTTCACATCGACGCTCACGCCGATGTGAACGATCACATGTTCGGCGAGAAGATCGCCCACGGCACCACCTTCCGCCGCGCCGTCGAAGAAGGCCTGCTGGACCCGGACCGTGTCGTGCAGATAGGCCTGCGCGCCCAGGGCTACACCGCTGACGACTTCAACTGGAGCCGCAACCAGGGCTTCCGTGTGGTTCAGGCCGAAGAGTGCTGGCACAAATCGCTGGAGCCCTTGATGGCTGAAGTTCGCGAGAAAGTCGGCGGCGGTCCTGTTTACCTCAGCTTCGACATCGACGGCATTGACCCGGCCTGGGCGCCTGGCACCGGCACCCCGGAAATCGGCGGTCTGACGACCATTCAGGCAATCGAGATCGTTCGTGGCTGCCAAGGCCTCGACCTGGTCGGTTGCGATCTGGTAGAAGTCTCCCCCGCTTACGACACCACCGGTAACACCTCGCTGCTGGCCGCCAACCTGCTGTACGAAATGCTCTGCGTACTGCCTGGCGTAGTCCACCGCTGAGGATTGGTCATGAATGAACGTGATCAGGTCTTGAAAGCCGCCGCCGATCTGGTGTCCGCTTTTGCCCGTAACGATCGCGAAGCCTACTTCGGCGCATTCAGCTTTGAAGCCAGCTTCGTCTTCTACACCCTCGAACAGCCCCTGCTGTCGCGCGACGCCTATCAGGCGATGTGGGACAGCTGGCGCGCCGAGGATGGCTTCGAGGTGCTCTCGTGCACCTCAAGCAACGCTTTCGTCAGCCTGCTGGGTGACGTGGCGATTTTCATCCATAACGTCGCCACCGAGTTGCGCATGCAAGGGGAGCAACACTTCAGCCAGGAGCGCGAGACGATTGTTTTCAAGAAACAAGCGTCTGGCCAAGAACAACAAGGCCTATGGCTGGCCTGCCACGAACATTTGTCCGCGATGCCGGAAGGGCTGCCAACCCCTTAGCCAACACAGGTGACGCTCACGCACGATGAGCGCGCCTTTATGATCGGAGCTGATCATGAATAACAACAACAACGACCAAAGCCTTACGCAAATTGAAACCCACGGGGTCGAACAGATCCCGGACAGCGAACGCACCGCAGGCCCGACGGACTTGTTCCGGATGATCTTCGGTGGTTCCAACACCTTTGCAACCGCCGTCCTCGGCAGCTTCCCGGTACTGTTCGGCCTGTCTTTCCAGGCGGGCGTCTGGGCGATTGTGCTGGGCGTATTGCTGGGTTCGCTGATCCTCGCGCCAATGGGCCTGTTCGGCCCGATCAACGGCACCAACAACGCCGTGTCGTCCGGTGCGCACTTCGGCGTGCACGGGCGGATCGTCGGTTCGTTCCTGTCGCTGTTGACCGCCATCGCCTTCTTCTCGCTCTCGGTGTGGAGTTCGGGGGATGCGCTGATCGGTGGTGCCAAACGCCTGATCGGCCTGCCGGAAACCGACCTGACCCTGGGCCTGGCCTACGGTCTGTTCGCGATCCTGGTACTGACCGTGTGCATCTATGGCTTCCGCTTCCTGCTGTGGGTCAACAAGATCGCGGTGTGGAGTGCCAGCCTGTTGTTCCTGCTGGGCGCCTTCGCCTTCGCCGGTCCCTTCGATGTGAACTACGCCGGCACCGTCAACATGGGCCAACCCGGTTTCTGGGCGGCGTTCATCGGCGCTGCGCTGGTAGCCATGAGCAACCCGATTTCCTTCGGTGCGTTCCTCGGCGACTGGTCGCGCTACATTCCGCGTGACACCTCCAAGCGCCGCATCATGGCGGCGGTGGTGATTTCGCAGATCGCAACCTTCATCCCGTTCCTGTTCGGCCTCGTCACCGCCACCATCGTAGCGGTCAAGGCACCGGACTACATCGTGGCCAACAACTATGTCGGCGGCCTGCTGGCGGTATCACCGAGCTGGTTCTTCCTGCCGGTGTGCCTGATCGCGGTGATTGGTGGCATGTCCACTGGTACCACTTCGCTCTATGGCACCGGCCTGGACATGTCCAGCGTATTCCCACGGGTGCTGTCGCGGGTCAAGGCCACGCTGCTGATCGGTGTGATGTCGATTGCCTTCATCTTCATCGGGCGCTTCGCGGCCAACCTGGTGCAGAGCGTGTCGACCTTCGCCGTGCTGATCATCACCTGCACCACCCCGTGGATGGTGATCATGATCATCGGCCTGCTGGTGCGTCGCGGTTTCTACTGCCCGGATGACCTGCAAGTGTTCACCCGCGGCGAGAAAGGTGGCCGCTACTGGTTCACCCACGGCTGGAACTGGCGTGGCCTGGGCGCCTGGATCCCGAGCGCGGCCGTCGGCCTGTGCTTCGTGAACCTGCCGGGTCAGTTTGTCGGGCCGCTGGGCGAAATGGCCGGTGGTATCGACATCAGCCTGCCGGTGACCCTGGGCCTGGCCTCGCTGGTGTACCTGGCGCTGCTGAGCCTGTTCCCGGAGTCGAGCGCAGTGTTCGGTCCGAACGATTCTCGCAGCAAGGGCGCAAGCACCATGGCAAAGCCTGAACTACGTCAGCCCGCCTGACACAGATCCACCTGTGGGAGCGAGCCTGCTCGCGATGACTGCGGCACATCCGACATTGATGTGACTGACAAATCGCAATCGCGAGCAGGCTCGCTCCCACAGAGACCTAGCCCACAGAACCATCTTTGTTCCACCATAAAAAAGACAATCGGAGACACGCCATAATGGCTTTGGATTTATTCGTCGTACTCATCTACGCCGCCGCAATGCTGATACTCGGCTACTACGGCATGCGCAAGGCCAAGACCCACGAGGACTACCTGGTCGCCGGTCGTAACCTCGGCCCGAGCCTGTACATGGGCACTATGGCCGCCACCGTCCTCGGCGGTGCATCCACCGTGGGCACCGTGCGTCTGGGCTACGTGCACGGCATCTCCGGTTTCTGGCTCTGCGCCGCACTGGGTTGCGGGATCATCGCGCTGAACCTGTTCCTCGCCAAACCTTTGCTGAAACTGAAAGTGTTCACCGTCACCCAGGTGCTGGAAAAACGCTATAACCCAATGGCCCGCACCGCCAGCGCGACTATCATGCTGGCCTACGCCCTGATGATCGGCGTGGTTTCAATCCTGGCCATCGGCACCGTACTGCAAGTGCTGTTCGACCTGCCATTCTGGGTCTCGGTACTGGTGGGTGGCGGTATCGTCGTCATCTACTCGACCATCGGCGGCATGTGGTCGCTGACCCTGACCGATATTGTGCAGTTCGGTATCCAGACCGTCGGCCTGATGTTCCTGCTTCTGCCGATCTGCCTGTTCCGCGTGGGTGGCTGGGATCAACTGGTCGCGCAATTGCCGGCCGCCAGCTTCAGCTTCACCAGCATTGGCTGGGACACCATCATCACCTACTTCATGATTTACTTCTTCGGCATCCTGATCGGTCAGGACATCTGGCAACGGGTGTTCACCGCCAAAAGCGAAAAAGTGGCGAAGTACGCCGGTACTTCGGCCGGTATCTACTGCATCATCTACGGCCTGGTTTGCGCACTGATCGGTATGGCTGCACACGTGCTGATCCCGGACCTGGACAACGTCAACAACGCCTTCGCCGCTATCGTCAAAGTCTCGCTGCCGGACGGCATCCGTGGCCTGGTGATCGCTGCGGCCCTGGCGGCCATGATGTCCACCGCCAGCGCCGGCTTGCTGGCCGCGTCCACCACCTTGACCGAAGACCTGCTGCCAAAGCTGCGCGGTGGTAAAGAGTCGAACATTGCTACCAACCGCTTGTTCACCCTGCTGACCGGCATTGTCGTGCTGGGCATCGCATTGGTGGTGAATGACGTCATCAGCGCGCTGACTCTGGCCTACAACCTGCTGGTAGGCGGCATGCTGATCCCGCTGATGGGTGCGATCTTCTGGAAACGCGCCACCACGGCCGGTGCAATCGCCGCCATGGCATTGGGCTTTATTACCGCCCTGATATTCATGTTCAAGGACGGAATGGATGCCAACTCGCCGATCTACTTCAGCCTCGGCGTAAGCCTGGTGAGCTTCGTGCTGGTCAGCCTGCTGTCCCCTCGCCCGGTGACTGAGGCCAACGCTGCCTAAGCTGTACATAACGACTTGATGCTTTCTTCGACGGGTGTGGCACGGGCGTGTCCTCCCTTATTTCATGCGCCGCGTTGCGCCTAAAAGCGAGCTAGGCAAGGCGCAGTCCGTAGGTAAGGGTCGTTTCCTTGCCAAGGACTGCAACACAGCCTAGCTCGCTTTTAGGCACAACCCGAAGGGCCGGATCTGATGTCGTGCAGGGCTGCGTTGCTCGGACCTTATTTGGAACAACCAAACCACGCTCCTCGCGCCTTGCCCTGCACGACATCAGATCCGGCGCGACGCATGAAATAAGGGAGGACACGCCCACTTGCCACACCCGTTTTTTTTCGTCTGAAGGAAACTGCACATGAAGATCGTCAGCCGCGATCAGTGGTTCGAAGTCAAACATCTCTGCGATGGCATCCGCTTGATCCACGAGCCGTACATCCGGCCTTTCTACCGCTGCAACCTCTGGCACATCCAGGGCCGTGAAAAAGACCTGCTGCTCGACAGCGGTTCGGGCCTGGTCAGTCTGCGCGAGCAACTGCCGTGGATCACCGAACGGCCGCTGGTGGCCGTGGCCAGCCACTGCCATTTCGATCACATCGCCGGCCATCACGAATTCGCGGAACGACTGGTGCACCCGGCCGAGGCGGACATTCTCGCCGCGCCCGATGGCGACAACGACCTGAGCAAAGCCTTCGTCGGCGACGACATGTTCGAGGCGCACCCCGATTGCCCGCTGTGCTACGCCGAGTACCGGGTCAAGGCCGCACCGGCGACGGGTTTTGTCGAAGACGGAGATGTGCTGGACCTGGGCAATCGGGTGTTGCAGGTCGTGCACACACCGGGACACTCGCCGGGTGGCATCTGCCTGTACGAAGCCGCCACCGAGACCTTGTTCAGCGGCGACATCATCTACGACGGCCCGCTGATCGAAGACGCCTACCACTCCAACCTCGATGACTACGCCCGCAGCCTGCGACGCTTGCACGCGTTATCGATCCGCACGGTGCACGGCGGGCATTTCGGCAGTTTTTCCGGGGAACATTTGCGCAATATGATTGACGAGTGGCAGCGCTCACACGGCTAAATCCTGCTGTACTCAACGGCAGGAACTGCACCGGCAGGGAGAACGACACCCACCGCCTCGAAGAACCATCATGAAAGAAGCTGCCCTTCGTGCTGTCGTACATCGCTACATCAGCCGCCTGCTGGAAGGTCGGGATGACTTCGACGACAACGCCAGCCTGGCGCAGTTGGGATTGGATAAAAAAGACATCGAAGAGCTGATCTTCCATCTGGAAGATGAACTGGGTGTCACGGCATTTACGGTGGAGGAAGACCGGATGCTCAAGACCGCCAGGACGGCGAATGATTTGAGCCGGTTTTTGCTGGAGATCGAGCGCTACTAAGGCGGGTGATCAAACGTACACGAAGCGGCAAGGGAGCTTGCTCCCTCGCCACAGGAAACCTTTCACCTGTCAGATGTTATCTGCCATTACCGGCGTCGCTGCTGGCGCCGACGTTGTTCGTCATCAGTACGAATTGGCACGGGTTGCAAAGGCGGCTCGATCAAACCGAGAGCGACGCCCAGGTCATGCAGCCAGTTTTGGATTTTCTCTTTCATGGTGCCCCCTTCAGGGTAGTGCCGAGCGGCCAAAGTTCTGTAGCCCCTTCGTACAGATAATAGTCCGAAGTCCTACGCAATGCTCGCGCAAAGTCACAATGATCTGTTACTGAATCCATCACAATCAGCCTGTGTTCAGGCAATTTCCCGTGACCGTACCCGTGCCGGCGGAAAAACCAGCTGTTGCTGCTCGATCCAGGCGTTCAGATTGGCCCCGACCATGCCTTTGCGCCACATCAGCCAGGTAGTAGCGCTGGCGAACGGCTCGGCCAACGGATGCACGGCCACACTCTCACGGCCTGGCAGACTGGCGAGCATCGACTCCGACATCAGCGCTACACCGGAACCAGCAATCACGCATGCCAGCATCCCCGGGTAAGACTCGATCTCCATCGCCCGGCCCATGGCCGCATGGTCATGGGCGAACCAGGCCTCCAGGCGCATGCGGTAGGAGCAGCCCTGGCGAAAGGTGAACACCGAACGCCCCTCCACATCCAGCGCGCTGCGCACGGGCGGATGGTCGGCCTCGCTGATCAGCACCAGGCGCTCGTCGCACAAGGGCACCCCGTCGAGCCCGGCCAGTTCCAGGGGGCCATCCACCAGCGCCGCATCAAGTCGACCGGTGAGCAGGCCTTCGAGCAATTCACCACTGGGCCCGGACTGTACTTGCAGGTTCACTGCCGGATACAAACGGTGGTAGTGCGCCAATAGCCCCGGAAGGTGAATCGCCGCCGTGCTGTACATGGTGCCGAGTACGAAGTCGCCCGCCGGTTGCCCGCCTTGCACTGCCGCGCTGGCTTCGTCGCGCAAGGCAAACAGCCTGGCGGTGTAGTCCAGCAAGACTTTTCCCGCAGGCGACAGCTGCAAACGCTGACGTTCGCGCAGGAACAGTTCGACGCCCAGTTGCTCTTCCAGCTGTTTGAGCCGGGTCGACAGGTTCGACGGCACTCGATGCAGCCGTTCGGCGGCACGGGTTATCGACCCTTCCTCCGCCACCGCCTGGAAGATGCGCAATTGGCTGAACTCCACGACATTCTCCAAAAAAGAACAAGTTACTCACTATTATTCATTTTTAAAGAAAGTCAATCAGTCCTAGCCTGACGGTCATCGATCCTCTGAACGGAATCCAGACCATGTCTCCCTTGATCCGCTTATCCGCCAGTTTCGTTGCCCTGATGATGGCCATGGGCATCGGCCGTTTTGCCCTGACACCGCAACTGCCGCACCTGCTCAGCGAAGGCCAGATCGACCTGACCGCCGCCGGGCTGATTGCCGCCGCCAACTACCTCGGGTATTTCATTGGTGCGGTGGACGCCATGTTTTCCCGGCGTCCCGCGCAAGTGCGTCGGCGCTTGCTCGGCGGATTGTGGCTCTGCGTGCTGCTGACCCTGGCGTCGTTCTGGGCCAATGGTTTCTGGTCGCACCTGCTGCTGCGCTTCGGCACCGGCGTGGCCAGCGCCTGGGTGCTGGTGATGATTACCGCCCTGAGCCAGCCACTCGCGGCAGCGGCCGGTCGTCCTCGACTCGGTGCCCTGGTCTTCGCCGGGCCGGGTTTGGGGATTTTTCTGACAGGTCTGCTGGCCCTGGGCTCGAATCTGCTGGGCCAGACGTCCGCCACCTTGTGGCTGGTGTACGCCGCCGCAGGGCTGACGATGTTGCTGGGGATCTTGCCGTTCCTGCCACAACCGGGTGTCACCGCGACGGCGGCACCCGGCGCCAGCGCGTCGGGCAATCAAGGCATCGCTCGTCTTGGCTGGATCTACGCCTTGTACGGATTGGGCTACATCATTCCGGCGACCTTTTTGTCGCAAATGGCCAACGCGCAATTTCATGGCCAATGGCAGGCCGACCTGTTCTGGCCATGCTTTGGTTTGGCGGCGGCAACCGGCGTGGTGCTGGTGGGTCTGCGGCGGCAAAAATCCGGCGCCACGGGTCACTGGTTGATGGCGACGTTATGGCTGCAAGCCGCTGGCGTGTTTGCCTGCCTGCTGGGCAACGGGCCGGGTCTGGCATTGGGTGTGATCCTGTGCGGCACGCCGTTCCTGGCCTGCATGCAACTGGTGATGCAACGCTCCCGGGAACTGGCGCCCCACGCCACCCAGCGCAATGCCGGCCTGCTGACAGCCTGCTTTGCCGTGGGTCAACTGAGCGGGCCATTGCTGGCGGCGCTGAGCAGTCATTTCAGTGGTGGTTTGCAGCCGGCACTGGTGGTCGCCGGCTGCGGCCTGTTGATCGCCGGCGGTCTGTTGCTCGCGCCGGTCAGTGCTGCCCGAGGGCTTTGCGTAAACGACGGCGCAACCACTGTTCGGCGCTGACAAAAGTGATGCCCGCCAATACCAGCACGGCACCGATGACGAAGTTCAGGCTCAGTTCCTCGCCGAGCAGCACCACACCGAAGGTGACGCCGAACAACGGCGTCATGAACGAAAACACCGCGAGGTTGGCCGCCAGGTAACGGCGCAGCAGCCAGAACCAGATCAGGTAACTGAAGAACGACACGACCACGCCTTGAAACAGCACACTGGCCACCGCCACGCTGGTCAGGCTGACATGGGTGATCTGGCCGCTGAGCAGCGCAATCAACAACAGGCCGAAGAAGCCGACAATCAACTGATAGAACAGCGTCAGGGTCACCGGCGCTTCCGACAGGCGCGAAGCGCGCACCACCACCGTGGTCGCGCCCCAGGCGGCCCCCGCCAGCACGCCCAGGGCATCGCCCATCAACATGCGGTAATCAAGGTTGTCCCAGGACACCCCACCGGCAAACGCAATCGCAATCCCGATAAACGCCAGGACAATCCCCAGCCATTGCAACGGCCGCAAACGCTCACTGGGCAGCAACCAGTGCACCCCCAATGCGGTGAAGATCGGGGCCGTGTAGAGGAACACCGACATGTGCGCCGCCGTGGTCAGTTGCAGGCCTTCGGAAATGAAGAAGAACTCCAGGCCGAACAAGGCACCGGCCAACAGACCGCCGCGCCAGGTCGCACCCACCTGGTTCCAGCCGCCCTTCCAGCAGATCAGCAGCCCGACCAGCAACGCCGACATACCGGAACGTCCGGCCGCCTGCATCACCGGCGCAATATCGGACGCCGCCCACTTGATCATCACCTGCTGCACGCCCCAGACCAGGCACAACCCGACCATCACTTGCAGGGCAAACCCGTCGGCGCTGCGCCGGGTGGCGCTCACCGGAACACCTCGAAGACACAATCCATGGCAAAGACTCGGCAGTAAAAGCAAAGCCCCGACCTTCTCGTTGAAAAGAAAACACCGGGGCGAAGAATCATATTGTCGATTATTGACCAGAAGACCAGAAAATGCCGCCTGCCAGAGACCTCTACTTCTCTGCCTGCGCCATCCTGGCCCTCTGTATTGTCAGCGCATCAACTGAGTTCAATGCGATCGGCATGAATGACAATCTGGCCATTCTTGTACAACGCACCGATGGCCTTCTTGAAGTTGCCCTTGCTGACACCGAACAGGCTGCTGATCAACGCCGGATCGCTCTTGTCGCTCACCGCCAGGCTGCCGTTGTTTTCGCGCAACTTGGCGAGGATCTTCGAGTTCAGGCTGGTGGCCGCTTCCTGGCCGACCGGCTGCAGGCTAAGGCTGATCTTGCCGTCGGCGCGAACTTCCTTGATGAAGCCCTTTTCTTCTTTACCGGCGCGCATGAACTTGAAGATTTCGTTCTTGTGGATCAGGCCCCAATGCTTGTTGTTGATGATGGCCTTGAAGCCCATGTCCGTGGCTTCGGCCACCAGCAGATCCACTTCCTGGCCCGCGGTGTAGTTGGCCGGGGTTTTGTCCAGGTAGCGGTCCAGGCGCGCGGTCGCGGTGATGCGACGGGTGTGCTTGTCGAGATAGACATGCACAACCACATACTCGCCCGCCGTCATCTGACGCTTCTCTTCGGAGAACGGCAGCAACAGGTCTTTCGGCAACCCCCAGTCCAGGAATACGCCGATGCTGTT
Organism: Pseudomonas sp. IT-P74; assembly: GCF_949768175.1. Taxonomy (NCBI): domain Bacteria; kingdom Pseudomonadati; phylum Pseudomonadota; class Gammaproteobacteria; order Pseudomonadales; family Pseudomonadaceae; genus Pseudomonas; species Pseudomonas sp. IT-P74. Next base: position 89,077 of record NZ_CATKQD010000055.1, on the reverse strand, counting down.
GACTTCAACAACTTTCAAACTGGCGAATTCACCGACTTGAACTTTCGGTTTTTCAGTAGTTGCGATGAGTTTGTCATCGCTGTCCAGATAAATAAAAACGTTGAGCCAGTCTTCATCTTCGCTAGGAATATCTTTTGGAATATAACGATTAGGCAGAAGGATTTCGCCATCCGCGCCACCGTCCAGATATAAACCGAAGTTAGTGTGTTTAACCACTTGTAAACTGTTGTAACGCCCGACTAAAGCCATGTCCAATACCCTCATTGCGTGGGCGGCATTCTACCCGGTTTTAAGCGCCGCGTTCGGCAGCCGGCCCGGTGGCGCGAGAAAATCCTCTGAAACCCTTAATTTTCCCGGGGTTTCATACCGCGCCTGGCCGCTCGTCAGGCCGATCCGGGCATTTACGCCATGCCCAGGCAAGCGTGACGCGGTATTTTTTCAGGCAATGTTATTAGTTAAAACAGCGGCTTAGGTGCATATTTCGAATATTGGCCGGTGACTGGTTACCCCGCCCTCACGGATATACCGAGGGGATATTTGCCAAGCAATTATCTGGTAATTCCTGTACGATGCCTGGCCAAGTTAATTTTCTACAGGTTAATGGCCGCCATGCGCGTAAAAGCATCCACCAGCAAAGCAAAGCCAGCTCCAGCCGTCGAAACCAGCGAATCGATCAACAGCCAGATCGCTGCGTTCCTCAAGTCCGGCGGTGAAATCCAGCAAATTGCCAAAGGCGTCAGCGGCCAGACGTTCGGCCCGTCCAAGCAGATCACCCTGGGCAAAAAGTAATCCCCTCGCGTCACCTGGTCCCAAAGCGCTTTGAGCTTCGAAGCGCTTGGACTGGAACCCTCGATACTCCCGCGCCACTCCTTCAATTCTCTGTAAATCGACGAACGGCCTTCATTGCCGATCATTCGCCGGTATCCTTGCACACGTCTGGATCAAGCGTTTCAGCGGGCCCACCCGCCTGTCCTCGCTGTTCATGGAGTGACGCATGTTCAAACCTTTCCATCTATCGGCATTGCTCGGTGGCCTGCTGGCCTGCTCCGTGGCACACGCACAAATCTTTCAGCGTGAACTGGGTGCCTTCGACCTCAAACTCGGCACCAGCCCCACCCGCAGCATGGCCCAGGGCCTGGTCAAGCCTTCGGCCGTCGGCTCGTTCCACGGCGGCCTGGACCTGAGCCACGACAGCGGTTTCTATGTGGGCCAATGGTCGCCCAGCATGGGCATCAGCCCGGGAAAAGACCTCGAAATCGATTCCTACATGGGTTTTAAACAACCCTTCGACCAAACCCTCGGCTACGAAGTGGGCCTGATCCGCTACAGCTACCCCGAAGTCACGACCCCTGCCAGCCAGGAACTGTTCGGCGGCCTGACCTTGCTCGGCAGCCGTTTCGGCATCGCCTTCAGCAATGACCCGGACAAGCAGAACAACACCCTGTTCGCTGACGTGAGCGGCAATCAACCGTTCGGTGTCGGCATCAGCCTGAAATACACCACCCACCAATTCAATACGCCAGTGGCGGTGGATGGCGGGTATGTAGGCAGCTTTACCGATTGGTCGCTGAAATTGTCCCGACCGTTCATGGGCATCGACCTCGACCTGATCTACAGTGACTCCAGTCTGAGCGGCAGCGGTTGCTCGGCCTATGCCGGGCACAACAACCAATGCGACGGGCTGGTGACGCTCAAGGCCGAACATGCGTTCTATTGATCGACTGAACTGCCGGACGCCTCCCGGGTTCACATGAGAATCAGACCCCGAAGACTGGCTTTCGCAAGGATTCGCCCATGTCCTGCTGGTTCAAACATATTATCGTTGTGCTGAGCGTTTCCCTCGCCCTCGGCGCGTGCAGCCGCGTGGGCCTGGCCTACCGCAATCTCGATGTGATCATCCCGTGGACGCTCAGCGACTATCTGGACATGAACGGCGAGCAGAAAAGCTGGCTGGACGAACGCCTGAAGGAACACCTGAGCTGGCACTGCACCACCCAACTGCCCGGCTACCTCGACTGGCTGGACCGCCTGCAAGCCATGATCGCCACCAACCAGGTCACCGATGCCACCTTGCAGGCCCGTGCCCGTGAAGCCGAACAGGCGATCGCCGAAACCGCGCGGGAAATCACCCCGTCAGCCATCGAGTTGCTGCAAGGGCTGGATGATAAACAGGTCGCCGAAATGAACGATGCCTTTGCCAAGGACCAGCGCAAACGCCAGCAGGAATACCTCAAACCTTCCCTCGACCAGCAGATCAAGGAACGCGGCGCGCGCATGGAGAAGCGCCTGAACGACTGGCTCGGGCCACTGAGCACTACCCAGCAACAGCGGGTAGCCACATGGTCCAACGCCCTGGGCGAGCAGAACACCCAGTGGCTTGCCAACCGGGTCCATTGGCAAAAGCAGTTCAGCGCGGCTATTGCGCAACGCCAGAGTCCGCAATTCCCACAACGCATCGAGACACTTCTGGTCAATCGCGAGAGCTTGTGGACGCCCGCCTATCGACAGACCTTTGCCAACACCGAAGCCCAGGCACGTTCGCTGTTCGTGGATCTGATGGCCGAAAGCACGCCGAACCAGCGCGCACGATTGCTGAAGAAAATTGAAGGTGTGAGGAAGGACTTCAGCGACCTGAAGTGCCTGAAAGCAGCGAAACAAAGCTGAGGACAACGCAAGACCAATGTGGGAGCGAGCCTGCTCGCGAAGACGGCTTAACTATCAACCATGTTGAACTCGATGGCCTCTTCGCGAGCAGGCTCGCTCCCACAGGGGATCACACCACGTCAGGCAATCTGCGCCTTTGACGCCACCTCATCAAACGTTACTTCATTCAGCGCATCCTCTTGTTCGTCCAGCACCTGCCGCGGGTGATCATTGCCGGGAATACTGCTGTCGATCAGGCTCAACAAACGCGAACCCCGTGCCGTCAATATGTAATTGGTGCCCGTGCCACCTTCGTCTTCCGGTCGCGGCTCGATATAGCCACGCGCCAGCAGCAACTTTTCGTACTCGCCAGCCATCGTTTTCAAGTGATCAAGATTTTCAATCGGCTCGCCTTCCGCGGCCTTCTGCGCGGCATGCTGTTCGGCGTAGGGCCGCGGCGTGAAACTGTGGCCCGCACTGTTTTGCACTTCATGCAGCAAGCGCTCAATCAAGTCCCAGTTGTAAGTCGTCATCCTGATTCAACCTCCGGTACCCGTTCGACTGATGCCCGTGCAATTGAACGGGCCTTACAGGTTGTGACCGGTACGCCCGGCCGCCGTTCAGCCGGGCGTTTGCAGACGACCGACCGGCGGCATGTCGAATTTCATGCAAGCCAAACGACTAGGCTGTGTAAGTCACCTCCCCGCCCCACGCAGGAGAAAACAACATGAACATTCAGAACCATCCCGTCGTATCGCGGGAAGAATGGCTCGCCGCCCGCAAACAGCACCTGGCCCACGAGAAAGCCTTCACCAAGGAAAGGGACAGGCTCAGCGCCGAACGTCGCGCCCTGCCCTGGGTGAAAATCGACAAGGACTACCACTTCCAGGGGCCCGACGGCGAACTGAAACTGGCGGACCTGTTCGGGGGACGCAGCCAGTTGGTCATCTACCACTTCATGTTCGCCGAGGGCTGGGACGAGGGCTGCCCCGGTTGCTCCTACCTGAGCGATCACATCGACGGCGCCAACCAGCACCTGGCCCACCATGACGTGGCCGTGGTGGCGGTTTCCCACGCACCATTCGCTGAATTCCAGGCCTTCAAACGGCGTATGGGCTGGAAATTCGACTGGGTGTCTTCGGCAGGATGCGATTTCAACTACGACTTTGGCGTCTGTGCCCGAGCCGAAGAGGCCGCCGCCGGAAAGGCTACGTACAACTACGAAAAAACCGACGGCGCCGAGGAAGAACTCCCCGGTCTCAGCGTGTTTTATCGCAATGACGCCGGAGAAATTTTCCATACCTACTCCACCTATGCCCGGGGCCTGGACATGCTGGTCGGCGCCTACAACTACCTCGACCTGACGCCCAAGGGGCGCAACGAAGAAGAAATCATGGAGTGGGTGCGACATCATGACAAATATGAGGAACAGGAGAAGTCGAGCTGCTGTCATGGTGGTTAGCCCCAGACAGCGAGGCGCGGCCTTCGCGGGCAAGCCACGCTCCCACAGTTCCTGTGGCGCTCACAAAACCTGTGTGCTTACCCGCGAAGGGGCCCCGGCAATCACAGACTGAACTTTCCCCAGGGGCCAACGCTCAACCGGTTAACCCGCCTTGACCGGAGCTGAGGCCCGCCCCCATGAAACCACTGCTGAAGACGCTCACTCTCGCCGCTGCCCTCACCTGCGCCCTGCCCGCCTGGGCCTGCACCCTTGATGAAGCCACCGCCAAGCGCGAACAACTGGCCCGGGAAGTGGCCAGGCTCACCGAGCAAAACCCGACCAAGGCCAAGGAGATCAACGACGAATTGCAGAAGATGGACTTGGGGACGGCGGCCAAGGACTTGCCGGATAAATGCCAGTTGATCGATCAACGCCTGAAGGAGTTGGAGTCCGCCGAGAAGAAAACCGAAGGCTGATAAACGCCAGGCATAAAAAAACCCGGACACTGTCCGGGTTTTTCACAGGCCATCTACAACGACTTACTCAGCCGCCGGCGCTTCCGGCTTGCGGCGCTTGAGCGGGGCCATGCCGTCCTTGCTGACCAGGGAATCGCTCTTGGGCCGGTTGGCGCTCTTGCGCTTGGTCGGGGTCTTGGCGGCAGTCTTCTTGTCGCCCTTGGTGTCGGTCTTTTTCTTCTTCACGCCGACGGCCTTGCCCGAGGCCTTGACCTTTTTCGGTCCGCCGTAGGTGCCTTTGACTTCCTTGATGGTGCGGCGCTCGAAGCTCTGCTTGAGGTAGCGTTCGATGCTCGACATCAGGTTCCAGTCGCCGTGGCAGATCAGCGAAATGGCCAGGCCATCGTTACCGGCGCGACCGGTACGACCGATGCGGTGCACGTATTCGTCGCCGCTGCGCGGCATGTCGAAGTTGATCACCAGGTCCAGGCCGTCCACGTCCAGACCGCGAGCGGCAACGTCGGTGGCCACGAGGATTTTCACGCCGCCCTGCTTCAGACGGTCGATCGCCAGTTTGCGATCCTTCTGGTCTTTCTCGCCGTGCAGCACGAACGCTTTGTATTCCTGCGCCACCAGGCGGCCGTAGATACGGTCGGCCATGGCCCGGGTATTGGTGAAGACGATGGCCTTCTGGTAGGTCTCGTTGGCCAGCAGCCAGTTGACGATCTGTTCTTTGTGCTGGTTGTGGTCAGCGGTGATGATCTGCTGGCGGGTGGTGTCGTTCAACTGGCTGACCGCGTTGAGCTGCAAGTGCTCAGGGTTGTTCAGGACCTTGGCGATCATCTCGCGCAGGCCCGAACCACCGGTGGTGGCGGAGAACAGCATGGTCTGCTGACGGTTGGTGCATTCGTCCACCAGACGCTGAACGTCTTCGGCGAAGCCCATGTCGAGCATGCGGTCGGCTTCGTCGAGCACCAGTACTTCAACTTCTTTCAAGTCGAGGTTGCCGGCGTTCAACTGCTCAATCATCCGGCCCGGCGTACCGATCAGGATGTCCGGCACCTTGCGCAGCATCGCGGCCTGGACCTTGAAGTCTTCGCCGCCGGTGATCAGGCCGGACTTGATGAAAGTGAACTGCGAGAAGCGTTCAACTTCTTTCAAGGTCTGCTGGGCCAGTTCGCGGGTCGGCAGCAGGATCAGGGTCTTGATACTGACACGGATTTTCGCCGGGCCGATCAGACGGTTGAGGATCGGCAAAACGAATGCAGCGGTTTTGCCGCTGCCGGTTTGCGCCGTCACCCGCAGGTCACGCCCCTGGAGCGCCAGCGGGATGGCCGCGGCTTGCACAGGCGTTGGCTCGACAAATTTCAGCTCGGCCACGGCTTTGAGCAGGCGTTCGTGCAGGGCGAATTGGGAAAACACGGGTGCTACCTCGAAGAAATGCAAAAAAACAGCTGCATAGGGTAACGGTTTCGAACGCTCAGGCCGAGTTTCTTTATACAAATGACGGTAAACAGTTGGTTTTTTGTTGCCTGATTTTTCCCGAAACGTAATACAAAGCGTCTTAAATGCTCTAATCCCCTCTCGCGCCTTACAGAAGAATCGTTTCGACCATGGATATCAAACAGCTCTGGACCAACGTTCTGGACCTTTGGGGCGCTCTCGACCAGCACCCGCTCGTGCACTCCAGCCTGTCGCTGTTGCTGCTATTGGCAATTGCGCTGTTCCTCGGACGGGTGGCGCGCTACCTCATTCTGCACGCGGCAAAAATGCTCAGCCGCCAGCCGGCCCTGCACTGGGTCAATGATTTTCTACAGAACAAGGTGTTCCATCGCCTGGCGCAGATCACGCCTTCGCTGGTGATCCAGTTCGGCCTCAATCTGGTGCCGGACCTGAGCAAAACCAGCCTGAACTTCCTCGGCAACGTCGCCCTGTCCTTCACCTTCCTGTTTCTGTTGCTGGCGGTCAGCGCCCTGCTCAACGCCCTGCTGGACATCTACGCGCGCACCGAGCACGCCCGCACCCGGTCGATCAAAGGCTATGTGCAACTGGCGAAAATGGTGTTGTACGTGTTTGGCGCGATCATCATTGTCGCCACGCTGATCGACCGCTCGCCGCTGTTGCTGCTGTCGGGTCTGGGTGCCATGTCGGCGGTGATTCTATTGGTCTACAAGGACACGTTGCTGTCGTTCGTCGCCAGCGTGCAGTTGACCAGCAACGACATGCTGCGGGTCGGCGACTGGATCGAGATGCCCCAGGTGGGCGCCGACGGCGATGTGGTGGACATCACGCTGCACACGGTCAAGGTGCAGAACTTCGACAAGACCATCGTCTCGATCCCGACCTGGCGTCTGATGTCCGAGTCGTTCAAGAACTGGCGCGGCATGCAGGCTTCCGGTGGTCGCCGGATCAAACGCAGCCTGTTCATCGACGCCAGCGGCGTACGCTTTCTGCGGGACGACGAAGAGCTCAAGCTGTCCCAGGTGCACTTGCTCACCGACTACATGACCCGCAAACAGGCCGAACTCAAGGCCTGGAACGAAGCCCAGGGCAACGTCGCGGCCATGTCGGCCAACCGCCGCCGGATGACCAACATCGGTACTTTCCGCGCCTATGCGCTGGCCTACCTGAAGAGTCACCCGGGGATCCAGCCGAACATGACCTGCATGGTGCGTCAGATGCAGACCACGGCCCAGGGTATTCCGCTGGAAATCTATTGCTTCACCGGCACCACGGCGTGGGCCGACTACGAGCGGATCCAGGGGGATATTTTTGACTACCTGCTGGCGGTGCTGCCGGAGTTTGGGTTGAGTCTTTATCAGCAACCGAGCGGGTCGGATCTGCGTGCGGGGATATTGCCGGCGGTGTTGGGCGCTAGCTATCTTCCCGAAGCCGAAAAACACAGGGTGTGACACTACAAAAAACAAATGTGGGAGCGAGCCTGCTCGCGATGGCGTTGGGTCATTCAACAATGATGTCGATTGACCCTCCCTCATCGCGAGCAGGCTCGCTCCCACAAGTGTCGCGATAATTTTTCGGTTACTTCACCTGCCGCTGCGGTGCCTTGTGCACCATGGTGTAGGCGTAATCCACGCCCATGCCGTACGCGCCGCTGTGTTCCAGCACCAGTTCCATCACCGCCTCGTAAGTGTCCTTGTGCGCCCAGTCACGCTGGTATTCGAGCAACACTTGTTGCCAGGTCACCGGCACCGCGCCGGCCTGAATCATCCTTTGCACCGACATGTCGTGGGCTTCCTTGCTGGTGCCGCCGGAGGCGTCGGTGACGATGTACACCTCGTAGCCTTCGGCCAGGGCTTCCAGTGCCGGGAAAGTCAGGCAGACCTCGGTCCACAGCGCGGCAATGATCAGCTTCTTGCGACCGGTGGCTTTCACCGCGTCGACCAATGCCTTGTCTTCCCAAGAGTTCATCGAAGTGCGCTCGATCGGCTTTTGATCCGGGTGTACAGCCAGCAATTCGGGCCAGATGTAACCGCTGAAGCTTTCAGTTTCGACCGAGGTATAGATGGTCGGCACGTCGAAGATCTTCGCCGCCTTGGCCAGGCCCACAGTGTTGTTCTTCAGGGTCTGGCGATCGATAGATTGCACGCCGAATGCCATTTGCGGCTGGTGGTCGATCAGGATCAGGGCGGAGTTGGTTGGGTTGAGCAGTTCACGAATAGACATGGCGCGTTCCTTTTGATGTCGATACTTCGAATGGGTAAGGGGTTAGTCGACTTTGCCTTCAGCGGCGTTGTTGTCGGCTTGGATGTCACTTTAGGGGCTGGCGATAAAAGGGACAATTACCTAAAATCGAGAATCATTGATTCCAAAACAGGGACAATATGGATCGTATCGAATGCATGCGCGCCTTCGTCGTCACGGTCGGCGAAAACGGCTTCGCCGCAGCTGCCCGGGCCATGGATGTACCGCGCTCGAAAGTCAGCAAACAGATTCAGGCATTGGAAGAAACCATCGGCGTGCAATTGCTGCAACGCACCACCCGAAGCCTGCACCTGACCGAGGCCGGGGCCGAGTATTTCGATGCGGCACGGGAGGTATTGGCGGCACTGGACGAGGCCGAGCAACGGGCCCGTGACGGCATCGGCGAGTTACGCGGTGTGTTGCGAGTCAATGCGCCGATGTCGTTCGGTCTTCGGCGGCTGGGGCCGTTGATTCCGCTGTTTCATGAACAGCACCCGAACATCGAGCTGCAACTGGTGCTCAGCGACCAGCAGGTCGATCCCGTGCGGGGCGGGTTTGACGTGACCATCCGCATCGCCAGCATGCCCGACTCGACGATGATCGCCCGGCAACTGGCTCCCGCGCCGCGCATCATGGTGGCGTCCCCGGCTTATCTCGAGCGCGCGGGCGTGCCGCAGACTCCGCAGGATCTACGCGCCCATCAATGCCTGAACTACGGGTATCTGCAGAGCGGTGTCAGCCTGCAACTGTGCAATGGCAAGGAAACCCAGCGGGTGAACGTCACCGGCCCACTGCACGCCAACAACGGCGACCTGCTCGCCCAGGCGGCCGAAGCCGGCATGGGCATCGCCCTGCTGCCCGACTTCATCGTCGAGGATGCGCTGGCGGCCGGGCGGCTGGTGCCGGTGCTGTGCGAATGGCAGGCTCCGGCGATCACCATCAACGCGGTGTATTCGTCGGCGCGGCGGGTGCCGCAGAAGACCCGGGCGTTCATCGAGTTTCTGGTGGGACAATTGGCGCCGAAATGATTTTCGCAGATCACGCAATCCCTTGTAGGAGCGAGCCTGCTCGCGAAAGCGGTGGATCAGGCAACATCTTCGTCGACTGACACTCCGCCATCGCGAGCAGGCTCGCTCCCACAGAGGTATCGGGTCACCCAGGGTTCAGTGAACGGCCAAAGGCTTGCGTATACCCAACCGACTGATCCACACCGCCAGCAAAATCACCGAACCGCCGAGCAACAACCGCCCCAGTTCTTCATGCTGGTTCCAGATCAACAGGTTGATCAGCAAACCCACCGGCACATGCAGGTTGTTCATCACCGCCAGCGTCCCGCCGTTGACCATGCACGCCCCCTTGTTCCACCAGTAGAGCCCCAAAGCGGTCGAGACCAGGCCGAGGAACAACAGCACGCCCCATTGCAAAGGCGCTTCGGGCAGGAAGTTCTGCTTGCCGAACAACAGAAACGCCGGCAACGCCACGGCCAGTGCGCCGAGGTAGAAGTAGCCAAAGCGACGGTAATGCGGCAGATCACTCGGGTGGCGTGCGACCAGGTGTTTGTAGAGCACCTGCCCGGCGGCGTAGGTGAAGTTGGCCAGTTGCAGCAACAGGAAGCCCATGAAGAAGTCCGGGTTGATCCGGTCAAAGCGAATCACCGCCGCCCCGGCCACTGCCACCAGCGCCGCGACCAGGGCCCAGGGATTGAAGCGACGATTGAGCGCATCTTCGATCAGGGTCACGTGCAACGGTGTGAGGATGGTGAACAGCAACACTTCCGGCACCGTCAGTACACGGAAGCTCAGGTACAGGCAGACGTAGGTCACGCCGAACTGCAACGCGCCAATCAGCAGCATGCCGCGCATGAACGCCGGCTCAACCGAGCGCCAGCGGGTCAGCGGGATGAACACCAGCCCCGCCAGCAGCACTCGTACCAAGACTGCGAAATAACTGTCGACATGACCGGCCAGGTATTCGCCGATCAAACTGAAGGAAAACGCCTGGATCAGCGTGACAAAAAGTAGATAGCCCATGCTCGCCTCATTTCGAATGGCGGCGACGATAGCGGTTTTTGCTGCTGATCGCGAACGCTAAACCAACACAAAACCTGTGGGAGCGAGCCTGCTCGCGAAGACGGCGCGTCAGACGCATAGAGGCTGGATGTGCCGACGCTTTCGCGAGCAGGCTCGCTCCCACAGGGTTGCGTGGGTGTCTATAAAATCGCAGGCAAAAAAAAGCCCGATCTCGCTAAAGCGTTCAATCGGGCCAGAGCACTCAGGAGCAACAAGTGCGAAGGGAGGTCGATGCGCGTACAGGCTTGAAGGGTTGCGCCAGGTCACTAGACCATCCAGCGATTATCTGGCGATTAACCGGTCAGGCCACTTGCGAAAGCTTGGCGTTCGCCTGGTTCAGGCCTTTCTCCTGGAAGTCACCACCCAGGTTCATGCCTTCGGCGTGGATGAACGTCACGTCGTGGATGCCGATGAAACCCATGACCTGACGCAGGTACGGTTCCTGGTGATCGGCGGTGCTGCCGGCGTAGATACCGCCGCGAGCCGTCAACACGTAGGCACGCTTGCCGCTGAGCAGGCCTTGCGGGCCGGTCTCGGTGTACTTGAAGGTCACGCCGGCACGCAGCACATGGTCGAGCCAGGCTTTCAGGGTGCTGGGGATCGCAAAGTTGTACATGGGCGCGGCCATGACCAGTACATCGGCGGCGAGCAATTCATCGGTCAACTGGTTGGAACGTTCCAGGGACGCCTGTTCGATGTCGCTGCGCTGCTCGGCGGGTTTCATCCAGCCACCCAGCAGGTTGATGTCCAGGTGCGGCACCGGTTTGACGGCCAGGTCCCGAACGGTGATCTGGTCATTCGGGTGAGCGGCTTTCCACTGGTTGATGAAGGTCTGGGTCAGTTGGCGGGAAACCGAGTCTTGCTGACGGGCACTGCTTTCGATGATCAGAACGCGGGACATGGGATGTAGCCTCCATCTGAGAATGCTGTAGGTCGATGGAGTGAAGGTTAAACAGAGTCATATCGATGAAAAAGCGCAAATAACTGCTATAACCCATCAAGAAATTCGTTTATAAGCTCAGCATGCCCTACCTCTGTAGGAGCGAGCTTGCTCGCGAGGCGTCGTGTCATCCAATTTTTCTGTTGCCTGACACACCGCTATCGTCGGAACGCCGCCCGGAGCAAGCTCGCTCCCACAGAAGAGCCAGGCGTCATTTCGGGGTGCAGGACAGCTCGATGCGCAACTTGATGATGCTGCGGGTGAACTTGGCGGTGGCATTTTTGTGCTTGCCGGCCGGTACGTCGATCTTGCGGGTACGCGGTGCTTCCGGGCCATTGATGAAAACGGCCTTGCAGCTCGCATCGACGTCGCCGTAGTTGGCCACCTGAATGGAGCCGATGTCGCTATCCGTGTCGTAGGTCTGGTAATCGATCTTCATGCCGTTGAGGTCTTTTTTCACATCGATCGGGTAAGCCATCGCCGTCAGCGGCAGCAGCGCCAGCAGCACACAACAGAATTTTTTCATTCAGCAGCCTCCAATAAGGGCTGCCAGCTTAGGACAAGAGGAGCTCAACATGAAAGCGCCCCGCGTGACCCTTGATCAATGGCGAACGCTGCAGGCCGTGGTCGATCACGGTGGTTTCGCCCAGGCCGCCGAGGCGCTGCATCGCTCGCAATCGTCAGTCAGCTACACCGTGGCCCGCATGCAGGATCAACTCGGCGTGCCATTGCTGCGCATCGACGGACGCAAAGCCGTGCTGACCGAAGCCGGCGGGGTGCTGTTGCGTCGCTCCCGACAACTGGTAAAACAGGCCAGCCAACTCGAAGACCTGGCCCATCACATGGAACAGGGCTGGGAAGCCGAAGTGCGCCTGGTGGTCGATGCCGCTTACCCAAGCGCCCGCCTCGTCCGCGCCTTGACCGCGTTCATGCCGCAAAGCCGTGGCTGCCGGGTGCGTCTGCGTGAGGAAGTGCTGTCGGGCGTGGAGGAAGTCCTGCTCGAAGGCGTGGCCGACCTGGCCATCACCGGTTTCAGTATTCCCGGTTACCTGGGCGCGGAATTGAGCGACGTCGAATTCGTCGCGGTCGCCCACCCGGAGCATCCCCTGCACCGCCTCAACCGCGAGCTGAGCTTCCAGGACCTGGAAAGCCAGATGCAAGTGGTGATCCGCGACTCGGGCCGCCAGCAACCGCGGGATGTCGGCTGGCTCGGTGCCGAACAGCGCTGGACCGTCGGCAGTCTGGCCACCGCCGCGACCTTCGTCAGCAGCGGCCTGGGTTTTGCCTGGTTGCCCAGGCACTTGATCGAACGGGAGCTCAAGGAAGGTACGCTCAAGCTGCTACCGTTGGATCAGGGCGGTAGCCGTAACCCGAGTTTTTACCTGTATTCGAACAAGGACAAACCGCTGGGGCCGGCCACGCAGATTCTCATCGAACTGCTGCGCACGTTTGACACCGCCCCACTGGACGCACCGTTCGCCGCCCCCGAACAAGCCTGACACGGAGTGTATGCATGGCCTATTTCGAACACGAAGGTTGCAACCTGCACTATGAGGAATATGGCCACGGCACGCCGCTGCTGCTGGTCCACGGTCTGGGCTCCAGCACCCTTGACTGGGAAAAACAGATCCCGACACTGGCCACCCGCTACCGGGTGATTGTCCCGGATGTGCGCGGTCACGGTCGCTCGGACAAACCCCGGGAGCGCTACAGCATTGCCGGATTCAGCGCTGACCTGGTTGCACTGATCGAGCACCTCGATCTCGGCCCGGCACATTATGTCGGCCTGTCGATGGGTGGCATGATCGGCTTCCAGTTGGGCGTGGACCAGCCGCAACTGCTCAAGAGCCTGTGCATCGTCAACAGCGCGCCCGAGGTCAAACTGCGCAGCCGCGACGATTACTGGCAGTGGTTCAAGCGCTGGAGCCTGATGCGCGCCCTTAGCCTGGGCACCATCGGCAAGGCGCTGGGCGACAAGTTGTTCCCGAAACCCGAGCAGGCCGACTTGCGACAAAAAATGGCCGAGCGCTGGGCAAAAAACGACAAACATGCTTATCTCGCCAGCTTCAATGCCATTGTCGGCTGGGGGGTCCAGGAACGACTTTCGAAGGTCACCTGTCCAACCCTCATTGTCAGTGCCGACCGGGACTACACACCGGTGGCGCTGAAGGAAAACTACGTAAAACTGCTGCCCGACGCGAGGCTGGTGGTGATCGCCGATTCACGCCACGCCACGCCGCTGGACCAGCCGGAACACTTCAACCAAACACTGCTGGAGTTTCTGGCCGCAGTCGACACCACCACTCAGGATCACTGACCCATGCTGAAAAAAATCGCCCTCGCCGCAGGCTCCGTCCTGTTTGCCGCCAACCTGATGGCCGCGACGCCGGAAAAGGCACCGCATGTGCTGCTGGAAACCACCAACGGCCAGATCGAAATCGAACTGGACCCGGTCAAGGCCCCGATCAGTACCAAGAACTTCCTTGAGTACGTCGACAAAGGCTTCTACAACAACACGATTTTCCACCGGGTGATCCCGGGCTTCATGGTCCAGGGCGGCGGATTCACTCAACAGATGCAGCAAAAAGACACCAACGCTCCGATCAAGAACGAATCGAAGAACGGCCTGCATAACGTGCGCGGCACCTTGTCCATGGCCCGTACCTCGGTGCCTGACTCGGCCACCAGCCAGTTCTTCATCAACGTCAAGGACAACGACTTCCTTGACCAGGGCGACGGCTACGCGGTGTTCGGCAAAGTGGTCAAAGGCATGGACGTGGTGGACATCATCGTCAACTCGCCAACCACCGTCCGTGGCGGCATGAAAGACGTGCCGGCCGACCCGGTGTTCATCAAGTCGGCCAAGCGCATCGACTGAGACTAAGCTGGACAAGGATGTCCGAGCCGTTGCCGGTGATTGCCGGCAACGCTCAAAACGTTAAAAGGAGAGCCCGTACGCGGGCGAACAACCCATGCTTTATCGCCGCTTTGAAAAACTGATCGATGTTTTCCGCGAAGCACCGACGGCGTCTCCGCCAGACCGTGTATTCCCTTTTTATACCTATTACCTCAAGCAGGTCTGGCCGAGCTTCGCCGCCCTACTGATCGTCGGCCTGATCGGTGCGTTGATCGAGGTGGCGCTGTTCAGCTACCTGAGCCGCATCATCGACCTGGCCCAAGGCACGCCGAACGTCAGCCTGTTCCAGGATCACGCCCTCGAACTGACCTGGATGGTAGTGGTTGCGCTGGTGCTGCGCCCGATCTTTGTCGGCCTGCATGACCTGCTGGTGCACCAGACCCTGAGCCCCAGCATGACCAGCATGATCCGCTGGCAGAATCACAGCTACGTGCTCAAGCAGAGCCTGAACTTCTTCCAGAACGACTTCGCCGGGCGCATCGCCCAACGCATCATGCAAACCGGCAACTCACTGCGCGATTCCGCCGTGCAAGCGGTGGATGCGTTGTGGCATGTGCTGATCTACGCCATCAGTTCCCTGGTACTGTTCGCCGAAGCCGACTGGCGCCTGATGATCCCGCTGCTGACCTGGATCTTTGCCTTCATCGGCGCCCTCTGTTACTTCGTGCCACGGGTCAAGGATCGTTCGGTGGTGGCGTCCGATGCGCGCTCCAAACTCATGGGGCGGATTGTCGACGGCTACACCAACATCACCACCCTGAAGCTGTTCGCCCACACCAACTTCGAACAGCAATACGCCCGCGAAGCCATCAAGGAGCAGACCGAGAAGGCGCAACTGGCGGGCCGCGTGGTCACCAGCATGGACGTGGTCATCACCAGCATGAACGGCTTGCTGATCGTCTGCACCACCGGCCTGGCCCTGTGGTTGTGGACGCAGTCGTTGATCAGTGTGGGGGCGATTGCCCTGGCCACCGGTCTGGTGATCCGCATCGTCAACATGTCCGGCTGGATCATGTGGGTGGTCACCGGCATTTTCGAAAACATCGGCATGGTGCAGGACGGTCTGCAGACCATTTCGCAACCGGTCTCCGTTACCGACCGCGACCAGGCCAAACCCCTGGCGGTGGCACGTGGCGAAGTGCGCTTCGAACAGGTGGACTTCCACTACGGCAAGCGGAGCGGGATCATCGGTGACCTCAACCTGACCATCAAGGCCGGTGAAAAAATCGGCCTGATCGGCCCGTCCGGTGCCGGCAAATCGACTCTGGTGAACCTGCTGCTGCGCCTGTACGACGTCGAAGGCGGACGCATCCTGATCGACGGCCAGAACATCGCCGACGTCAGCCAGGAAAGCCTGCGCGAACGCATCGGGATGATCACCCAGGACACCTCGCTGCTGCACCGTTCGATCCGTGACAACCTGCTGTACGGCAAGCCCGACGCCACCGACGCCCAACTCTGGGAAGCGGTGCAAAAGGCCCGGGCCGACGGGTTCATTCCTACACTGTCGGACGCTGAAGGCCGCACCGGTTTCGATGCCCACGTCGGTGAGCGCGGGGTGAAGCTCTCCGGCGGCCAGCGCCAGCGCATCGCCATCGCCCGGGTACTGCTCAAGGACGCGCCGATCCTGATCATGGACGAGGCCACCTCGGCACTGGATTCGGAAGTCGAAGCGGCAATCCAGGAAAGTCTCGAAACCCTGATGCAGGGCAAAACCGTGATCGCTATCGCTCACCGCCTCTCGACCATCGCCCGGATGGACCGGCTGGTGGTGCTGGAAAACGGCAAGATCGCCGAAACCGGAACCCATGCCGAACTGCTCGCACATGGCGGTTTGTATGCGCGGTTGTGGCAACACCAGACCGGTGGGTTTGTCGGGATCGATTGATCCCCTGAGCAACACACTTCCCCTGTAGGAGCGAGCCTGCTCGCGATAGCGGTGCGTCAGACAACATCATTGTTGAATGATATTCCGTCATCGCGAGCAGGCTCGCTCCCACAGGGGTCCAGTGAAGCCGATCGATCACAGAAGACCGCCAGCCCAGCCAACAACAGGGCCTGGCGGTTTTTTATGCCTGCTGGAATTCTGAAAAAACCGTGCTGTACTCACTCCAACGTTCTGGAGATGGTTCTGCAGTCCATCGGCTGGATGCTTAAGGCAGCATAATCTCGAAAGGGCTCACTCTCATGTCTCTGTTAAAACGTTCGGCTACAGAGTTGGTAGGTACGTTCTGGCTGGTGTTGGGTGGTTGCGGCAGTGCGGTGTTGGCGGCGGCTTTCCCGGAGGTGGGGATCGGCCTGCTCGGGGTGTCCTTCGCGTTTGGCTTGACCGTGTTGACCATGGCTTTCGCCATCGGCCATATTTCCGGCTGTCATCTCAACCCCGCGGTATCCCTCGGCCTGGTGGTGGGTGGGCGGTTTCCGGCCAAGGAATTGCCGGCCTACATCGTTGCTCAGGTCATTGGTGGTGTGATTGCAGCCGCCCTGTTGTACTTCATTGCCAGTGGCAAACCCGGTTTCGAACTGGCGGGAGGTCTTGCATCTAACGGCTATGGCGAACACTCGCCCGGCGGTTATTCGATGACGTCAGGGTTTGTCACTGAACTGGTGATGACCGCGATGTTCATCCTGATCATCCTCGGCGCCACCGACAAGCGAGCACCGGCTGGCCTGGCACCCATTGCCATCGGCCTGGGGCTGACGCTGATCCACCTGATCTCGATCCCGGTCACCAACACCTCGGTCAACCCGGCGCGCAGCACCGGCCCGGCGCTGATCGTCGGCGGCTGGGCGATTCAACAACTGTGGATGTTCTGGGTCGCACCGCTACTCGGTGCAGTGGTCGGCGGCGTGCTGTATCGCTGGCTGGGCAAGGAAGAAAGCTGAAACGCTGATGATCAGCCTTGTCGATAAGGCAAGGCTGACTTCGCCTCCTCTGCATAAGCCAGCACCCCCAACCGCTCCTGCTCCAGGAAGTCTTTCACCGCAGCTTTCAATCCCGGATGCCGCAAGTAGTGCCAGGAATGGGTAATGACTGGCTCGAATCCACGAATCAGTTTGTGCTCACCCTGTGCCCCGGCATCAAAACGCTGGAAACCGTTGGCAATGGCATAGTCCATGCCTTGGTAGAAGCAGGTCTCGAAATGCAGGCGATCGAACTCCGCCAGGCATCCCCAATAGCGGCCATAAAAGCTGTCGCCCCCCACCAGACTGAACGCCATCGCCACTGGCCGTGAACCCTGCTTGGCCAGCACCACGCGAATCGACTCCGGCATGCGCTCGGCCAGCAGGCTGAAAAACTCCCGCGTCAGATACGGCGCCTGCCGGCGCACCGCGTAGGTATTGGCGTAACAGGCATAGACGAAATCCCATTGCGCCTCGCTCAGTTCCCGACCTTCGAACCACTCGAAATCGAAGCCCTGCCCGGCCACCTGCTCGCGCTCCTTGCGCATCTGTTTGCGCTTGCGCGAACTGAGTACATCGAGGAAATCCTGGAAATCCCGGTAGCCGCGATTCTGCCAGTGGTATTGACAGCCAACGCGCTGCAGCCAGCCGGGCTGCTCGCTCAATGCCGCGTCAGTGAACGGATCAGTGAAATTGATGTGGGCGCTGGAGAGCCCTTCTATCTCAAGGTAGCCCGGCAGGCTTTTCAATAACTCGAAACCCTCTTCGACCGTGGCCGCCAACAGCCGCGGCCCGCTGACCGGACTGAACGGCACCGCGCTCAACAGTTTGGGGTAGTAGTCGATGCCGGCACGCTCACAGGCATCGGCCCAGGGGTGATCGAACACGTACTCGCCGTAGGAATGCCACTTGCGATAACCGGGTAGCGCGGCGATCAGTCGATCGCCTTCGATGTGCAATAAATGCTCGGGCTGCCAGCCGGTATGGGGGCCGACGCTGCCGCTGTCTTCCAGCGCGCTCAAAAAGGCGTGACGCAGAAAAGGCTGAGTCTGGGGCACCAGTGCGTCCCAGGTCTGCGGGGCGATTTCTGACAGTTTTTGCAGGCGTTGCAACGGCATCACCATCCTCACTCTTCATGGCGTGAAAGCCCAGCGAGTATCGCCTATCGCTCTGCAATGCACACGGGCAAAACGACGACAGTGCTCTAACTCAATAGTTCACGACGACTTTGTATCGTCATCGACATGACATCACATTGCCACCGCCCTGTAATAAACCATCGCGATACTGGCGCCTGTTTTTAGAGCGCCGGGTTATACCCGGCCACTGTTTTCCGCCCCTTACGGTCGGTTGTGACCCGGATGGCTCTGTCATCCCCTCTCATCTTCGGAGATTGATATGCGTCTTGCTTCCACGAAAACTGCGGCGGCCTTGTGCGGTGGCCTGTTGCTGGCCATGAGTGTTCCGGCCAGTGCCGCAGTCGACGCCAAACTGCTCGACATGCTCAAGGCTAACGGCTCGATCACCAATGCGCAGTACAGCGAACTGCAAGCCGAGCTGGCCAGGGATCAGAAAGACCAGCAGATCGCCCGTCAGGCTCAACAAGAGACCAACGAGCAAATTGCAGCCACCGCGAAGAAAACCGATGCACTGAGCACTTTCGACCAGAAGCTGGCATGGGCCGCCAAGACCCAGTTCAAGGGTGACGTGCGCTTCCGCGAAGAAACCGTGCACAACGATGGCGTGCCGAACAACAAGGACCAGGACCGTCAGCGCATTCGTGCCCGCCTGGGTGCCTACAGCGAAATCAACCCGCAGGTCGACACCGGTATCCGTATCGCCACCGGCAGCAATGACGACGCTCGCTCGACCAACCAGGACCTGAACAACTACTTCGACAAGAAGCAGATCTGGCTGGACCAGGGTTACATCGACTACCACCCGGACGCGATCAAGAACCTGCACCTGGTTGGCGGCAAGATGCCGCAACAATGGGTGAGCATGGGCGACATCATCTGGGATAGCGACATCAACCCGGAAGGTCTGGCCGTCACCTACAAGTACCCGCTGAGCGGCAGCACCGAGCTGTTCGGTAGCGCCGGTCACTACACCCTCAAGGACAACGTCGACGGCGAAGGCGTGCAGTTCAAGCACGACCTGCGTCTGTACGCCGGCCAGTTGGGTGCGCGCTTCGCCATCACCGACAGCATGAAAATGACCTTGGGCGGCAGTCTCTACGCCTACGACAACGACGACAGCAGCGCTTGCCCTACCTCGGGTACCGTTACTGCGCCATGCGCACTGGCCGTCAACGGCAACAGCCCGGGCGAGCAGTTCAATCTGTACGAAGGTTTTGGTCAGCTGGACTTCAGTAACCTGCCGGTTCCGCTGTCGATCTACGGTCAGTACGTCAACAACACCGATGCCAGCAACGACCAGGACACTGGCTGGCTGGCCGGTGTGAAGTCCAAGCTCTATGGCTTCAACGTGGACTACAACTACCGCGACGTGCAGCGTAACGCTGTGGTTGGCGCCTTCACCGACTCCGACTTCGCCAACGGCTTCACCGGTTCGCGCGGCAGCAAGCTGAAAGTGAGCTACGACCTGGACAAGAACTTTGCCCTGGGCGCGACCTACTACATGGCGACCTCGGACCAGACCAACGCCAACATCAAGAAAACCGATTCGGACATCAACACCCTGCAACTGGATGCCGAAGCCAAGTTCTGATTCTCCCCGCTATACGACTCGGGCAGGGAAGCCCGGCCCCTTTTACAGCCTGGCGTTGGTGTGTCGGTCCCCATCATCCTCCGACACATCAACGCCGGGCTGTTTGTTTTTGCCAGCCCGCCATTGTAGGAGCGAGCTTGCTCGCGATAAACCTGAGCGCGCTGCGGGGCGCCAGGTTTACCGCGTTATCGTTGACGACCATCGCGAGCAGGCTCGCTCCTACAGTTTGCGCAGCAACACACTACCAATCGAATAACCGGCACCGAACGAACTGAGCACGGCCAGCGAACCGGCGGCCAGATCGTCCTGGTTCTTGTGGAACGCAATCACGGAACCGGCGGAACTGGTATTGGCGTAGGTGTCGAGAATCACCGGCGCCTCTTGTTCGGTGGCGTCGCGACCGAGCAGTTTCTTCACGATCAAGTGGTTCATGCTGAGGTTGGCCTGGTGCAGCCAGAAGCGCTTCACGTCGCTGACGTTGAGCTGGTTCTCTTGCAGATGCGTTGCGACCAGCTCGGCCACCATCGGGCAAACGTCACGGAACACCTTGCGGCCTTCCTGCACGAACAGTTTGTCCCTGGCACCGATGCCCTCTTCCGCCGCGCGGTTGAGGAAACCGAAGTTATTGCGGATGTTGTTGGAGAACTTGGTCAGCAGCTTGGTGCTGACGATGTCGAACTGGTACCTGGACGTCGCCAGGTCGGCACGCTCGATGATCACCGCAGTGGCGGCATCGCCGAAGATGAAGTGACTGTCGCGGTCACGGAAGTTCAGGTGGCCGGTGCAGACTTCCGGGTTGACCATCAGGACCGCCCGGGCCTGGCCCAGTTGCACGCTGTTGGCAGCAGTCTGGATGCCGAAGGTCGCCGAAGAACAAGCCACGTTCATGTCGAAACCGAAACCCTGGATGCCCAGCGCTTCCTGGACTTCGATGGCAATGGCCGGGTAGGCACGCTGCAGATTGGAACAGGCGACGATCACGCCGTCGATGTCGGCTGCGGTCTTGCCGGCGCGCTGCAAGGCTTGTTCGGCGGCGCCGATGGCCATCTGGCAAAGCACCGACCACTCGTCGTTGGAACGCTCCGGCAGGCGCGGGGCCATACGTTGCGGGTCGAGGATGCCTTCCTTGTCCATGACAAAGCGGCTCTTGATGCCGGAAGCTTTCTCGATGAAGGCTGCGCTGGATTCGGTCAATGCTTCGACTTCACCGCGCGCAATGGCGTCAGCGTTGTCGGCGTTGAATTGCGCCACATAAGTATTGAAAGACTGCACCAGCTCTTCGTTGGAAATGCTGTTGGCCGGGGTGTACAGGCCGGTGCCGCTGATGACGACGTTATGCATGGTCGTGTCTCTAATCTGTTCAGGCAGAAAGCATTGGCACCGTCGTACCAACACATAAAGGGTCTATTCCCATCCGGGGGACGCAAACCTGGCATCGCTTTATTCCTGCTCGCAACCTGGTCGAAGGCTCTAGGTCGCGAAACTGGCGTTTATGGTCGCGAAGTTTGCCATAAAGCTTGGGTTTTGGCGCCTTTTGCGAGAGCAACGCAATACTTGTAGGAGCGAGCTTGCTCGCGATGAACCAGAGAACGCCGTGGGGTGTCAGGTTCCCAGCGTTATCGTTGACGACCATCGCGAGCAAGCTCGCTCCTACAGGGATTGTGTCAGGGTTCGACCTGGCTCCACTGCTTGTTCAATCGCTTGTCGGAGATCGGCACCTTGGTTCCCAACTGTTGCGCAAACAGCGAAACCCGGTATTCCTCCAGCCACCAGCGATACAACTCCAACTGCGGATCGCGCTTGCCTTCCTGGGCGTGTTTGCTGGCGCGGGTCTGGTATTGCGTCCACAGACCGGACAATTCGCCGCTCCAGACCCGGTCGCGCTGCACCTGGGCACCGATTTTTTCGAAGCGCTGCTCAATCGCCTTGAGGTAACGCGGCAATTCCTTGAGCCACTGCATCGGCGTTTCCCGGACAAACCCCGGATAAACCAAGTGGCTGAGCTGCTGCTTGATGTCGTTCAGGGCCACGGCTTGCGCCAGGTCGATCTTGCCCTTGAAGCGTTTTTGCAGGCCGTGCCAGAGCTTGAGGATCTCCAGTGTCAGCTTTGCCACACGCTCGGCGTGCTCGGTCCAGGCGCCACGCTTGCGCTCGGCCAGGGACGCCAGACCGGCGCCGTCACGGGGCAACGGGTCTTCGCCTTCAAGAATGCAGCTGTCGAGGCTGGCCAGCAGAATGTCTTCCACCAACGCATCGACGCGCCCCATGTCGCGGTACAGCAGGCCTAGTTCGGTCAAGCCCGGCAACTTGCCACGCAGGAACTTGGCAGGCTCGGCCAGTTGCTGCATCAGCAAGCGTTGCAGGGCACGGCGATGCTGGAACTCGGCCTCGGCCGGGGTCGAGAAACGCCCTTCCTTGACCGTCCCGGCTTCTTCCACCAGCGCCGGGTAGACCGTCATCGACAGCCCTGCGATCTTCTGCTGGGTTTTCTCGGCCACGGCGGCGAACACTTTCGGCTCCACCGGCTGCTGGCTCTTTGCGGTTTGCGGTACCGCCAATGCAGCCTGGCTGGCCTCGGCGAAACGCGCAGTCAGTTCGGCCAGATCGCGACCTTCACCGAGGAACTTGCCTTGGGCGTCGACGATTTCCAGGTTCATCCGCAGATGGCTTTCGACCTGCTGCGCCGCCTCGGCCCAGGCTTCATCGCTGACCCGCGCACCGGTCATGCGCAGCAGCTCGCGACCCAAGGCCTGGGGCAGCGAGCCCTCGGCAAAGGTCATGCGCTGCAACGCCGCCTTGACGAAGTCCGGCACCGGTACGAAGTTCTTGCGCAGCGCCTTGGGCAGGTTGCGCACCAGGGCAATGCACTTGGCTTCGATGACGCCCGGTACCAGCCACTCCAGGCGTTCCGGTGGCAACATCGGCAGCAGCGGCGCCGGCACGCGCAGGGTCACGCCGTCGCGCGGGTGGTTCGGTTCGAAGTGATAACTCAGGGCCAACTCCAGATCGCCGATATGCAGCGTGTCCGGGTAATGCTGGGCGGTGACTTCACTGGCTTCACGGGCCAGCACGTCTTCTTCGCGCATGATCAGCAGCTGCGGGTCTTTCTGGCTGTTGATCCGGTACCAGCTGTCGAAGGTCGCGGTCTGGTGGATCTCCGCCGGCAGTCGCGCGTCGTAGAAGGCGTACAGGGTTTCTTCATCGGCGAGGATGTCGCGACGGCGGGCCTTGGCTTCCAGCTCGTCGAGCTGTTCCAGCAATTGCTTGTTGGCCGTCAGGCACTTGGCCCTGGACTGGATCTCACCACGCACCAGCCCTTCGCGGATGAACAACTCGCGGGACACCACCGGGTCGACCGGGCCGTAATGCACCGGCCTGCGCCCGACCACGATCAACCCGAACAAGGTGATCTGCTCGAACGCCACGACCTGGCCGCGCTTCTTCTCCCAATGGGGTTCGAAGTGGTTTTTCTTGATCAGGTGCCCGGCCAGCGGCTCGATCCAGTCGGCGTCGATCTTGGCGACCATGCGCGCGTAGAGCTTGGTGGTTTCCACCAGTTCGGCGGTCATCAGCCATTGCGGACGCTTCTTGCCGATGCCCGACGACGGATGAATCCAGAACCGCCGCTGGCGCGCGCCGAGGTAATCGCCGTCTTCGGTTTTCTGCCCGATCTGGCTGAGCAACCCCACCAACACCGCTTTGTGCAGTTTCGGATAGTCCGCCGGCTCTTTATTAAGGCTCAACTGCATGTCGCGGCAGATCAGGCTCAATTGGCGATGGGAGTCGCGCCACTCGCGCAAGCGCAGGTAATTGAGGAAATTCTTGCGGCACCAGTTACGCAGCGGACTGGCCGTCAGCGCCTGGCGCTGCTCTTCGAAACCGCGCCACAGATTGACCAGCCCGGCGAAGTCCGAGTCGACGTCTTTCCACTGAGCGTGGGCCTGATCCGCCGCTTGCTGACGCTCCGGCGGACGCTCGCGCGGGTCCTGGATCGACATGGCGCTGGCGACGATCAGCACTTCCTGCAAGCTGCCGAGCTTGGCCGCTTCGAGCAGCATGCGGCCCATGCGCGGGTCCACAGGCAGCCGCGCCAATTGACGACCGAGCGGCGTCAGCTGGCTATTGCGATCCACCGCCGAGAGTTCCTGCAGCAGGTTGTAACCGTCGCTGATGGCCTTGCCATCCGGAGGCTCGATGAACGGGAACGCGGTGACCTCGCCAAGACGCAGATGCAACATCTGCAAAATGACCGCCGCGAGGTTGGTACGCAGGATTTCCGGATCGGTGAATTCCGGGCGACCGAGGAAATCCTCTTCGCTGTACAGGCGCACGCAGATGCCCGGCTCGACCCGTCCGCACCGGCCTTTACGCTGGTTGGCACTGGCTTGGGAAACCGCTTCGATCGGCAGGCGCTGGACCTTGGCGCGATAGCTGTAGCGACTGATGCGCGCAGTGCCGCTGTCGATCACATAGCGAATGCCCGGCACAGTCAGCGAGGTTTCCGCGACGTTGGTCGCCAGTACCACGCGACGCCCAGGGTGAGACTGGAAAATCCGCTGTTGCTCGGCCGGCGACAAACGCGCGTACAACGGCAGGATTTCGGTGTGCTTGAGCTGGGCCTTGCGCAGCATGTCGGCGGCGTCGCGAATCTCGCGCTCACCGGGCAGGAACACCAGCACGTCACCGGGACTGCGGCGTTCACTGCGCTCATAGGCGGCGATTTCGTCGAGGGTGGCGAGGATCGCCTGATCCACCGTCAGGTCGTCCTCGACGCGGTTGCCCTCTTCGTCCTGCTCAAGCGTCAGCGGCCGATACCAGGTATCCACCGGGTAGGTGCGGCCAGACACCTCGACAATCGGCGCGTCGTCGAAGTGCCTGGAGAAACGCTCCAGGTCGATGGTCGCCGAAGTGATGATGACCTTCAGGTCGGGACGGCGCGGCAGCAGGGTTTTCAGGTAGCCGAGCAGGAAGTCGATGTTGAGGCTGCGTTCGTGGGCTTCGTCGACGATGATCGTGTCGTAGCGTTCCAGATAGCGGTCGTTCTGGGTTTCCGCCAGCAGGATGCCGTCGGTCATCAGCTTGATCAGGGTGCTGGAATCGCTCTGATCCTCGAAGCGCACCTGATACCCGACCAGCGCGCCCAGCGGGGTGCCAAGTTCTTCGGCGACCCGGCTGGCGACACTGCGCGCAGCGATCCGGCGCGGCTGGGTGTGGCCGATCAGGCCATGCTGGCCGCGACCGATTTCCAGGCAGATCTTCGGCAACTGGGTGGTTTTGCCCGAGCCGGTCTCACCGGCGATGATCAGCACCTGGTGTTTTTCCAGCGCTTTCTTGATTTCGTCGCGCTTGGCGGCGATCGGCAAACTGTCGTCGTAACGAATCACCGGCAAGCTGGCCTTGCGCGCCAACACCTGCTCGCAGGACGCCTGCATCCGCGTCACCCACTGGCCCAGCCTGGCCTCGTCGGGTTTCTTGCGCAGCTCAAGCAACTGCCGCCGCAGCCGGTGGCGGTCGGCGAGCATGGCGTGATCGAGGTTTTTCAGCAGTTTGTCGATGGAGGGCGATTCGTCGGTCATCGGGTACGCAATTCAGTCGTCTAGTGGCGCAGGGTGCGGATTGTCGCAGATTTTACGACCGCTGCGCGGCCGATCGCGAGCAGGCTCGCTCCCACACTGGATCTATAGCGGCCACAAAATCGGGGTACACCACAGCCCAATGTGGAAGCGAGCCTGCTCGCGATCAATTGCGCAGCAATTGCAGAGGACTACTCGGTGTCCAGGCCTTTACGCCGATAAGGAAATACGTCAATCACCTTCCCCGCCCGAATCGCTTCCTGCAGGCTCTTCCAGTAATCGGCGTTATACAACTCGCCATGCAACTGATCGAACAACTTGCGTTGCCCGAAATCGGCAAACAGGAACGGCGGAAATTCCTCGGGGAACACGTCCAGTGGCCCGATCGAGTACCACGGTTCGGACGCCATTTCATCTTCGGGTGTACGCGGTAGCGGGATGTGGCGGAAGTTGGCCTCGGTCAGAAAGCAGATCTCGTCGTAGTCGTAAAACACCACACGACCGTGACGGGTCACCCCGAAGTTCTTCAGCAGCATGTCGCCGGGGAAAATGTTGGCCGCCGCCAGTTGCTTGATCGCCAGCCCGTAGTCTTCCAGCGCTTCACGCACCTGCGCCTCGTTGGCGTTTTCCAGGTAGAGGTTCAGCGGGGTCATGCGGCGCTCGGTCCAGCAGTGACGGATCAACACCGTGTCGTCTTCCACCGACACCGTGGACGGTGCGACTTCCAGCAACTCCTCCAGACACGCCGGATCGAACTTGCTCAGGGGGAAACGGAAATCGGCGAACTCCTGGGTATCGGCCATGCGCCCGACCCGATCGACGCTTTTCACCAAGCGGTACTTTTCGATCACCGTGGCGCGGTCGACGTTTTTCGACGGCGAGAAACGGTCCTTGATGATTTTGAACACGGTGTTGAAACCCGGCAGGGTGAACACGCTCATTACCATGCCGCGCACGCCGGGGGCCATGATGAACTGGTCGTCGGTGTTGGCCAGGTGATTGATCAGCGCCCGGTAGAACTCCGACTTGCCGTGCTTGTAGAAGCCGATCGAGGTGTACAGCTCGGCAATGTGCTTGCCCGGCAGGATACGTCGCAGGAAGCCGATGAACTCCGCCGGCACCGGCACATCCACCATGAAATACGAACGGGTGAACGAGAAGATGATCGACACGTCCGCCTCATCGGTGATCAGCGCATCGATCTGGATGCCGCGACCCTCGAGGTGCAGCAATGGAATCGCCAGCGGCCATTGCTCGTCGGCGGTGTAGATACGCCCCACCAGGTACGCGCCCTTATTGCGGTACAGCACCGAGGAAAACAGCTCGACGCTCAGTTCCGGGTCCTTGCACACCCAATCCGGCAGGTTCTCGCGCAGTTGCGCTTCGAGGCGTTTCAGGTCACTGGACAGGTCGGCGTAATCCTCGCTGAAGCGATAGTCGGCAAAGATGCTGGCGAGCATCGCCGACAATTGGCCTTGCGGCTTGTAGGTGCGGGTTTGCGCGGCCCGGGCACGGCGCAGGCTCGGCCGGGTGGTGTGGATGAACATGCAGCCGTCGCTGATCAGGTCATGGCTGAACAGCCCGCAGAAGATCGAGTTGTACCAGGTCTCGGACAGTTCATCGTCGAAGCGCAGGTCGATCAGCCTGATATAGGCGCTCTTGACCAGCGGCCAGCAACTGACGTCCAGGGTGTCGGCGTCAAACGCGGTGCGCAGTCGCTCCACCGTTTCACCGACCTTGTCTTCGTACAGATTGATCCGCGCCGCCGATGCCGACTGAGTCTCTTGCCACCTGGCTTGCTCGAAACGGGCCCGGGCGCCGTCGGTGATCTGGCGAAAATGCTCGCGGTAATCGTCAAAGCCATCGAGGATCAAGCGGGCGATGTCGGCGGCTGGCCATTGCTGCGGCATGGAGAGACCTCTGCGGGAATTCGGGAGGCTTGAGCTTAGCCAGTGAACCGGGTGCAGGAGAAGCGTAATTTTCCGGGTGAATTAAATGCCCGGTTTTCGGTTGCCATCGATCACACACTCAGCAACACTTTCGCCCCTCCCCCAAGGAAGGACCGCGCAGTGAACCCCGTCGATATTTTCCGTTTACTGTCCCTGGCGGCCATTTGGGGTGCGAGTTTTTTGTTCATGCGCATCATTGCCCCGGTGATTGGCAGCATTCCGACCGCTTTTTTCCGTGTATCGATAGCCGCTGCCGGACTGCTGGTGATTCTCGGGCTGATGCGCATCAGCTGGGACTTCAAGGGCAAACTCAAGACCGTGATGCTGCTCGGGGTGATCAACTCCGGGATTCCGGCGACGCTCTATTCGGTGGCCGCGCAGGTGCTGCCGGCCGGCTATTCGTCGATTTTCAATGCCACGACCCCCTTGATGGGCGTGCTGATCGGCGGCCTGTTTTTCCATGAAAGGCTCACTGGCGCCAAACTCGGCGGCGTGTTCCTGGGGCTGTTCGGCGTGGGCGTGCTGACCCGTGCAGGTCCGGTCGCGTTCGATATGCAACTGCTGATGGGGGCCGTCGCCTGTCTGCTCGCAACTACTTGCTACGGATTTGCGGGGTTTCTGGCCCGCCGCTGGCTCGATCAGGCCGGTGGGCTCGACAGCCGCCTGTCGGCGCTGGGCAGCATGCTCGGCGCGACGTTGTTCCTGCTGCCGCTGTTCGGCTACAGCGTGATCAGCCAACCACCCGCGACCTGGGGCGGCTGGAGTGTCTGGCTCTCGTTGCTGGGGTTGGGTCTGGGATGCACGGCGTTTGCGTACATTGTTTACTTCCGGCTCCTGAGCTCGATTGGTCCGGTGAAATCGATGACTACGACCTTTTTGATCCCGCTGTTCGGCGTGTTGTGGGGGGCGCTGTTTCTCGATGAGCCGCTGTCGATGGCGCATATCTATGGCGGGTTGTTGATTGCGCTGGCGTTGTGGTTGGTGTTGAAGCCGGCTGCTGTGAAACCGCAAATGGTGGCGGACCGGTAGAGCTGCCGGGATGCTGAAAATGTCATCGCGAGCAGGCTCGCTCCCACAGAGGTCGGTGTTGTACACAAACTCTGTGTTCAGCGCAGAACCCTGCGGGAGCGAGCTTGCTCGCGATGACGTCAGCCCATACTCCGACAATCACAAGGTAGAAGCACTCATCTCCCCATCGCATTCAGTCTTCGGCAATGCAGCCGTTCATGAATTCGGTGCGTGCCGGGTATGCACTGGCCAAATGAAAAAGGCCCGGAGCATTGCAACAGGCCTTCTCCGGTTTATGCAGGTTTACGGAACACAAACACCAGACCGACGATGATCATCAGCATGCCGAACAGGCTCAACAGCGCCAGGCGATTGCCGAAGATCAGATAGTCCATCACCGCTGTGACCGCCGGTACCAGATAAAACAGGCTGGTGACGTTCACCAGATTGCCCCTGGCGATCAAACGGTAGAGCAACAGTGTCGCCAGCACCGACACCACCAGCCCCATCCACAGCACCGGCAGGATGAAACCGCTGCCGTGCTCGAAGTGAAATGGCTGGAAGGGTACGAAAATCCCGCACAACAGCAGCCCGGCCAGATATTGCACCGGCAATGTGCCGAGGGGATTGTCGGTGATGCGTTTCTGCATGATCGAACCGAAGGTCATGCTCGCCAGCGCCAGCAGACCGAAGAGCATCCCGGCCAGCGACATCCCCGCCAGCCCGATGCCCTGATAGACCACCATGACCAAGCCGGTCAGCCCCAGGGCCAGACCGAACATCCGGCTCCAGGAGCGCTCGCGCTCCATCAGCACCACGGTGAGGATCGGTTGCACGCCCATGATGGTCGCCATCACCCCGGGCGTGACTTTAAGGTCCAGGGCCAGCAGATAGAAAATCTGATACGCCCCCAACAACACCACCCCGGTAGCCATCGCATACCGCATCGGTTTGCCGCCCTTGGGCAACTTCAGCTTGAGCAACGGCACCAGCAACACCAGACCGCATAGGGCAATGACAAAACGAAACACCAGAAAGGCGAAGGGTGACGCGTGGGCCAGCCCCCACTTGGAGAAAATCGCCCCGCTGCTCCACAGCAAAACGAACAGGCTCGTGGACGCCGCCGCGAGCACGGAGTTTTTCGAAAGGACAAACATGAATACCACCTGTAGTCAGGCAAAAAGCCAACTCAGCCGAAGCTGAAATTCAGTCGTTTTTTTTCGGGTTGGCAGGGGGAACGGCAGAAAGCAGCCGATCAGCCCGAAATGCCAACGCCTGGCGGTGAGACCACCGCGCACACTGGCGTGCGACTGACAGGAGGGGGGTAATGACTGATCTGCCCCGGCTGCTGATTCCCGCACGGCACGACGCCAGCGTTGACCGCTGAATCGACTACCGCGTTGATGAGGGATGCAGGCATTGGGCTGATCTTTTTCAGGAGTGGAAAAGCAGGTCATGAACCTGCCGAGGGCTGACTATAACCAGCGCTGCACAAGAATGGCAATGGGTTACTGCGTGACACGGCGTTGAGGTGCAGGCACGTAAACATTCAATGAACCAGTGTCGCAATTTGTGCTTTAATTGCAAAATAAATCGAAAAGACTCGATAAAACATAATAACCAGAATCCAAAAAAGCAAAATCAACATTTTGCGACAAGGAAGCTATCCAGTGGCAAACCCCGATCTTCTTGGCCTCGATGCCCCGGTTGTATGGGATACGCAGCAGGCCTTCGTCCATCTCAATCAACTCAATCAAGCTGACACCAAGCGCACCGCCGAACGACGCTTGCACGAGCTTGCACTTCTGCCCGATACGCTCAATGCGCAAAACCTGAGTGACGAATCCGGGCGCAGTCCGACACCCTCGGTTCTGGACTGGGAGATTGAAAAGGCCCGGATCAAACGCAAACTGGTGCTATATGCCCAGCTGCATCGCACCGCAGACGGCACGGACGTCTTGCACGCCAACGACGCCCGAGGTGCGCGCTACTGGTTGCCACTCGGGATCGAACCGGTTGACGCTCAATCGCTAAGCGCTGCACTGCGTCGCCTGCAGGCCCACATCGCCAAGAACATCGTCATCTTCCCCAGTGGTCGCCTGGTCAACGTTTGCAGGCAGGCCACTGCGCCAGAACTGGTTGAGTTCGGACTGCTGGGGTACCCGGCCATACTGAACACAAGCAGCCAGATCGGTCCGGTCGATATGCTGAAGGTGCGCACGCCCCACCTCAAGCATCTTGAAGCCGAAAGCCTGCAAATCATTCGCGAGGCGGTGGCCGAGGCGGAAAACCCCGCGATGCTGTACTCGATGGGCAAGGACAGCGCGGTGATGCTGCATCTGGCACGCAAGGCCTTTTACCCGTCTCCACCGCCACTGCCTTTGCTGCACGTCGATACGCGCTGGAAATTCCAGGAGATGTACCTCTTCCGCGACCTGATGGCACGAGAAAGCGGTATGGACCTGCTGGTGCACATCAATCCGGAAGCCATCAGCAAGGGCATCAACCCCTTTGATCATGGTTCGGCACTGCACACCGACATCACCAAGACCGAAGGCCTCAAGCAAGCACTGGACAAATACAAGTTCGACCTGGTGTTCGGCGGCGCACGCCGCGATGAAGAGAAATCCCGGGCCAAGGAACGCATCTTTTCGTTCCGCACCCAGAGCCACCAATGGGACCCGAAACAGCAGCGCCCCGAATTGTGGAACCTCTACAACACGCGAAAAAAACCGGGCGAGAGCATTCGTGTGTTCCCGTTATCCAACTGGACCGAGCTTGATATCTGGCAATACATCTACCAGGAAAACATTCCGCTGGTCCCCCTGTACTTCGCCAAGGAGCGTCCCGTCGTGGTGCGCAACGGCATGACCATCATGGTCGATGACGCCCGCATGCCCCTGCTGCCCGGCGAGAAAATCGAAGCCAGGAACATTCGCTTCCGCACCCTGGGTTGCTACCCGCTGACCGGCGCAATGGAATCGAACGCCACCACCGTGGCTGACATTTTGCTTGAGTTGCTGGACTCCAGTCATTCCGAACGGCAAGGCCGAGCCATCGACAGTGACAGCTCCGCCAGCATGGAAAAGAAAAAGAAAGAAGGATACTTCTGATGTCCCCTAAAGCCCTGGCAATTGCCCCGCAACAACCCTCGACCATTGAGGCTTACCTCGAACAGCAACAGGGCCAGGACCTGCTGCGTTTTATCACCTGCGGCAGCGTCGACGACGGCAAAAGCACCCTGATCGGTCGCCTGCTGTGGGACTCCCGGCAATTGACCGACGATCAACTGGCAACCCTGAAAAACGAATCGAAAAAATATGGCACCCAAGGTGCTGACATCGACTTTGCGTTGCTGGTCGACGGCTTGTCGGCGGAGCGTGAACAGGGCATCACGATCGATGTGGCCTACCGGTATTTCGCAACTGCCAAACGCAAATTCATCGTGGCCGATACGCCGGGCCATGAGCAATACACGCGCAACATGGTGACCGGTGCATCCACTGCCGACGTGGCAATCATCCTTGTCGATGCGCGGCAAGGCGTGCTGACCCAGACCCGGCGTCACGCCTACCTGACATCACTGATGGGTATCCGTCACGTGGCGCTGGCCGTGAACAAGATGGATCTGGTCAACTTTGATCAGGACACCTTCCAGCGTATCGTCGAGACCTTCCAGGCATTCACCCAGACACTGGGCTTTGAGAAGGTCACGGCCATTCCTGTCAGTGCGCTCAAGGGCGACAACATCACCCAGCGCTCGGCCCACACGCCGTGGTACAACGGCCCAACGCTGATGGGTTACCTGGAAACCGCGCAAATCACCGCACCAGAAGCCGAACGCCTGGTGTTTCCCGTGCAGTGGGTGAATCGGCCGAACGCCTCGTTCCGCGGGTTCAGCGGCTATGTTGGCGAAGGCAAGGTCAACGTCGGCGACGAGATCCGCGTGACCCTCTCCGGTCAAACCGCAACGGTGGCGGAAATTGTCAGCATGGACGGCTCGATGCAACAGGCCGAGCGCGGCGACGCCGTCACCTTGAAGCTCGACCGGGAAATCGATGCATCTCGCGGCGACATCATTTCACTGAGCAAGAACCCGCTGGAAACCACCGACCAGTTTGAAGCAACGCTGGTGTGGATGGACGAAGAAGCCGGGCTGCACGGCCGCAACTACGACATCAAGCTTGCCTCGCAATGGGCCAGCGCCTCCATCACCACCATCAAATACCGGGTGGACATCAACACCCTGGCCCACGACGCCAGCACCCAACTACTGCTGAACGATATCAGCGTGTGTACGCTCGCCATCAGCAAACCAATGGTCTACGACAGCTATCAACACTCGAAGACCCTTGGCAGCTTCATCCTGGTCGATCGCATCAGCAACGCCACGGTTGCCGCCGGCATGATCACCCACAGCCTGCGACGCGCGCAGAACGTGCATAAACAGGCCCTCTCGATCAGCCGCGAAAACCGCGAGAAACTCAACGGCCACAAGGGCAAGGTCATCTGGTTCACCGGCCTGTCCGGTTCGGGCAAATCGACACTGGCCAATGCCCTCGAAGTCGAACTGCACGCCAGTGGTTATCGCACCTACCTGCTTGACGGCGACAACGTCCGCCAGGGCCTGAACAAAGACCTCGGCTTCACCGATGCCGACCGCGTAGAAAACATCCGCCGAATCGCCGAAGTGGCCAAGCTGATGATGGATGCCGGGTTGGTGGTCATGACTGCATTCATTTCACCGTTCAGGAGAGAGCGGCAGATGGCACGGGAACTGATCGGGGAAGAGAATTTTGTCGAGGTCTACGTCAACACACCGTTGGAGGTCTGCGAGCAGCGGGATGTGAAGGGGCTGTACAAGAAAGCGCGGGCGGGGCAGCTACCGAATTTGTCGGGGGTGGGGAGTCCTTATGAGGCGCCGCTTGCGGCAGAGGTTGAGGTGGGCTCAGACGGAATGACGATTAGAGAAACGATTGCAAAAGTCGTAGAAACTATAAAATCATAACCGTGCAGCCCATTGCTCAATAGTGATTATCGAGTCAGGGACGGCAGGCAGCCCCCCTGACTCGATCAGTAGTTTCCTTCCATGGCACCTACTCCATCCGGTTTAAAAACGCCTTTGGAAACTTGGCGCAACTGTCGACGAAAAGCGCGCAGTAATTTCTATGGGAGGAATCCCATGAAACACCCTTTTGTCACGTCGCCACTTCCAGGCTTTCGAACGCATGGCCCTCATCTTCGGCAACCGGCAAAATTGATAACTCAATACCGCCGACAATGTCGCCACTTGCTTTACTTTTTAATACCAACGGCATACTGCAAGGCGTACAGGTCAAGCTGGGGAGCACTTCGAGAGTGATTACACTGAAGTCCTTGGACAATACCGCAGGCAATACATTTCCACCCAGCTCAACCTGGACATCATCTACAACGCCACGAACCTTAAGCCAGAGGGCTGAAGCCCCATTCGCTTGAGCATTGAAAGGTTGCCCTGCATAGATCTCTTTTGGCCCCCAATCAATAACCTCCAGGCTCGCCCGCATCAAATCAGATTTAAGTTGTACACTTTCAGCTTTCAGCCGCTGATTTTCGGCATATAGGCGGGTTACATTAGCATTGTAATCTGCGATACCCTTTTGACTCCGTGAAAAAATATAATCTGCATCTTGAGACTTGCATAGACGCAGCGCTTCCAGATCCCCTCTGGGCGCGATTTCCTTATCTTGCAGTAACTGCTGATAGAGTAGGAAAGCTTTTCTTACATAAAGCCTGGAGTCGTTAATATTGCCTTCGATGGAAATATCCATTGGCTGCTTATGTTTGGACGAGTTCACCTTCAGCGAAAATGGCCCCAAGCAATCAGCCTGATAGGCTTCACCAACAAATTCGAGACACTCCCTGACGACCTGTTCCGGATTTGCAACAATATCATCATAATAAATTCGCTTTACTACGTCGGTGCCAAAGGCTTTCTCTGCAAGTTGGCATGCAGTCACCAGGCGCGTCCAGGTATTGTAGGCATTTTCCTCTTCATAGTCATTGGCACCAACACCACTGAAGTTCATCAGAGAGCTCGCCACCAACTTCGGATTGCGCAAAATATGTATAAATTTTGCATTGGGAAACATACGTAACAACGAGTACACAAAATGCGCATTTTCTGGTGTCGCATCCAACCAGCGCTTCTTGTCGGGGCTGGTGGAAAACTTGACAAACTCGGAGGCGTCCGCCGCATGTTGCGGCTGTGCAGCATTCTCAACAATATTGCTACGCGACTTGAGGATCAAATCATTGCAGGAGACCCCGGCCGCAATACAATAAGACCTGCGCGAGATGTTAGCCGACAAAAGAAACGAACGAGCCAGGCCTTTTGTCCCGAGATCATGCTGCGCTGCCGCATCAGTACTCATTTTATAAATATAATGAGTTTCTTCCAAAGGAAAGATATTAGAGTGCTGCCCCAACACCCATCCCATCAGACTTGTTGCGGAGCGATAACTACCGATAACAAATATTGGTTGAACACTCATTCACTACTCCCGAGCCCCTGAAAACAGGGAAAATTTTAAACTTACAAACAGCAATCGAGACATCACTCTGTACAACCTGCAAACATCCAGAAGCCACTAAACCTGTTAAAAACCAATGCACCTTACAGCGTCTTATGGAATTTCCCTGGCGACTTCTTTATGGTATCGCAACAGCTAAAATTTAATTTTTCTTATCTATTTTCTTGCACCACCCATCAAAAAATCGCTCACACAAAACATCAAATTCAGTAGCTGCGCCGATTATTTCCTAAAGGCGCAGCCTTTAAACTAAAGCATAAAACATACTAAACGATCAAACCGCAAAACTAGCACTTCTTACCAGCAACAACAAACTCATCCACAATTGAATTATCTTTCTTCAATTTAGCAACAATCTTAAACCCAGGGTTCACCCATTTGCCAGTTTTGGCTTCACCTACCATCCCACCTTCAACCCAGAGTTTCGACTCTCCGGCTATTGGCTCAAGCCAAATCTGTATAAGTCCGTTTTTTTGCTCGGCACCCAGCTTATTGGCATCCCACGCGACATCGACAACAGAGCCAGAACAGCTCAGTTCGACAGAAGAGTCACGAGTCACTTTGATGATACCAAAATTCTGGCCCGCTTTTATTTCGGCCCTGGCGACCTCTGTCTTTTTCGGGACATTATCCCCACCGCATGCAACCAAAGCCAATGTCAGGACTGAGAGTACTAGAACTTTTACGCGCACAAATCACCTCTTTAATTGATTAAAATAACTTCAATAAAACTTACTATTGCGAGCACTTCCAGAATTGCTTACCCGGCTTTGCACTTCCCATGAGAGCGAGAAATCATCCGGGTTGGCGTTGACGGATTCGTTGCCATAGGAACAGTCAAGAATCCATCCACCATTACTGAACCCGTCCGTATTGGTCTTCGAAACGCACAATATCGTCTTCACCCAGATACTCACCGCTTTGCACTTCGATCATCATCAGATCAATAACGCCAGGATTTTCCAGGCGATGTTGGTGCCCCGCAGGAATAAAAGTCGACTCATTGGTATTGATCAATCGAGTTTCGCCGCCATTGACTACCTTGGCCATGCCCTGCACTACGATCCAGTGCTCACTGCGGTGGTGATGCATCTGCAGTGACAGTGCCGCGCCGGGTTTAACCACAATGCGCTTGATCTTGAAGCGTGGACCTTCCTCTAGCACGGTATAAGTGCCCCAGGGACGAGACACTGTACGATGCAGGCGATAAGCCTGATGGTTCTGCAACTTCAGACGCTTGGCAACCTGTCTTACCTCTTGCGCCCGATCGGCATGCGCAACGAGCACGGCGTCGGCAGTCTCCACCACGATCAGATTATCTACACCGACAGTTGCAACCAGACGCCCTTGGCTCTGTACAAAAGTGTTGCGACTATCGATAAAGATTGCATCGCATTGAGCACGGTTTTGCTCTGCGTCAGACTCCACCAGATCGCGAAGTGCGGTCCACGAGCCAATGTCGTTCCAGTCGAATATCCCTGGAACCACCGCCACCTTGGCTGAACGTTCCATCAACGCATAGTCGATGGAAATATCAGGCATGGCCGCAAAACTTTGCGCGTGCAACTCGTGCATTTGCGAATTGGCTCCCGTCGAACGCGGGCTTTGCGCGACACAAGCACGGGCCAGCTCGAGCAGCTCAGGCGCATGCTCTTGCAATTGGCTGATCAGCCCCCCGGTGGTGAAGCAGAACATCCCCGAGTTCCAGAGAAAACAGCCGCTATCAAGGTACTCTTGCGCAGTGACCTGATCAGGCTTCTCGACGAAACGCACTACTCGACAACCACCACTTTCATCCAGTCCCTCTCCAGCCTCGATATAACCAAAGCCGGTTTCTGGCGCGGTAGGGCGAATTCCGTAGGTGACCAGATAGCCTTGTCGAGCCAGCGCTACGGCTTGCTCGGTAGCAACCTTGAACCCGGGCAAATCATGGATCAGGTGATCGGCGGCCATTACCACCATTACCGCATCGTCACCCTGCTCTTCGGCCAGTACCAAAGCAGCCACGGCAAGTGCCGATGCGGTATTGCGACCTTGAGGCTCCAGCAGAAAGCGCGCCTGGTGATGGCCAAGCTTGGTACTGGTGAAATGATCACGGCTCTCGAAGTAGTGTTCACGGTTGGTCACCGTAACAATTTCACCACCCTCGGCAATCAAACTGGCGGCGCGCAGGTAGGTTTTCTCGAGCAGCGTCTGACCACCCGGTAAACGCATAAAGGGTTTCGGATGATCCTCGCGTGACACGGGCCACAAACGGGTGCCGGCGCCACCGGAAAGAATGACGGGGATAATCATGGGACTTACTCCCTACCAACGCGGCGCAGGTCAGCTTCAACCATCATCTGAATCAAAGTGTTCAAACTGGTTTTTGGCGCCCAGCCAAGTTTCTGCTCGGCCTTGCCTGGATTACCCAACAACACTTCAACCTCGGCAGGGCGGAAAAATTGTGGATCAATGACAACATAATCCTGATAGTTCAAACCAACATGCTCGAAGGCCAGTTTGCACATATCACGTACTGTGGTGGTTACACCGGTAGCTACCACGTAATCGTCGGCTTGTTCTTGTTGCAGCATCAACCACATGGCTTCGACGTAATCACCGGCAAAGCCCCAGTCACGCTTAGCGTCGATATTGCCCAAGCGCAGTTCTTTCTGCTTGCCCAGCGAGATCCGCGCGACAGCATCAGTAACCTTTCGGGTGACAAATTCAATGCCGCGCAGTGGCGACTCATGGTTGAACAGGATCCCGCTGGAAGCGTGCAGGCCAAAGCTCTCACGATAGTTAACGGTAATCCAGTGGCCATAAAGCTTGGCCACGCCATAGGGGCTACGCGGATAGAACGGAGTGTTCTCGTCCTGGCGCTCGGCCTGAATCAAACCAAACATCTCGCTGGTCGATGCCTGGTAAAAACGCGTCTCCGGTGAAAACTGGCGGATGGCTTCAAGCAAATGCGTGACGCCCAGACCATCTACAACAGCCGTTGTTACCGGCTGGTCCCAAGAGCTACCGACAAAGCTCTGAGCACCAAGGTTATAGATTTCATCAGGCTTGGATTTGATTACGGCGCGCTGAATCGAACAGGCGTCGGCCAGATCGCCTTCATGATAGCGAATCTGATCCTCAACGCCCAGTTCACGCAGCCGCCAGCGCGTATCGCTACTACGTCTTGCCACGAGACCGTGAACCTCGTAACCCTTTTCGAGCAACATCTTGGCCAGGTAAGCGCCGTCCTGCCCGGTAACACCAGTAATCAATGCAGATTTAGACATTTTTTAGTTCTCTTGCTTCCCATTCAGAGAGCACACTCTGAAGAGTTTTCGTGATTGACACTCCAGGCTTCCACCCAGTTTCTTTTTGTAATTTGTTTGAACAGCCAACGACTCTGCGCTGTTCAGACAAACGCAATCGACTTGCGTCCTGTACCAGTTCAACCTCAACTCCGGTCAAACCAGCCATTTGCATGATCAGATCGCGCACTCGCCACTCCACTCCCGAGCAGACGTTGTAAATTTCACCGTTACGTCCATGTTCCAACAACCCCAGATAGGCCTGTAGCACATCACGAACATCGAGAAAGTCACGGGTTACATCAACATCACCGACCTCCAATTGGGCCGGCTGCAAGCCTTGGCGCACGCGAATCAGTTGGCGCGCCATACTCGGAATAACGAAAGATTCACCCTGCCCCGGACCGATATGATTAAACGGACGGGCAATAACAATTCGCCAAGGTTCGCTATAACTCCACTGCTGGCAAAGCAGTTCGGCAGCAACCTTGCTCACGGCATAGGGATTACGCGGGCGTGGTGCCAGACACTCACTGATCGGCAGGTTCTTTTCCTCGACCTGACCATAAACGTCACCCGAGCTGACATATAGAAAAGTGCCGCAAAAGCCGCGGCGCTTGAGCGCTTGCAGCAAGTTCAACGTACCCAGCAAATTAATCTGCAGTGTCCGCTGCGGATCACGAAATGCCTCAGGAACGAAGGTCTGTCCGGCCAGGTGAACGACAGCATCGGGACACTCTTCCTGCAGCCAGGCATCCAGCGAAGCACTATCCAGCAGATTATAAGGCTTAGGTGCAAGTACCTGCCACGATCCAACTTCAGTTGTCGCTAACAGCGCTTGGAGATGCCCGCCGACAAAGCCGGTCAAACCTGTAACAAAAAGTTTTTTCATGTTGGAGTTTTCAATTTCAGTGACCTCATGCGCTTTGAACGGGGCACAATGCAAGCCCCGCATGATAGAGCACTACGGACAAGACAGCGATTGCTTGCAAGCCATCAATATCTGGCCGATAGGCAACACTTATAGAATTTAAACTACGCATCATTCCCTACCCTGCACCAATAAGCCAAACAACAGTTCGCCCATCCAATAGACCCGCACTTCACTGCAGGCCACGCCTACAGAATTCGCCCTAGGCTTAAATGTTTGAGCTGTCAAGCTCCAACAACTCAAACATCGACCAAGAGGTGTACCAAGATCTGCTTTATGCCAGGTTTTTTTCGGCGAACGAGTACGAACTTAGCGGCAACTGGGAGCGGGTTGTGCTGAAGCCGATATCATCAAGAATATTGCTTAGTGATACCCACGCGGCTTCTACTCCCCATTCCTGCAGTGCGAAGCGTTGCCCCGACTCGCTCAACTCATTCCAAAGCGATTCACTTTCATAAACCCGCACAATCGCTTCGGCGAAAGCTTCAGCATCGTCGGCCACAAGAATATTTTTATCGGCCGTCAGCAACATTCCCTCTGCCGCCAACGATGTAGCTACAACTGGCAAACCGTGAGCCATTGATGTACCGATTTTGCCCTTGATACCGGCACCGTAGCGCAGAGGCGCGACGGACACCCGCATCTTGTCCAGCAGTGGTGGCAAGTCTTCGACAAAACCGGTGATGACTACGTCTTCACTTTCGAGCGCCAAAATTTCTGCCGGCGGCTTACTGCCAACCGCGTAGAAGCGCACACCTGGCAATCGCTCTCGCAAAAACGGCATGACTTCGGCAACAAAATACTGAACGGCATCGACGTTTGGAGTGTGCTGGTAACCGCCAACAAACAGGATGTCTCGTCTAGCCTTGTAGCCTACTTCAGTACCTGTGACGTCCATGATCAAAGGGAACAAATGGATTTTTTCATTCGGCAGTTGAGGGCGCAATAATTCTAGTTCATTTGTGCTGACCACAATTGCAGCATCCGCGCCCTTGATTGCCGAGAACTCCACTTCCTTCATGTCTTTAGCTGCACTGGCCTTTGCCGGATCATCCAGCAACTTGGCCTCGCGCTCCATTCTCAGGAAATGCAGGTCTACCGTATGATACAAGACCTTGGCGCGGGGGCAGTGCTTGCGAACCAGTTCCAGATTTCGCTCAACTACTTTAGGGCGCAACAGGTAAACAAGATCATAACGATCCTTGGCTTCCAGCAAATGCTCTTCAACCGTCTTGACATAAGGCCTGTAAAGCACTTCGATGCCTACTCGTTGCAGAGCTTCAGTGTAGCCCGGCATATACAGAAAATTATCTTCCGGAATAAACGTTACTTGGAAGCCCATTTCACGCAGCAGCAAGAACGTATTGAAAGCCAATACTGAACCAGCATCTTCATTGGGCGTTGGGGTGCAGTGATCCAGAATCAAAACCCGTCGAGTGGCCATACGATCCTTTGCAAGATCAAGGTTTTGCCCGTTCTTTTGATATGTCTGCAGACGTTCCTTCCAGCGAGCGAACATTTTTTGCATGTTCACAACCTGATAGGACTTGGCTCCCTGGGTTTCATCCCGCCCCGAAGTCACACCCTCATAATGCACTACGACTGAAAGCGGTTGATAGATAACACGATAGCCCCGATCCCTGATCTTCAGAGCCAGATCGGCATCCTCACAATAGGCTGGCAAATAATGTTCATCAAAACCGCCCAACTCTTCGAATAGATCTTTCGGGACTAGAATCGAAGCCCCTGAGCAGTAATCAACTTCGCGCGCATAGTTATAGACAGGCAAGTCCGGATTCTGATTTCTACCAAAATTCCACGCACTGCCATCTTGCCAGATTATCCCACCGGCTTCTTGCAGAGTACCATCTGGGTAAATAAGCTTCGAACCTGCCAGTCCGGTACCAGGGAACTCCTGGAAAGTCCTGAGCAGCTCATCGAGCCAGCGAGGCAACACTTTTGTATCGTTGTTCAAGAAACACAAATACTTTCCTTTCGCT
Organism: Pseudomonas sp. IT-P74; assembly: GCF_949768175.1. NCBI lineage: Bacteria > Pseudomonadati > Pseudomonadota > Gammaproteobacteria > Pseudomonadales > Pseudomonadaceae > Pseudomonas > Pseudomonas sp. IT-P74. Next base: position 47,953 of record NZ_CATKQD010000055.1, on the reverse strand, counting down.
GCAAGTGCACCATTATTGCAAGAGCGAATGAAGCCCTGATTGACTTCGTTGCAAACCAGGCGAATTCCGTTTACTGCCTTAAGCAGCTCAACGGAGTTATCCGGCGAGCAATCGTCGACAACGATGACTTCAAAAGGAATTCCAGTGGTGTTTTCAGCCACAGAAGCCAGGCAGCGCAGCGTGTAATCACACTTACCGTAGATAGGTACAATGATAGAGACGAGCGGTTGCAACGAGGTCTCGATGCTTATTTCGCCGAACGTATCCTCTGCACATTCGGCGAATTCTTCATTCAATGTCGAAGGATCGACCGAGGGCTGCTTGTATCCAACCTGAACATCTGCCGCCGCAACTACGGACGGAAATTTATTAATCAATAAATTTCTATGTGACGCCTTGGCTTTTGGGCTAAACGGCAATTTCTGATATACACACTTAGCGTTCCTGAGCAAAAGTTTGATGTAGCGTTTGGTCTGTTTGATCGGTGAAAACACCCAACGGCTAATTTCGCGAAGAGGCATAGTCAAACGCCAAGAACTACTACCTTCCAGTTCTGCAATTCGTTCCCGAGCTTCTTTTAGCTCTTCGGTCAACCTGAGTGCCCACTGTCCGCGACGAACGACCTCTTCCTTTTGAGCTTCGTGGTCGACCACTTTCATATTCAGATCAAGCAGTCTCTTATCGTAATCGGCTACGCTGCGTTCGAGGTACGCAATTTTTTCAGCACTCGCAGAAACCTGGTTATTCAGGTTGGCGACTTGGGCATCATGCACCGAGCGAGCCTCATTTGAAGTAGAAAGATGCTCAGTTTGTTCAGCCAACGCTTGAATAAGGCTCACAGTGTGCTCTTCATGCTCAAGTAATAGTTTTTCGAGCGTCTTGAGCTTCAATTGCTCTTCAATCAGAGCTTCACACGACTCAGACAGATTATTGTCTCTTGCGCTATCCAGACTAGCAATTTGCCGATCTTGCTGGAGCAGTAACTCATCAAGTTCCGCCAGTTTTTCCTGCGCATCGCTCAATGCCTGATTGAGCGCCGTCAGCTTGATATCACGCTCGACCAGATTCTGATCAAGACTCGCAATCTGGTTTTCCTTCTCGAGCAACAGGTGCTCAAGGCCCCTTAGTCGTTCCTGCTCTTCACCTCTGACTGCACTCAGGTCAAATAGACTTTTATCAAGGCTCGCAATTTGCAGATCACGCTTGAGTAGCGCCTCATTGAACTCCGCAATCTTGCTATCGCGTTGCTTCAACATCTCGCCCTGATCCGACAGTTCGGCTTCCCGGCTTTCGACGAGCTGATTCAGTTGAATAACTTTCGCATCGCGCTCCAGTACCAAAGCCTCGATCGTCCGAATCTGCGCCTCTCGCTCATTCAAGAGTTGGTCGCGCTCGCCAACGGAGTGGCCAAGGTGGTGTATTTGATTTTCGGAAGCCAGTACCGATTCTTTCAGTATTTCAATATGTTTTTCGCGCTCAGCGACTATTCTACCTAGTCCCTCGACGTTCCGTTCCTTTTCGCCGAGGATCTGGCTGAGGTCACCAATCTGGTTTGCCTGCTGAGTTATCGTGGCTGAGTACCTTGATGCAGTACTACTCGAAATTTTAGCAACGAGGTTCAATAACTCGGCCTGATCGGAGATCAGTTCAACTGAGTAAATCTCGGCGCTAGGAACCTGTATACGATCCAACTCCTCCCACGAGTGAACATCCAGGCAGAGGAGCGTTGCCGTTTCGACACCGTTCGTACTGATATTTCTCGACTTGCTTAGACCGACATAAATATACTTTTCGCTGACGCATATACCTCGTGCATATCCTCCCAGCGCCCTGGAACGGAGCAATTCACCTGCCGGAGAATATTCGCAAAGCCCTTGCTCTTCAGAGTTAGCGATCAGAAGGTTCTCACCAAACGCAGTGAGACTGTGGGGCTGTGAAAGCCCTGCGATCAAATGCTTCCCTGTATTCAAATCTCGTACGTAGCCCGAGTTCCGGGTATGGCCTTTGTAGCCGCGATGTTCGGCGAATTTTCCGAACGCAGAAAATACAACTGCGCCGCCCCATACAGCGAGACAGTTTATATGCAGCGAGTCATCCTCACCTGGGAAGACCCAACGCTGCTCTTCTTCGCCTTCAAGGTTCAACTTGACAATTTCGTTCCCGGTCGTGGCAACGATATAGATATGATCATCGACAATAAGCGCATCGTGAATATCATGAAACTTTACAGTCGACTCGGTTACCTCAAGTGTCTGCTCGCCGTGAATCAACAAAGTGGCAGGTTGCAGTCCTCTTACAAAGTGCCTGGAAGCACGTCCCAAGCCTGTCGCACTAGTGCCATCCAGCTTATGAACTTTATTTTCATTGACTAAAAACAAACCGCCTTCGTTAGGGCTGGAAACCAGAAGCCCCGAGAAAAAGTTAATCATTTATCAAAACCCTAGGAGAAAAGCCAAAATCAATGATTTCCGTCACTATGTCCTGCTTTATCGGCAGCACGCGAAATGCCACGGCATCGATCAACCGATGCAATACGGTTTCATCCTGCCCGAGCGCACCAAATGTTCCGGCATTAAAAAAGTACACTCCCGAACTCAAGATACAATTAAACTCAAACTCCACGTCAATTACTGTACCGGCGCTGACATAGGGAATGGTTAGATCTTGCGAAGGCACCGACAAAACACCGCCTAGTGGAAAACCTGACTTTGTCTTTATTACCGTACCAAATCTGACCAACGTCGCTGACTGGGAAAAATGCACTTGATAGCTATATTTGTACTTTCGACCACGCACCAGCGTATTGACCGGACGACCGTCCAGCGTCTTTATCCCTGGATTCTGAATGTGGGCACCTTGTGAGTCCGTTTCGATCATGCAATCGGACTTCAATCCAGCATCGAAATAGTCTTCAGCTTCTTTCACTGGTACCGGCAAAGCCGTATCGACACCCATTACAGGAACAACTGCAGCCAGCGCGATATCAGAACGAATTTCAGCCCGCTTTTCCTGTGGCGCATAGAGCAATTGCTGATATTTACCGATAATCTCTTTTGGCTCGCCCACCAACAGCAATTCTCCAGCATCCATCAGAATTGCTCTATCGCAAAGCTCCACGACAATATTGCCAGAGTGCGACACAAACAAAATGGTCGTGCCTTTGGCCTTGATACTTTCAATCCGCGAAAAGCACTTACGCTGAAACAATTCATCGCCTACCGACAGGGCCTCATCAACGACGAGCACTTCAGGATCCGAGTTTATCGCCACGGCAAACGCCAATCGAACCGACATACCGCTGGAGTATGTTTTTACGGGCTGATCGATAAACTGGCCTATATCGGCAAACGCTTCGATTTCTGCGTAACGGGCGTCGATTTCTTTTTTTGTGAGACCGAGTACAGCGGCGTTCATATAAACATTTTCACGCCCGGTAAACTCGGGATTAAAACCGGAACCAAGCTCCAAAAGCGCTGCGATCCGACCGTCGACCTTGATATCCCCACCGCTGGGATTCAATGTGCCGCAAATCATTTGTAACAGCGTTGATTTGCCACTGCCATTACGACCGACGATACCCACGGTCTCGCCCTTTCTGACCTCGAACGAAACGTCCTTCAAAGCCCAGAATTCACGATAATATTTCTTGAAGCCACGGGCTAACATCTGCAACAGTCTGTCGCTGGGCTTTTCATATATTTGAAAGCACTTGCTCAGGTTGCTTACCCGAATGGCTACCTGACTACTCAAAGCGGGAATCAGCGCTATTTCATCAGGACTGACGCCGGCCTGCATTTTCTCTTCAGAGGACATCGGCAAATCCCTTTCGCGTTTTCTGGAACCAGGCAAAGCCAAGCCATGAAAAGGTCAATGCGCCAGCAGAATAGCCCAGCAATACCAGGTAATTCGGCCATTCCCCCCAAATCAACACAGCCCTTGCTTGCTCAATAATTGGAACAAGTGGATTCATCTGCATGATTTGTTGGTATTCGGCAGGCAATGACGAAACGGAATAAAATATTCCTGAGAGAAACATCAGCATTGTAATCACGACACCGATGACTTGCGTAATATCACGCAAATACACTCCCAGCGAAGCCAGAGCCCAAGAGATCCCCATTGAAAACATTAATAAGGGCAACATGACAAAAGGCAGAAACAACGCAGTTGAATGAGGTACGCCGAAGAACACGGAATAAAACACCAGCCACACGACAATACTAATTAAACTATGAAACAGTGCGGCGCCCATCGATACCCAAGGAAGAACCTCTAATGGGAAAACAACTTTTTTCACATAGTTCACGTTCGACAGTATCAAGCTTGGGGCACGCCCGACGCACTCCGAGAACACGTTAAAAACAATTAGACCGGCAAACAACACCAAGGCATATTCTGTTTTAGACCCCTCTTCGTGCCCTCCCCATCTTGCATTGAAGACAACGCTGAATACGAAGGTGTAAACCCCAAGCATTAATATCGGGTTAAACAACGACCAAAACAAACCAAGACTGGAGCCCCGGTAACGACCCAATATTTCTCGCTTGGTGAGCGCGGCAATCAGTGCGCGGTTACGCCAGAAACTGGCAACCATTTCGATCGGAGAAGTCGAAAAATGTTGCATTAACCAAACACCTCAGCCTGCGCCAACAAAGCGCCTTGTGCATCTTTCGCCGACAGTGCCGGAGGCTCATTTATCGGCCAATCGATACCCAGTGCCGGGTCATCCCAGCGTATGCACCGCTCATGGGATGGCGCGTAGAAGTCCGTGGTCTTGTAAAGGAATTCCGCGGTGTCCGAGAGCACGACAAATCCATGGGCGAAACCTTCGGGCACCCATAGCTGATGGTTGTTTTCCGCTGACAAATAAGCGCCGACCCACTGCCCGAATGTCGCGGAGTCACGACGAATATCAACGGCCACATCAAACACTTCGCCCTGGACGACGCGAACGAGTTTCCCCTGGGGCTGTTGTACCTGATAGTGCAGGCCGCGTAATACGCCCCTGGTTGAGCGAGAGTGATTGTCCTGTACGAAATGAACGGAACGCCCCACTACCTCTTCAAAAGCGCGCTGATTGAAACTTTCAAAGAAGAACCCGCGCGGGTCACCAAACACTTTAGGTTCGAACAACACAACATCGGAGATGGCTAACGGTGTGGCTTTCATCTGAAAATCGTCTCCTGCAGGAGACGCTTGAGATATTGGCCATAGCCGTTTTTCGAAAGCGGAGCAGCGAGTTTTTCAAGCTGTTCGGCATCGATCCACTTCTGGCGGAAGGCAATCTCTTCCGGGCAGGCGACTTTGAGACCCTGGCGATGCTCAAGTGTGGCAATGAAGTGACTGGCCTCCAGGAGCGAGTCGTGGGTGCCCGTATCCAGCCAGGCGTAACCGCGGCCCATGATTTCCACGGACAGGTTGCCTTGCTCAAGATAAATGCGGTTAAGGTCAGTAATTTCCAGTTCGCCACGAGGCGACGGCTTGATGCTTTTGGCAATCTCGACAACTTGCTTGTCGTAGAAGTACAGACCGGTCACGGCGTAGTTCGACTTTGGCTGGAGCGGTTTCTCTTCCAGGCTGATCGCCTTGCCTTGAGCATCGAACTCCACCACCCCGTAACGTTCCGGGTCGTTGACGTGGTAGGCAAAAACACTGGCCCCATCGACGCGCTCCATGGCGCTCTGCAACAGTTCGTTGAAATGATGGCCGTGATAGATGTTGTCGCCCAGCACCAAGGCGCACGGATCGTTACCGATGAAATCCTCGCCAATGATGAATGCCTGTGCCAGACCATCCGGCGACGCCTGCACCGCATAGGAAATGTTCAAGCCCCAACGGGCGCCATCCCCTAGCAGTTGCTCGAAGCGCGGGGTGTCTTGCGGCGTGGAAATGATCAGGATATCGCGGATACCGGCCAGCATCAGGGTGCTCAGCGGGTAGTAGATCATCGGCTTGTCGTATACCGGCAGCAACTGCTTGGAGATGGACAATGTTGCAGGGTGCAGTCGAGTTCCCGAGCCGCCGGCCAGGATGATTCCTTTACGATTGAACATATTCACTTCTCTAGAATTTCTGTAAGCATCCGTGCCACACCGACTTGCCAATCAGGCAGGCTCAGCGCGAAGGCGTTTCGCAGTTTATGGGTATCGAGGCGGGAGTTGTACGGACGTTTTGCTGGCGTTGGGTATGCTTCAGTACCAATCGCTCCGACCTGCGTCGGGGAGACTTTCAAGTCCACGCCTGCCAACTCGGCTCGTTCAAGCACAAAGCGCGCATAGCGGCACCAGGTGGTTTCACCTGAGGACGCAAGATGGTAGAGCCCGCTCAGTTCCGGGCTTGCGAGGGTGCTGCGCACAGCATGGGCAGTGACGTCGGCCAACAGCTCCGCCCCGGTCGGTGCACCGAACTGATCGTCGATGACGTTCAAGTTCTCGCGCTCACGGGCCAGGCGCAGCATGGTCTTGGCGAAGTTGTTGCCTCGTGCGGCATACACCCAACTGGTACGGAAAATCAGGTGCGCGCAGCCACTGGCCTGAATCGCCTGCTCGCCCGCGAGTTTGCTGGAGCCATAGACACTCAACGGTGCGACCGGATCACTTTCCTGCCAAGGGGTTTCACCGTCGCCGGCGAATACATAGTCCGTGGAGTAATGCACCAGCAAGGCATTCAGAGCCAACGCTTCCCGGGCCAGCACTGCCGGCGCTTCGGCATTCACCCGATGCGCCTGCTGCGATTCGCTTTCAGCCTTGTCGACAGCGGTATACGCCGCGGCATTGACAATAACGTCGGGCGCAAAGCGCTGTACGGTGGCGGCGAGCCCCGCCAGGTCATTCAGATCGCCACAGTAATCCGGGCTGCGGGAGTCCAGTGCGAGCAACTCACCTAGCGGGGCAAGACTGCGTTGCAACTCCCACCCGACCTGGCCGTTTTTACCGAGCAATAGAATTTTCATGCAGTACGTCCGGCGTAGTTTTTCTCCACCCACTGAAGATAAGCACCGGACTGGATATTGCTGACCCAATCCTGGTTATCCAGGTACCACTGGACGGTTTTACGGATGCCGGTTTCAAAGGTTTCTGCCGGTTTCCAGCCCAGTTCGCGCTCAAGCTTGCGAGCGTCGATGGCATAACGGCGGTCATGCCCGGGACGATCGGTCACGTAGGTGATTTGAGCGTTGTAAGGCTGACCGTCGGCGCGTGGACGCATCTCGTCTAGCAAGGCGCAGACCGTATGCACGATGTCCAGGTTCGGCTTTTCGTTCCAGCCGCCCACGTTATAGACCTCACCCACGATGCCGGCTTCCAGCACGCGACGAATGGCGCTGCAGTGGTCTTTGACATACAGCCAGTCACGAATCTGCTGGCCATCACCGTAGACAGGCAATGCCTTGCCGGCCAGTGCGTTGACGATCATCAGCGGAATGAGTTTTTCCGGGAAGTGATACGGCCCGTAGTTGTTCGAGCAGTTCGTCGTCAGTACCGGCAGGCCATAGGTGTGATGGTAGGCACGTACCAGATGATCACTGGCGGCCTTGCTGGCCGAGTAAGGGCTGTTCGGCTCGTACTGGTGGCTTTCGCTGAACGCGGCTTCATCCTTGGCCAGCGAGCCATAGACTTCGTCGGTAGACACATGCAGGAAGCGAAACGACTGCTGCGCATCGGATGCCAGGCCCTTCCAGTAAGCGCGCACGGCTTCCAGCAAGCGGAACGTACCAACGATGTTGGTCTCAATGAAGTCTTCCGGACCGTGAATGGAGCGATCAACATGCGACTCGGCGGCGAAGTTCAGGATTGCGCGAGGTTGATGCTCTTCCAGCAGGCGGGCCACCAGGGCGCTGTCACCGATATCACCACGCACAAATACGTGCCGCTCGTTACCGGCCAGGCTGCTGAGGTTATCCAGGTTGCCTGCATAGGTCAGCTTGTCCAGATTGACCACAGTCTCATCAGACTGAGCCAGCCAGTCCAATACGAAGTTCGCACCGATGAAACCTGCACCGCCAGTTACTAAGATAGTCATTGATTTAGATCTTTTTCAGTAAAGTTGCGAGGATCAGCCCCAGGTTTCCAGCGACCGTCTGCCGGTACAGACCGGCACGCTTGAAACCCAGAATCCTTGGTAAAAGTGGTTTGCTACGCGCTGCCTTGAATTGATCAAGCTTCACCCGATGCTCTTGGCTCAATCGATGACGCATAGATTCCAAAGCATGAATATTTTGAGTATTCCATTCGTAAAAAAGACCCCTGAACGCCATGCGCAAGCGCTTGAGGCGTGCCAGCCAACTGGAGTTGGTCCCTACCACGTTTTCATTGTGCTGACGGTATAGCACCGTTGGTACAGGGTCATAGTGGACAGCGCCACCCGCACCGGAAATCAACTGATACGCCCACCAGTCATGCGAAGGTACATTCAGATTGTCGCCTGCCTCTTGCAGCAACGCGCGTGCGGCCTGGTTAAAAACCATTGTGTTGCCGCCCCCGATATTTTGCACGAGCGCATTGGAAAAGTGCGGCGCAAGAGCAAATTTGGGAGAGTAGCCAAAAGAAAAACCTGATTCGCAAATCAGTTCGGTACGCCCACAGTAAAGGGCCGGCACACCTTCCGGGGCTGACTTCAGCCAGGCTATTGCCTTCTCGAGTTTTTCTTGCTTCCAGATATCGTCCTGATCAGCCCACGCATAGAAGTCTGCGTGAATGTCTGTCCGACAAGTGAGCGAAAGGAAGTTTGCGACGAAGCCTCGACCAGGCCCCTCGATAACCTGGAGACGCCCCGCCCCCCACTGGTCCGTCGTGGCTTGAAGGATGTCCAGCGTCCGGTCCTGGGAGCCATCGTCCGAGACATAGACAGTCCAGTCACAATGAGACTGCTGCTGAAATGACTCAAGCTGCTGGGCTAAAAACGATTCTCCATTGTAGGAACACATCAGTATTGCGACTTTTTCAGTTCGGCAATCACTCAACGTGGTACCGGCGCAAGAATGAAGAAAGCTGGATCCCAAGATACCCACAAAATCTCCTTCCGTGTACATGACAGGTGTAATGTCAATTAGTACTTCTTTATTAAAATCAACACGATAAGGATTCGAATCGTTTTCAGAGCTTGATTATTCAGACAGCGCAAGCGGAGTCAGAACTGCACATCCGAATTCCCACACAACATCCCAAGCAACACTGCCACCCGGCCATCAGCGGTATCTCCACTGGGCTGGGACTGCGTTCTTGAGCACATCCTTCTTGGCTTTCAGCCTGAATTAGGTGAGGGTTCGAACATCTTGCGTACAAACTCCATGTAAAACGAACTCAAATTTTAAAGCAAAATGGAGGCCAACAACACCAGTGAAGCCTGAGACGACATAAATCCGACACAGGACTACCACTGTGGTCTCAGGGCGTTTACGGGGACGAATCGTACTACAAAGCTGTAACAAAGTTCCCACATTACCGAAAGAAAGATCGCCGTTCGGCGGTCTTTTTTCCTATCCGGCGGGACAGCTCAGACAAACAACCAATAGACAAGCAATCCAGATACCGCTGCGGCCAAAACCGGCCGCAAAGCGCGATATGCCTTGGGGTGAAGACGTTTCCACTGCTTGACCACGCCACTGAATTTATCGCTGGAGTTCTTGCTCCAGGCGTAGACCTGGTTGATGCCGCCCACACGTTCGTCGTCCAGGTTCTGAGGGGCAGTGGCGCGGCCCAGCCAGGCGCTGACACTGCGATTGATGCGGGTCATGAAGCGATTGCTCAGCGGACGTTCGATATCGCAGAACAGGATGACACGGGTCTTTGGCGTTTCATTCTTGACCCAGTGCACGTAGGTCTCGTCGAACATCACGTCTTCACCATCGCGCCAGGCGTAAACCTGACCGTCGACAAAGATGCGGCAATTATCGGAATTGGGGGTGGAGAGGCCCAAGTGATAACGCAGGGAACCGCCAAACGGATCACGATGCGGGTTGAGGTGGCTGCCGCCCGGCAGCAGCGCGAACATGGCGCCTTTGACGCTGGGAATGCCGTTGACCAGTTCCACGGTCTTCGGGCACAAGGCTTCGGCGGAAGGCAGCGGTTTGTCATACCACTTGAGATAGAAACGCTTCCAGCCCTTCTTGAAGAACGAGCCAAAACCGGCGTCGTTGTTCTTTGCCGCCGCGCGGATATACCCCTCGTCGAACAAGTGCATCGCTTCGTCGCGAATCACCTCCCAGTTGTCCTTGAGCACATCCAGTTCCGGGAACTTGCTGCGATCCAGATACGGTTTCGAAGGCACACCGGAAAACAGGTACATCAAAGCGTTATAGGGGGCGAACAGTGCCGAATGGTTAACGAACTGGCGCAAAACCGGCAGACGCGCCTTGCCGCGCAAATGCACATAGAGAGTGCTACCGAGAAACACCAACAACAACGAGGCCTTCGCGGCAACCGATAAGGTCATCAACAACTCCTTTGAAGATAAACGACACCGCACCACGTCCATTGCCCGACGTGGCTGCCAGCACGATAAAGACTACTGCCCCGGTGAAAACCTGCACTTTTCAACATTCTTTGTTAATGAATGTGCAACAAAGCACTCATTAACATAAGGTGCCTGAACGCTGACTGATGAAAATCCATCATCAGCCGGACCAGATCAATGGATCGCAACCAGCGACAACGCCTCAACCGTCACCACCAGCCACGACCCGCCAATGTTCAGCGCTTACTGCTGATTCTCCTGCTCGGTAAACAGATCACTGAACAGCATGCTCGACAGGTAACGTTCACCGGAGTCCGGCAGAATCACGACGATGGTCTTGCCCTGCATTTCCGGGGTCTCGGCCAGTCTTACGGCTACCGCCATGGCGGCGCCACAGGAAATCCCGCACAAGATTCCTTCTTCCTGCATCAAGCGCAAGGCCATGGCCTTGGACTCTTCGTCACTGACCAGTTCCACCCGGTCGACGATCGACAAATCGAGGTTCTTCGGCACAAAACCGGCACCGATACCCTGGATCTTGTGCGGGCTTGGCTTGATTTCCTCACCGGCCAGGGCCTGGGTGATCACCGGCGACACCACCGGTTCCACCGCCACCGAGAGTATCGGTTTGCCCTGGGTATTCTTGATATACCGCGAAACGCCGGTGATGGTTCCACCGGTTCCGACGCCTGCCACCAGTACGTCGACCGCGCCGTCGGTATCGTTCCAGATTTCCGGGCCGGTGGTTTTTTCGTGGATGGCCGGGTTGGCCGGGTTGTCGAATTGCGCCGGCATGAAGTACTTCGACGGGTCGCCGGCAACGATTTCACCGGCTTTCTCGATGGCGCCCTTCATGCCTTTGGCCGGCTCGGTCAACACCAGTTCGGCCCCCAGAGCCTTGAGCACCTTGCGGCGCTCGATACTCATGGACGCCGGCATGGTCAGCATCAGTTTGTAGCCACGGGCGGCGGCCACAAAGGCCAGGCCGATGCCGGTATTGCCGGAGGTGGGTTCGACGATGGTCATGCCCGGTTTGAGTTTGCCACTGCCCTCGGCATCCCAGATCATGTTCGCGCCGATCCGGCACTTGACCGAGTAACCCGGGTTGCGCCCTTCGATCTTGGCCAGGATGGTCACACCACGCGGCGCAATGCGATTGATCTGCACCAGCGGCGTGTTGCCGATGGAGTGGGCGTTGTCAACGAAAATGCGGCTCATGGCTGGGTCCTTAACGACAGCATTGAAATAGGGCATCAAGGTAAGCCCTCTTGCCCGCAGGCGTCCAGTCAGGTCGAACGTCCGCTTATCAGTGCAGTCAATGGCTTTAGATCGCCAGAGATTTGCCGCCATGAAACGTCGATACAGCTGGCCCCTGGGGACCCTCATCGGCCTCGTTATGTTGCTGATAACGCTCCACATCGCCTTGCCCTATCTGGTGCGCGACTACCTCAATGAGCGGCTGGCGAACATGGGTGACTACCGCGGCCAGATCACCGACGTGGACCTGGCCCTTTGGCGCGGCGCCTACAAAATCAACGGACTGAAAATCGTCAAGATCGACGGCAAGGTGCCAGTGCCTTTCGTCAACGCGCCGCTGGTCGACCTCTCGGTCAGTTGGCGTTCGCTCTGGTACGACCATGCGGTGGTGGCCAAGGTGCAGTTCATCAATCCCGAGGTCAATTTCGTCGACGGCGGGGCCAACAAGCAAAATTCCCAGACCGGCGAAGGCACCGACTGGCGTGCTCAATTAGGCAAGTTGCTGCCCATTACCCTGAACGAAGTGCGGATCAGCGACGGCAAGATCAGTTTTCGCAACTTCAATTCCAAACCACCCGTGAACATGAATGCCACAAAAGTGGATGCCAACATCCACAACCTGACCAACATAGTCGACACCAAAGGCAAGCGTGATGCGCGCTTCGAAGGCAAAGCGCTGCTGCTGGGGCACGCGCCACTGGAAACCACGGCCACTTTCGATCCATTGAGCGACTTCGAAGACTTCGAGTTTCGCTTGCGCACCACGGATATCGAGCTCAAGCGCTTGAACGACTTCGCCGCGGCCTACGGCAAGTTCGACTTCAATGCAGGCCATGGCGACGTGGTGATCGAAGCCTCGGCCAGCAAGGGGCGACTGACCGGCTACATCAAGCCACTGCTACGCGATGTTGATGTGTTCAACTGGCAGCAGGATGTGGAAAACAAGGACAAAGGACTGTTCCGCTCGATTTGGGAAGCTCTCGTCGGCGGTACCGAGACCCTCTTGAAAAACCAGGGCAAAAACCAGTTTGCGACACGGGTCGAACTCAAGGGCAATGTACATCAGCAAGATGTCAGCGCATTCCAGGCTTTTTTGCAGATTTTACGCAATGGATTCATCCAGGCGTTCAATGCGCGGTATGAACAGCCCCAGCCGGATGCAGGCTAATTTTTGCGCGTGACGATATACCGGCCAGTGTCTTCTGCCGCACGGGGCGAATTCGATTGCTGTTGCAGGAAATCCCAACCCAGACAGGCCAGGGCTAACGATCGCGGCACCGCTTCGCGACCACTGCTGTATCGGGTGATACTGCGGGTACTGACCCCCAGCGCTTCAGCCGCCTGATTAAGCGGTAACCCGGTGCGAGCACGCCAATCGATAAAGATTCGGGTGTTCTCGTCGGCTGCATTTTGCGCCAAGGCATCCAGGTAGAGAGTGTCTGCACCAATCTGGATATCGAGTTCAGGCCATTCGACACTCCAGCCATCGTCACCCAACGTTGCATACTCAAAAGCGACTCCCTGCAAAGGTTGCAGGCCTGGATAGGCCTGCAGGTCGCGGCTCAAATCGAGTATCAGTTGCTGGCCATCGATAAATGTCAGCGCCAAACGATGATCCGACAACGCTTGCACTGCCGATAGCCGTGGTCGTTTCATGGGTAGCATCGTTTCCAATCCTCCAGCAATTGAGTCTGGTGAGCTCTGACCCACTCCAGAGCTTCCCTGAGAATCAGCGGCGGTGCCTTGCCCATCATCACTTCGACAGTTTCCAGGCTCAACATGACGTCCAGTCCGCCACCCGTCAGATGAACATGTGGCGGTGGATGATTTTTTTCGCGCAACTGAATGCGGTATGTATCTCGAAATCGGTGTTTTGTAGACATGCCCGGCATGCTATCGCCAAAATGGCGATATCTCTATACTGGCCAGCAACCGAGACTGAGTCAAGATGTGACGCCCCATTCAGAGACTGAATAAGCCGTCTGCGTTCACAGTCGACCGGGCACCGCGTTATAGTCGGGGCTGACCATTTTATTGCGCCCCCGCCCTGCCTCCTTCAGGTCGGCGTTACCGTTCGAGGATTAGCAGATGAAGTTCGAAGGCACCCAGGCCTACGTCGCCACCGATGACCTGAAGCTGGCGGTCAACGCCGCCATCACCCTGGAGCGGCCGTTGCTGGTCAAGGGCGAACCGGGCACCGGCAAGACCATGCTCGCCGAGCAACTGGCCGAATCCTTTGGCGCCAAGCTGATCACCTGGCACATCAAATCCACCACCAAGGCCCACCAGGGCCTGTACGAGTACGACGCGGTCAGCCGCCTGCGCGATTCGCAGCTTGGCACGGAAAAGGTCCACGACGTTCGCAACTACCTGAAAAAGGGCAAGCTCTGGGAAGCCTTCGAATCCGAAGAGCGGGTCATCCTGCTGATCGACGAGATCGACAAGGCCGACATCGAATTCCCCAACGACCTGCTGCAAGAACTCGACAAGATGGAGTTCTACGTTTACGAGATCGACGAGACCATCAAGGCCAAGAAGCGCCCGATCATCATTATTACCTCCAACAACGAAAAGGAGCTGCCGGACGCCTTCCTGCGCCGCTGCTTCTTCCACTACATCGCCTTCCCCGACCGCGTGACAATGCAGCGGATCGTCGACGTGCACTACCCGGACATCAAGAAAGATCTGGTCAGCGAAGCGCTGGACGTGTTCTTCGACGTGCGCAAGGTGCCGGGCCTGAAGAAGAAGCCTTCGACCTCCGAGCTGGTGGACTGGCTGAAGCTGCTGATGGCCGACAATATCGGCGAAGCGGTGCTGCGCGAGCGCGATCCGACCAAGGCCATCCCGCCTCTGGCCGGTGCGCTGGTGAAAAACGAACAGGACGTGCAACTGCTGGAGCGACTGGCGTTCATGAGCCGTCGCGGCACCCGCTAAGAGGCTGATGCCATGCTGCTCAACCTGTTCAATGAAATGCGCGCAGCCAAGGTACCGGTCTCGGTGCGTGAACTGCTGGACCTGATCAACGCGCTGAAACAGCGCGTGACGTTCGCCGACATGGACGAGTTCTATTACCTGTCCCGGACGATCCTGGTGAAGGACGAAAAGCATTTCGACAAGTTCGACCGAGCGTTCGGTGCTTACTTCAACGGTCTGGAAAAGCTCGACGATCACCTGCAGGCGCTGATCCCCGAAGACTGGCTGCGCAAGGAGTTCGAGCGCTCGCTGACCGATGAAGAACGGGCGGCGATCCAGTCCCTCGGTGGCCTGGACAAGCTGATCGAAGAGTTCAAGAAACGCCTCGAAGAACAGAAGGAACGCCATGCCGGTGGCAACAAGTGGATCGGCACCGGGGGCACCAGCCCGTTCGGCTCCGGCGGTTTCAACCCGGAAGGCATTCGGGTTGGCGATGCCGGCAAGCGCCAGGGCAAGGCGGCCAAGGTCTGGGACCAGCGCGAATACAAGAACCTCGACGATTCCGTCGAGCTGGGTACGCGCAACATCAAGGTCGCCCTGCGGCGCTTGCGCAAGTTTGCCCGTCAGGGCGCGGCGGAAGAGCTGGACATCGATGGCACCATCGACCACACCGCCAAGGATGCCGGCCTGCTGAACATCCAGATGCGGCCGGAGCGGCGCAACACCGTCAAGCTGTTGTTGCTGTTCGACATCGGCGGCTCGATGGACGCCCACGTGAAGATTTGCGAGGAATTGTTCTCGGCCTGCAAGACCGAGTTCAAGCATCTGGAGTACTTCTACTTCCACAACTTCATTTATGAATCGGTGTGGAAGAACAACATGCGTCGCACCTCCGAGCGCACGTCGACCATGGACCTGCTGCACAAGTACGGCGCCGACTACAAGGTGATCTTCATCGGCGACGCCGCCATGGCGCCCTACGAAATCACCCAGGCGGGTGGCAGCGTCGAGCACTGGAACGAAGAAGCCGGTTACGTGTGGATGCAGCGGTTCAAGGAGAAGTACAAGAAGCTCATCTGGATCAACCCGTATCCGAAGGACACCTGGGGCTATACCTCGTCGACCAACATCGTGCGGGATTTGATTGAGGACCAGATGTATCCGCTGACTCTTCGCGGGTTGGAAGAAGGGATGCGGTTTCTTTCCAAGTAATCTTTGTTGTCTGGTCTGACGCCATCGCGAGCAGGCTCGCTCCCACATTGGATCTTTGTCGTGCATAAGATCCCTGTGGGAGCGAGCCTGCTCGCGATGCTTTTAGCTGTTGTTGAAGCGGCGCAAATACTCGATTTGCTCGCGGTGCGCCACTTCCTGCACCACCGGCCGCAACCGCACCCGCGCACCCGGCAAACACTGCGCCAGCCGCGCCAGCGCCAATGGCGTCAACGCTCCCAATCGCGGATATCCACCAATGGTCTGCCGATCATTGAGCAGCACAATCGGCTGCCCGTCGGGCGGCACCTGGACCGCCCCCAACGGAATGCCTTCGGAAATCATCGGTTTGCCCTGGTACTGCAGCGCCGTACCCAACAGGCGAATGCCCATCCGGTCGGCACGACTGTCGAGGCTCCACACGCTGTTGAACGCATCGAACAGGCTCTGCCCGCTGAACTCGCCGATCTGCGCACCAAGCACCAGATCCAGCAATGGCTCGCGAGTGAAATCCGGCACCCATCGGCTCGGCAACTCCCGCAGTAATAGCAGCGAATTCCCCGAGTAGTTCAAGGTCGCGCCTTTGCTCAGCGCATGGCCCATTCCGTCCAGGCCGCCGAGCTCTTCACGGACTACCGTCGCGCTGCTGCCCAGCACTTTCGGTGCATCAAACCCGCCCGGCGCCGCCAGATAGGCCCGGGCGCCGAGCAACGGGCGGGTGAATTGCAAACGCTGGCCTTTGTGTAACCTGAAACTGCGCCACGGGGCCAGCATTTCGCCGTCCACCTGCGCGCCCAGATCCGCTCCAGCCAGGGCCAGCACGCAGTCTTCCTCGGCAACGACAGTGAACCCGCCGAGGGTGATTTCGACTACCGGCGCATCCAGTCCGTTGCCCAACAGCCAGTTACCCCAGGCCATCGAACGCCAATCGGCCGCTCCACCCTGGGTCACGCCCAGATGCCGCACGCCGAATCGACCGGCATCCTGCAACAGGCACAGCGCCGTACTCACTTCAATCGTCAAACGGCTCATGCCAGGGCCTCCAGTGGCGTGTCGTCACCGCCCAGGTTAATGAATTCGGCATGGCCGACCGCTTCGAACCGTACCGTGTCACCGGGTTGCATCAGGCTGTAGCCGTCACGGTTGCGATCGAACAATTTGGCCGGCGTGCGGCCGATCAAATTCCAGCCGCCCGGCGACACCACCGGATAGGCCGCCGTCTGCCGTTCGGCGATGCCGACACTGCCGGCGGCGACTTTCTTGCGTGGCGTGCTCAGGCGCGGCGCGGCGAGCACCTCTTCCACCAGCCCCATGAAGGCGAAGCCCGGGGCAAAACCCAGCGCGAACACTTGATATTCATGCGCGCTGTGGCGACGGATCACCTCCTCTACCGGCAGCCCGCTGCGCTGCGACAACAGGCTCAATTCCGGGCCGACGCTCAAGTCGTACCACACCGGCAACACATGGCAGGTGCCACGAGTGCGCGCGTTGGGCGTCAGGTCGACCAAGGCTTCGGCGATCAGTTCCCGGGCCTGGTTCGGACTCAACGCGGTCAGGTCGTAATGCACCATCAACGTTGTGTAGGACGGCACCAGATCGATCAAACGTTCAGCGAACGCCGCGCGCAGGCTTTCGCTCGCGGCGAGCATCCACGGCACGTTGGTTTCGGCGATTTCATCGAACAGGCGCACCATCAGGCAATCCAGCGCCACCACTTCTACCCGCGGCTTCATGACGCGCTCTGCCGGTTCAAGGCTTCACGGATGCGTTGCACGGCAGCGACCGAGCTGGCGTTGTCGCCGTGCACGCACAAGGTGTTGGCCTGCAAATGCAGGGCGCTGCCGTCGCTGGCGGTGAGCGGATCGCCACGGGCGATGGTCAGCGCCTGCTCGATGATCTTTTCCGGATCGTGATGAACCGCCCCCGGCAGTTGTCGCGACACCAGTCTGCCGGCGCTGTCGTAGGCGCGGTCGGCGAAGGCTTCGAACCACAGGGTCACGCCGTATTCATCGCCCAGTTGTTGGGCGACGCTGTTGTCGCGGGTGGCCATCAACATCAACGGCAGGTTGCGGTCATAGGACGCTACCGCTTGCAGCACCGCACGCAGCTGCGCCGGGTTGGCCATCATGTCGTTGTACATCGCGCCATGGGGTTTGACGTAGCTGACCCGTCCACCCTGGGCTCGGCAGATGCCGTCGAGGGCGCCGATCTGGTAATGCAGGATGTCTTGAAGCTCCTGGGTGGCATAGGCCATGGAGCGACGGCCGAACCCCACCAGGTCCTGATAGGCCGGATGCGCGCCAACTTGCACACCGTGGCCGAGGGCCAGGCTGACGGTCTTGCGCATGATGCTCGGGTCGCCGGCGTGGAAACCGCAGGCGATGTTGGCGCAATCGATGAAGGGCATGATTTCCGCGTCCAGACCCATGGTCCAGCTGCCGAAACTCTCGCCGATGTCGCAGTTCAATAGCAGGCGGCTCACGCTGAACACTCCTGTAGGCTTTATTCTTTTCAGCTGCGGGACATATCCATAAGACAGCCCCGCAGGTTATCAGTTACTGGGCATCGAGTTGCTTGCCACGGGTTTCCGGCAAACTCAGGGCCGCGAGGATCACCACGCCGTAGGAAACCGCCGCAAAGGCACCGATGCCCACACTCAGCGGTACTGTCTGGCTGAGCAGGCCGATCAGCAGCGGGAACAACGCCGCCAGTGCCCGGCCGATGTTGTAGCAAAAACCCTGGCCCGAACCGCGAATGCGCGTGGGGAACAACTCGGTCAGGAATGCGCCCATGCCACTGAAAATCCCCGAGGCAAAGAAGCCCAGCGGAAAGCCCAGCCATAGCATCACGCCGTTGCTGACCGGAAGTTGGGTGTACAGCAACACAATGGTGAACGAGCCGACGGCGAACAGAATGAAGTTCTTTTTACGTCCGAGGATGTCGGTCAAATAGGCGCTGATGACATAACCGACGTAGGACCCGATGATCACCATCGCCAGATAACCGCTGGTATTGAGTACGCTCAAACCCCGTTCGTTCTTCAGGAAGGTCGGCAACCAGGACGTGATCGCGTAGTAGCCACCCAGCGCGCCGGTGGTCAGCAACGAAGCGCGAATCGTGGTGAAGAGCATGCCGGGGGCGAAGATCTCGTAGAACTTCGACGGGTTGCTCGGCTCCTGTTTCGCCTTGGCTTCACGATAGATTTCCGGGTCCTTGACCAGACGGCGGACGAAGATCACGAAGATCGCCGGCACGATGCCAAGGATGAACAGCGCGCGCCAGGCGTCTTCCGGTGGCAATACCGAGAACAGCAGCGCATACAGAATCGCCGTCAGCCCCCAACCCAGCGCCCAGCCGGATTGCACCATGCCAACCGCCTTGCCACGGTCCTGGGCACGAATCACTTCGCCGATCAGCACCGCGCCGGCCGTCCACTCGCCGCCGAAACCGAAGCCCATCAGGGTCCGTGCAATCAGCAGTTGCTCGTAGCTCTGGGCAAAGCCGCAGAGGAAGGTGAAGAAGGCAAACCACAGCACGGTCAGTTGCAAGGTGCGCACACGACCGATGCGGTCGGAGAGAATCCCCGCCACCCAGCCACCGATGGCCGAAGCGATCAGCGTGCTGGTGTGAATCAGCCCGGCCTGGCCGGTGGTGATGCCCCACATGGCAATCAGGGTCGGCACCACGAAGCTGAGCATCTGGGTGTCCATGCCGTCCAGGCCATAACCGATCTTGCAGCTCCAGAAGGTGCGGCGTTCCTGCTGATTGATATTGCGATACCAGTCGAAAGGTCCCGGACGGGACGAGGCTTTCGCAATGAAGGGGGTGTCGGGCGCACTCATGGCAAATCTCCGCGCTGATTTTATTGGTATTGTTCTGAGCCCCGACGACGCCTATCGTGGGAACCGGATGCGTCGATTCTTGGATGCGCGCCCCTGCTGCGTCCAACTAATAAAAACCCGCCTTAGACATAAGAAATCTTTATCCCATGAACCTGAAGTTTCTCGAGACCTTTGTCTGGGTCGCCCGGCTCAAGAGTTTCCGCCTGACCGCCGACAAGCTCTTCACCACTCAGGCCTCGATCTCCAGCCGCATCGCAGTGCTTGAAGGCGAGCTCGGGGTAAAGCTGTTTCTGCGGGATTCGCGCGGTGTGAGCCTGACGCCGGAAGGCCTGAAAGTGCTCGATTATGCCGAGCAGATGATGGACACCATGCAGGCACTCAAGCAGTCGATCGAGACCCGTTCGAGCAAGGCCGGACGGGTGCGCATCGGCGTGATGGACACGGTGATCCACACCTGGCTCAGCCCGTTGGTGGCGCAGATGACTGATCACTACCCGTTGGTGGAAATCGAGCTGGTGGCCGATACCTCGCTCAACCTCTGCGATCAGCTGCAAAAAGGCTTCCTCGATGTAATCCTGCAAACCGATCTATTGCGCCAGGAAAGCGTGCGCAGCCTGGAGCTGGCCAGCCACCCCATGGGCTGGATCGTCGCCAGTAACTCGATCTACAACCGCCATTACATGAACGTCGCCGAACTGGCGCGTGAGCGGATCATCACTTATTCGAAAAACTCCCATCCGCATCAGGAAGTGCTGGCGCTGATGCAGGCCAATGGTGTCATGACACCGCGACTGAACTGCGTGAATTCGGTGTCGGCCATCACCCGTTTGTTGCGCG
Organism: Pseudomonas sp. IT-P74; assembly: GCF_949768175.1. Classification (NCBI taxonomy): domain Bacteria; kingdom Pseudomonadati; phylum Pseudomonadota; class Gammaproteobacteria; order Pseudomonadales; family Pseudomonadaceae; genus Pseudomonas; species Pseudomonas sp. IT-P74. The sequence goes on along the minus strand of NZ_CATKQD010000055.1, from coordinate 27,443 downwards.
ACGGTTTCGGCGTCGGCGCTTTGCCGCCGGTACTGGTGGCCGAGGAACTGGAGCGGGGGGAATTGACCTTGCTGGCCATCGACCAACGCCCGCCCAACCTGCAAGTGGTGGTGTCATGGCGGGTCGGTGCAGAGCTGGTCGAAGAGATCGTGACGCTGTGTCAGCACGTGGTGGAGCACTATGCGCAGAGGGTGGGGGAGCACTACATGGTTTTGAGCAAACCCCTGGCCGGCCTCTGAAAAGGAGCTCTAAACGTCACAAGTAGTAATTGCTATCATTTGCATTAATATTTTGAAAATGTATTCTCTGCGCGCATTCAGCTAAATCACTGTCCAGAAGGAGTCGGACTCGATGCGCGCTTACACGCAAAAACAGCAGCAATTGCTCTCAAACTGGAGCGAAGCACTCGGCACTCCGGCCTTCCAGTCCCACCGCATCACCCTCGACCACTTGAGCAATGCCCTGGAGCCCGCCGCGCAGCGCAGCTTCCAACGCCTGATCCAGGCACTGTTTCGAGAAGGTCTGATCAACCCCGACGCTTGCGATTACGACGATGACAGTCGTTGCTGGCTGCCACTTGGCGACGGTGCGCAGCTTTGCTTCGATCACCTGTCGGGCGGAAGAATGAACAGCTGGGACGTTCGCGGCAGCATCGTCCTGCACACCCCCGACAGCCTGCCCCACAAGATCCAGTTGCCCAGCGAACTGCTCGCTCACCTCAGCACTCAGCTCAACCCGCCCGCCTCCCCACAGGTACTGGAGCGTTTGGCCTGCGAGCTGGACGATAGCTACAGCAACGACACCCTGTGCCTGGCGTTCCACCATGGATGGACCGAGCGCCTGAGAGAGCAGATCGACACCGAGCACAACGACAATCTGCTTGCCTGGCTCAAAGCCAGCCCCGACCATCAGAACCCGACGTCATTGCTCGAACAGTGGGGCACGCTCGGCCACCCTTGGCACCCGAACTACAAGACCAAACTGGGCTTGAGCGCTGCGCAGGTCATCGCGTTCTCGCCGGAATTCGAAGCGAGTTTTCCGATTGTGCTGTGCGCCCTGCACCGTCAGTACGCACACGTCGAGTCACTGGCCGGCACCGCCGATTACTGGGACTGGTGGCAGGGCCACTTCCCGCAGGCCGCCGAGCATTTGCAGCGCCATTTGCAGCAACGGGGCCTGGAGGTAACGGACTACCTCCCGCTGCCGTCGCACCCATGGCAAGTCAATGAAGAACTGTCCAGTTCGTTCGCCGGCGAGATCGCCGACAACCTGCTGATCGTCACCGACATCGTTGCCTTCACCGGCCACCCGACCATGTCCTTCCGCACGGTCGTACCAGAGGCCAGCCGCGTTGCGCCGATGGTCAAACTGCCGGTGGCCTTGCGCCTGACCAGCGTGCAGCGCACCGTGTCACCGCGCTCGGCCCGGATGGGACCGCGCATCAGCCAACTGATACTGCAGATTCTCGATCATGAACCGCGGATTCAGCGCCTGCTGAACATCGTGCCGGAACGCATCGGCGTTCATTACGCGCCACAACCGGCCAATGACGAACGGTCCCGGCATGCCGCCGTGTTGTACCGCGACAACCCTCTGACCCTGCTGCAAGAAGGCGAGCTGGCCGTGCCGGTCGGCAGCCTGTTCGCCGTCAACGAATTCGAACAACCGTTGCTGCGCGACTGGGTGCAACTGGCTCAGGGTCGTGACGACAGCGAAGCCATGCTGGCGTTCTTCGATGATTACCTGTCGATTGCCGTCCCGAGCCTGCTGGGCATCTACCTGAAGTACGGCGTAGCCTTCGAAGCGCACCAGCAAAACAGCTTCATGGTGATGGGCGCTGACGGGCAATTGAATCGGCTGCTGCTGCGTGACTTCGGCGACATTCGCATCGATCGCAAAACCCTGCACGCCAAGGGTCTGGATATCCAGCTGCACGATCCGAAAATGACCCTGTACGACGACGCCGGTTTTGTCCGCGACAAGCTCCTGCACACCACGTTCATGTGCCACCTCGGCGAGTTGACGTTGCTCTGCGCCCGCCACTGGAATGTGCCGGAAAACAGCCTTTGGGGTCGCCTGGCCACGCACGTTGAACAGTGCTTCGAGAACGTGCGCGAACACGTCGAACCGGCACGCTGGGAAAGCGAGCGTCACGCCCTGCTGGAACAGGACTGGCCGGCCAAATCGTTCATGCGCATGCGCTTGCACGACAGCCACGCCGACATCGTCGGACGCCTGAGTAATCCGCTGCGAACCAATGCCCATGCTCGCTGATGGTCGTGCGTTGCGACTGCTGATCGTCATCCAGTTTGTCTCCATGGGCGCCATGGAAATGAGCGGCCCGTTCTGGCCCTTGCAGATCCAGCATCTGCTTGGGCCAGCGGGTGCCGGCTACACGGCGCTGCTATCGGCGCTGGTGTATGCCGGTCCGATGCTGGCGGCCATGCTGCTGACGCCCGCATGGGGACGGTTGGGTGATCGCACCGGGCACAAACCGATGATCGTTCGGGCGTTGCTGGCACTTGCACTATGCCAGGGGCTGGCGGCGATTACCCTCGACCCGTGGCTGCTGGTGGGCATTCGCGTGATGCAAGGCGCATTGGCCGGATTTCTCGCCGCCGCGCAAGCCTATGCCCTGGCCTGCTGCGACAGTTCCCGGCGCGGTCACACCCTGGCCCGCCTGCAATCGGCAACCGCCGTCGGCTCGCTGATCGGCCCGGTACTGGGCGGCTGGCTGATGGACATCTCGGGGTTTGCCCTGCTCTGTTATGGCGCGTCGGCGATTTGCCTGCTGTGTGCACTGGGGAGTTTTTTCCTGCCGGCCGACAAGGCGCGAGCCTCGACGAAGAAACCGGTTGCGCCTGTGGCCCTGCCAAAAAGCTGGCTCAGTGGAATCCTGTTGGTGATCGTGTTGATTCAAGCCGCGAAGATGATGCCGCAACCCTTCTACGCGCTGTACGTCGCCGATATTCTGCACGCACCGGGTTGGCTGATCGGCGCTACTTACGCGGCGAGTGCGGCGACCCTGGCCATCTCCGCCCCGCTGTGGGGACGTCTGTTCGACCGCTGGCAGCCGGCTTACACCTTGCGTGTCATCGAAGGCGTTGCCTGGCTCTGCGCCCTGACGCTCGCGGCCACGGCACTGGCCAGCGAATGGCTGGGTTTTCTCGTCAGCCGGTTGGTCTGGGGCATCTGGCAAGGCGCACTGCTCCCCGTCGCCTATGCGCTGATCGCCAACACCGTGTCTTCAAGCCAGCAGGGGTTTGCCCTCGGCCTGGGCAACAGCGCGGCCAAGGCTGGCGCCCTGCTCGGTGCCGTCCTCGGCGGGATCGGCATGGGGCTGGTCGGCCTGGCCCACAGTTTCTGGCTGGTGGCGCTGACCTACGCACTGGCTGCCATCGGAATCCGTTGGGTGCGCTCATTCACCTCCACGCCTGCCCCCGCAATTTTATCCACCCACACTTATCACGACTAAAAAAAAGACTAACTCATGACCCGAACCAAACTTTCCCTGTTGATTCCATTGCTCGGCTCCGTCGGCGCCCAGGCCTGGGCCGAGGACACCGAGCAGCAACCCGGCACATTGAACATGCAGGCCACCGTCGTTTCCGCGACGCGCAGCGAAGCGACCATTGCCTCGATTCCAGGCTCGGTACAGGTGATCGACGAACAGCAGATCCGCCAACAGAGTGGCGCCGGGCGTCGGGTCTCCGACATCCTGGGGCAACTGGTTCCCGGCCTGGCGCCGTCCAGCGGCGGGATGAGCAACTTCGGTCAGACCCTGCGCGGGCGCAACATGCTGGTGTTGATCGACGGCGTGTCGCAGAACGCCACGCGTGACAACTTCCGCCAGCTCAACAGCATCGCACCGGCCAGTATCGAACGCATCGAGGTGGTTTCCGGTGCCAGCAGCATCTATGGCGCCGGTGCTTCGGGCGGCATCATCAACATCATCACCAAGCGCAACCAGGGTCAGGACCTTGCCTACAGCAGTAAACTGGGCCTGACCACCGGCAACAACCTCAACAGCAAGGGTTTTGCCTACGAGGCCTTTCAGAGTGTGACCGGGCGCAAGGATGCCCTGGACTGGTACCTGTCCGCCGACCTGACCCAGCGCAACGATCAGTACGACGGCAACGGCAATCGCATCCCTCAGGACACATCCCAGGGCAGCAACATGGACACCGACACCTATGACCTGCAAGGTCGTTTCGGTTACGAACTGGATGCCGATAAGAAACTCAGCCTGTCGCTGCAGGACTACAAGGACCAGCAGGACACTGGCTACACAAAAGACCCGAAAAACCCGCAAGAGGCCGTGGCGGTCAAAGGACTGAAACTCGACGACCAGCCCTACACCCATAACCAGGCGGCCAACCTCAACTACACCGACAACGACTTCTACGGCCAGGGCCTGCAACTGGAAAGTTACTGGCGCCGGGCCGACGCGCTGTTCTTCCCGGACCTGTCGCGGGGCAAGGCCGGGATCGCCGACAACAACAGCGTGCAGGATGTGTACGGCCTGCGTGCCGCCATCGACACGCCGTTGCCGGCCATCGGCAACGCCACGGGTAACCTGGTCTGGGGCGCCGACTACGATCACGAACGCTCCCGCCAGCGCGGTGACCAATACACCCTCAAAGGGCTGACCTACACCAAGACCGGCACCACATACGAGATGGGCCCGGATATCGAAACCACCACCAAGGCGCTGTTCGGGCAGATGTCCTGGGACATCGGTGACTGGACCTTGCGTGGCGGTGTGCGCCGCGAATGGATCGAAAGCGAGGTCTCCGACAGCATCGCCTATGGTCAGATCGTCCAGACCGGCGTACGCGCCATCCTGCCCGGCGACACCCTCAAATACGACGCCACGCTCTATAACCTGGGCGCGGTCTATCACCTGAGCGAACATCAGGACGTCTTCGCCAATTACAGCCAGGGGTTTTCGCTGCCGGACATCCAGCGCTTCTTGCGTGACGTGAGCAGCACCTTCGACATCCAGAGCCTCAACGCCCAGGCCCTCAAGGTCGACAGCTACGAGTTGGGCTGGCGCGGTGACTGGGACCGGTGGCAAGCCGACGTCACCGTCTATGAAAACACCTCGGACGTGACCCAGTTCTACGATGCCAATAGCCGTGTCTTGCGCCTGATCAATCAGAAGGAACGGGTTCGCGGCATCGAAAACAGCCTGACCTATCGCGCGACCGATCAATGGTCGGTAGGTGGCACCTATGCCTGGGCCAAAGGCGAAACCCAGCAGAACGGGAAATGGATCGATCTGCCGGCGACACGCATTTCACCGGCCAAGACCACGCTGTTCGTCGGCTACACCGAAGACGATTACTCCCTGCGCCTGCAAGGCATGCACCTGGCCAGTTACGACGCCGCCGCCAAGGACAACAACGGGCGCGACATCGAAGGCTATACGCTGGTGGACCTGCTCGGCTCCGTGGACTTGCCGGTCGGTCGCCTGGAAGGCGGGGTGTACAACCTGACCGACCGCACATACGTCAACCTGTTCGCCCAGGCCAACGCCAGAGCGCCATACCCCAACGCCGAAGGGCGTACCTTGAGCATGACCTATTCGATAGATTGGTAATCAAACAAGGAGCCGGCTTGCCGGCTCCTTGACGTTCGACGGTGTTACAAGCCGCGCAAATCCCGCTCTTCGATCGGTCGGCTCTGGCGCAGACGCTTGCCGCCCAACACCACCCAGTCAATCAGCCGGAACAGGCACTCGATCCCGAACGACAGCAGCAACGCGCCGCTCATGCCCCAGACCATTGCTTCGGGCGTCAACAGGATCTGGTAGCTGTAGCCATTCCAGGTTTCCTTGCGGATATCCGGATCGGCGGCCAGCACCACTTGCAGGAAGCGGATGTACCACGGGCCCTGCATCGCCTGGAATTGCTTGTCCAGCGCCACCTGACGGGTCAGCAGGTTGCCCAGGCTGTCGGCATCGCTGCGAAAGATCGGGTCTTCGCTGGCGCGGTAATGCGCGACCAGAGCCTGCATATCCCCCTTGAAGAACTGATTGGCGGTGTTCTGGAAGCCACTCAGACTGGCCTGCGCCTCGATCAGATGCGCCTCGACCCGCTTGGCGTAATCGCTGATGAACCCCGGCACCTGGACACCGATCAACAGGCCCGCCGCAAACAACACCAGCCGTAGATAACTGAGCAACATGGGGGTTGAATCCTTATGAGGTCTGGCCCTGGCTGACGCATTCGCCGCGTCGCCACAGGCTCCATTGACCCGGTTCGTAACGGGTCCAGGTTTCGTTTTCGGTCAAGGGTTCGGTGGCGATGACGGTCACCACATCGTTCGGCGTGGTTTCGGCCTGAAAGTCGACGATTACGTCGACATCTTTCAAGCGTGCCGGGCCAAACGGTGCGCGCCGGGTGATTTGCGCCAGCTTGGTCGAGCAATAGCAGAACAGCCAGTCGCCGTCGCTGAGCAGGCAGTTGAATACGCCTTTGCTGCGGTACTCGGCGCAAGCGGCCACCAGATCCGGCAGCAATGCTTCGACCTCGACCGGTTCGGGGAAGGCCGCGCGCACACGGTTGAGCAAATCGCAGAACGCCGCTTCGCTGTCGGTATCGCCGACCGGGCGATAGAAACTGGCCGCTGGCTGAAAGTCCGCCAACTGGCCATTATGGGCGAAACACCAGTTGCGCCCCCACAGCTCACGAACGAATGGATGCGTGTTGGACAGGCAGACCTTGCCGACGTTGGCCTGACGGATGTGCCCGATCACCACTTCGCTCTTGATCGGATAACGCTGCACCAGGTTCGCGACTTCCGACTCGCAACTCGCCGCCGGGTCCTGGAACAGCCGCAGCCCACGGCCTTCATAGAAGGCAATGCCCCACCCATCGCGGTGCGGGCCGGTGCGCCCGCCGCGCTGCATCAGCCCGGTGAAGCTGAACACGATATCGGTCGGGACATTGGCGCTCATGCCCAATAACTCACACATGCTCGGACTCTCGCTCAATCGCAGGGGCACGGTTACAGACGGGGTTCGACTCGCATCCGCTGAGGGCTGCTCGGCACCGGTGGACGACCATAACGATCATCGCCAGCACCGCCGAACGGTTGATCACCCTCAGACTCGTCGGCGCGAACGGCGGCTTTGGCGGCGGCAGCCTGTTCCTTGCGGGCGTTGGAGGCGCGTTCGATAGGGAAGCGGATAGCCACCAGCACCAGATAGAGGCCGAACGCGATCATGCCGTACATGAACAGATCGGAAATCGCCCGCCAGGCGTTGTTGCCGACCTTGAACAGCAGGTCGAGGGCGGTAATGGCGACAGCCGGTGCGACTTTGTCCTTCACCGGGTCGATGATGGTCGGGCTGAACAGCAACACGGCCATCGCCAGCCGCAGCGGCTCGCGCAGCCAACGCCACATCCAGCGGGTCAAGCGCATCCACACCAACAGGCAGCCCAAAGCGGCGAAGGCGTAGAGGCCCCAAGCGATCAGATAGTCGTTCTCGGTCATGGTGTCCATGGCAAGGCAGGCAAAGAGGCGCTTATGATAACGGCTTTTCGCCCGTCAGGCTGCATCAATGCCTTCGGTCAAAACACATAACCCTGTGTGCGAGCTTGCTCGCGATGACGGACTGACAGTCAATATTAATATTGGATGTACTGGCCTCATCGCGAGCAGGCTCGCTCCCACAGGTTCCAAACCTGTTTTGTACACTGTTCGAGAGCCCTTCATGCCCCTATCCGCCAACATTCAAGACGCTCCGATTGCCCACATGGCTGATGGCTCCGATCCGTATGCCTGGCTGCAAGAACGCGACACCAAGGCAGTGCTTGACTACCTGAAGGCTGAAAACAGCTATCAGGAAGCGCAAACCGCCGACCAGGCCGAGCTGCGTGAAACCCTGTTCGAAGAGATCAAGGGGCGGATTCTCGAGACCGATCTGTCCCTGCCCTCGCCGTGGGGACCCTATCTGTATTACACCCGCACCACGGCGGGCGATGAGTACGCTCGGCACTACCGCTGCCCGCGTCCAGCCGATGACAGCCTGACCCTCGACGAAAGCCGCGAACAGTTGCTGCTGGACCCCAACGAACTGGCCGACGGCGGCTTCTTTTCGCTCGGAGCGTTCAGCATCAGCCCGGACCATCAGCGCCTGGCCTACAGCATCGATTCCAGTGGCGATGAAATTTACACGCTGTTCGTGAAGGAATTGTCCGACGGACGTGTCAGCGAACTGGAATTCCAGGACTGCGACGGCAGCATGACCTGGGCCAACGACAGCCTGACGTTGTTCTTTGGCGAACTGGACGACACCCATCGCCCCCACAAGCTATACCGCTATCGCCTGGACGGCACGGCGGCCGAAGAAGTGTTCCATGAGCCGGACGGGCGCTTCTTCATGCATTGCTACCGTTCAAGCTCCGAACAGCAATTGCTGCTGTCCGTGGGCAGCAAGACCACCAGCGAAGCCTGGGTCCTCGATGCCAACCAGCCGCAGCAAGCCTTTATCTGCATCGCGCCACGTGTCGAGGATCATGAGTACGACGTCGATCACGGTGTGCTCGACGGTCAATGGACCTGGTTCATTCGTAGCAACCGTGACGGTATCAATTTCGCCTTGTACACCGCCGTCGATACCGGCGCCGCTCCCACCGAAGCCGACTGGCGGAACCTGATCCCCCACAGCGACACGGTGATGATCGACGGCATCAGCCTGAACACCGGGGCCATGACCCTGAGCCTGCGGGTTGGCGGCTTGCCGGTCATTGAAGTTCACCCGCAAGGCCTGGCGCCTTATCGCGTGCAACTGCCGGATGCGGCCTACAGTCTGCACGTGCAAAACAGCCTGGAGTTCGAAAGCGAGCGGATTCGCCTGCGCTACGAAGCGTTGAACCGTCCGGCGCAAATCCGCCAGCTTGAACTGGCGACCGGCGAGCAGAAAGTCCTTAAGCAAACCCCGGTGCTCGGCCCCTTCGATGCCGACGCCTATGTCAGCCAACGCCTGTGGGCCACCGCGCCGGACGGCACGCAAGTGCCCATCAGCCTGGTAATCAAACGTGCAGACTTGGGCAAACCCGTACCGCTGTACCTCTACGGCTATGGTGCCTATGGCGAAAGCCTCGACCCGTGGTTTTCCCATGCGCGCCTGAGCCTGCTGGATCGCGGTATGGCGTTTGCAATTGCCCACGTGCGTGGCGGCGGCGAACTGGGGGAAGCCTGGTATCGCGCCGGCAAGCAGGAGCACAAGCACAACACCTTCAGCGACTTTATCGCCTGCGCCGAACACCTGATCGCCCAAGGTTTCACCACTGCACCACAGTTGGCGATCAGTGGCGGCAGCGCCGGCGGCTTGCTGATCGGCGCGGTGCTCAACCAACGGCCGCAGCTGTTTGGCGCCGCCATCGCCGAAGTGCCGTTCGTCGACGTGCTCAACACCATGCTCGACCCTGACCTGCCATTGACCGTGACGGAATACGACGAGTGGGGCAACCCTGAAGAACCGGACGTCCATGATCGGATCAAGGCCTACGCCCCGTACGAAAACGTCACCGCGCAAGCTTATCCGGCGACCCTGGTGATCGCCGGCTACAACGACAGCCGCGTGCAGTATTGGGAAGCGGCGAAGTGGGTGGCTAAATTGCGCGCGACCAAGACCGACAGCAATCCCCTGCTGCTCAAGACTGAACTGGGTGCCGGGCATGGCGGGATGAGCGGTCGATATCAGGGATTGCGTGACGTAGCACTCGAATATGCATTTTTGTTCAAGGTTCTGGGTATTGCCTGAGGAACCTGGCGCGGTGTGCCGGTCTTAACTCCACGCACCGGCGGCCGATACAACCCGTATCCCTTGTAGGAGCGAGCCTGCTCGCGATAGCGGTGGCGCATTCAACATCAATATTGAATGTGCCGGCCTCATCGCGAGCAGGCTCGCTCCTACAAAGGCCATTCAATACCCGGAACAACAGACACTACAAAAAGACCGTGACGACATGTCTGAACCAACCTTTCTGAACAACGAAATTCGCGACTGGCTGATGGATTGCGGCCTGTTCAATCAACTGCTGCCAGCGGACTTCGCCGCGGCTTCGGGGTACTTCAGTATCAGCACCATTGCCCAGGGCGAGGAGATCTTCCAGGAGGGCGATGCGGGCAGCTTCATGTGCATCATCCACACCGGTCAGGTGGCAGTGCAAAAAACCAACGCTGACGGGCAGCGAGTCACCATCGCCACGTTGCGCAGCGGCCGCTCGTTCGGCGAAATGGCCGTGCTTGATGGCGAACGGCGCTCAGCCAGTTGCCTGGCTGCAAGCAACTGCCAGTTGCTCAACCTGGGCAAGGACTCGCTGGAAAAGATGCTCAACGACGCTCCGAAGATCGCCGCCAAGATCATCCGCGCCCTCGCCGTGTCCCTTTCCAAACGCCTGCGCATGGCCGACGGCCAACTGCTTTCGCAGCAGGTCTAGCCGCCCGGCGACTTGACTTTCGGCGGATTGGGCTCAATCCCCGGCACGGGCTGGTCCTTGGTCGGGGGGCTCGGCATTTCAATTGGCACCAACGGCGGACCGCTACTGCCGGGGCCGACTTTAGGCAAAGGTGCCGGGCTGATCTGCGGGTACGGGGTGGGCGTCGCAGTGCCGGGTGAACCGGGCATCGGCGCGGGGCTGACGGGAATCGATTGCAGCTGTTGAGCCTGCACTGCAGTTATCGAGAGCGCGGCCAGGGCAATGACCGTTAGAATGGTGCGCTTCATCAATGGCTCCGTTGGCCTTGTCGTCATAAACAGGCTACTCCCAACTGCGTCTGTTTGCCCTCCCGAGTTCTGCCAATTTTCTTCAAGTGAGCCCCATGAAACGTTTCGTTCTGCTGGACACCACCCCCATCCCTGAAAACGGCGGCGCCCTGTGCCTGTTCGAATACGGCGAGGATTTTGTCATCAAGATCCAGGGCGGCGACGGCGGACAATTGATGAACACGCGCATGCACGGCTCCGAAGATGCCCTGGCCGAGATCCCGTGTCGCAAGGTCGCCGGTCGACCGAATTCACGGGTGCTCATCGGCGGCCTGGGCATGGGGTTCACCCTCGCCTCGGCACTCAAGCACCTGGGCAAGACCGCCGAAGTGGTGGTCGCTGAATTGGTGCCTGGTGTTGTGGAATGGAATCGCGGGCCACTCGGCGAGAAAGCCGGAAACCCGCTTCAAGACCCGCGGACCGTGATTCGCATGGAAGACGTGGCCAAAGTCCTGCAGGCCGAGCCCCAGGGTTTCGATGCGATCATGCTCGACGTCGACAACGGTCCCGAAGGCCTGACCCAGAAAGCCAACAGCTGGCTGTACTCCGCCGGCGGCCTGAGCGCCTGCGCCAAGGCCCTGAGACCAAAAGGCGTGCTGGCCGTCTGGTCGGCCAGTGCTGACCGGCAATTTTCCGACAAACTGAAGAAGGCGGGTTTCAAGGCCGAGGAAGTGCAGGTCTTCGCCCACGGCAACAAGGGCACCCGCCACACCATCTGGATTGCCGAGAAGCTCAAGGGCTAGGCTAAACTTCACCCTATAACCGTCATTAGTCTTTCTACAAAGGTGAACCCATGAGTTCGTCCACCCCGACCAACACTTCAAAGCTGGATCGCATCCTCGCCGACAACCAGCGCGACAAGGAAATGGGCTACCGCGACAAGGCCCTGAAGATGTACCCGCACGTCTGTGGCCGCTGCGCCCGTGAGTTCTCCGGCAAGCGTCTGAGCGAACTGACCGTGCACCACCGCGACCACAACCACGACAACAACCCGCAGGACGGCTCGAACTGGGAGCTGTTGTGCCTGTACTGCCACGATAACGAGCACTCGCGTTATACCGACCAGCAGTATTTCGGCGAAGGCTCGCTGAGCACGCCGAAAATCGCCAAGGCCACGCACAACCCGTTTGCGGCGCTCGCCGGGTTGATGAAGAAAGAAGACTGAAGATTTTCAGGGCTTGATCTGACCTCATCGTCGGAACGCCGCCCGGAGCAAGCTCGCTCCCACATTGTTCTGCGCCCGTCAGGACACCTCGGTCAACTGTGGGAGCGAGCTTGCTCGCGATAGCAATAGCCCTGCCACCGCCAATCTCCAAACTGACCGCTGCCGCCCAATCCCCGTATAATCGCGCTTTTTTCCCGAAAGGCACCCCGCTCGTGGCAGACAAACGGTACAGCTGCATTGGTTTGTATAACCCCAAGTCACCGGAGAACGTCGGTTCGGTGATGCGCGCCGCCGGCTGTTACGGCGTGGCGTCGGTGTTCTACACCGGCAAGCGCTATGAGCGCGCCGCCGACTTCGTCACCGATACCAAGCGCGTGCACTACGACATCCCGCTGATCGGCATCGACGACCTGAAGAAAATCCTGCCCCTCAATTGTGTGCCCGTCGCCGTGGAACTGGTCGAGGGCGCCCGCCCGTTGCCGGAATACACCCACCCCGATCGCGCGCTCTACATCTTCGGCCCGGAAGACGGATCGCTGGATAAAGAGATTCGCGACTGGTGCGAAGACGTGGTCTACATTCCGACCACCGGCTGCATGAACCTGGCCGCCACGGTCAACGTCGTGCTCTATGACCGCCTGTCCAAGGGGCTCAATACCCGTTCCGGGCCAAAATTCCGCTAATCGCCGCACATCCGATTGAACAAGCTGCCCGCCCTGGCAGTCAGCTTGACTATCGATCCCTGAAGCCTGGAGACAGACCATGAGCGAACTCAAACGCGTCGAGCGTATCGAATCCACCCCATTCCAGAGCCCTTCCGAGCAGAACGTGCAGGGCTGGGAGCGCGTCGGCTCCCTGGCCGGCGGCGTGGTGATGGTGGGCAAGGGCCTGCGTCGTGGCGGGATCTTTGGCCTGATCCAGGTGGCCATCGGCGGCGTGGCCCTGGCCCGTGGTATTACCGGCCACAGCTCGGCGAAAAGCCTGCTGGAGAAAGGCCGTCAGGACATGAACAACGTGCGGGCGAAAATCCAGCGGGCGGGTGAAGAGTTGAGCCAGTTGAAGGCCAATGCCGATGCAGCGACCAAAACCGCGACCGTTACCGGGAATGATTCCTTGAAGTCGCCGAAGGCCGGGGCTTGATCCTGGATTTGCGCTGAAGCATCTGGCCTCATCGCGAGCAAGCTCGCTCCCACAGGGGATTTGTGTACGACGCAGACCAAATGTGGGAGCGAGCCTGCTCGCGATGGCGGTGCTACTGAATCAACTCGGTATTCAGCACTTTTGAAGAACCACCGATCACGCTCTCGCTGAGCTGAACAACCGCTTTGGTATCGATATCCCCCAGCCGTATCGCCCCGCGCAGCACGTCGTCCAGCGAACGCTTGTTGTGGGTTTTCAGGCGAATCTCGCGATCCAGTTCCTGCAGCAACACCACCGCCCTGGCCACCTGCGCCGGGCCGACCTGCTCACCGCGCAGCGTGGTGACTTTCTGGCTGCTCCTGACCAGTTTGCCGTGCAGGTTTTCGTAGCGCTCATCGCTCATGCCGCCGGCCCGGCGCACCAGTTCGATGGCGTAATACTCGGCAAAGCCTTCGCCGATCCAGTCACTGCGTTGGGTGCCGTTGATCCGCCCGAACATCTGGGCCAACTCACGGACCAGGGCACTGGTACCGCTTTCGCTGACCAACGGCAGGCGACTGTTGAGGTAGATCGACTCGTGCGCCGACTGGCTGCCGCGCCACATGGGGTCATTGGCCCCGACGATTAGCAGTTTGCCCGGGTGTCGCGGATACAGCGCCTGCACTTGCGGCCAGACGAAGGTCAGCAGCGTCAGCACATCCATACGTCGCATGCCCTGCCCCAGCGGCGAAGCAACGGTGACTTCGGTCTCGCCCAGACGAGTACGGCGACTGCCGAGCTGGCCAGCGAGCATCCAGCCCGTGGGCCGGTCGAACAGTCGGGAAGGGTTATCGATACGGAATTTGTTCGGGCCGATTCGTGGCCACGCGGTTTCAACGCTTTTCCAGCCACCGGGCAGCTCGAATTCGAGGCGTGCAACCAGTTCGATGCCGTCCTGTTGATCGAGCCTGGCAGCCGGCACCAGATCGTCGCCGCGCATCAACGCCCAGTTTTGCGTCATGCGCGTGTCGAAGCCGCCGTTCTTGCGGCCGTGGTTGATGTTCACGCGGTAGGTCAGGCTGGCTTTGTCGGCGGTCGGATGCCAGACACCGCGCACCGCTTTGCCCGGGGTCAGTTGCCATTGGCCGTCAGCCTTGAAATCACTGTAGTGGCTACCGTCGCCAAGGTCGAAATCCAGGCTGCGCACCGCCGAACCCCGGGCGAGCGTCAGGCGCACCTCGGCCTGATCGCTCTGGGGCAACAGCCGCACGTGATAATCCAGATTGACCTTGTTCGCAGCCCATGCGGGCGAACTCACGACCAGTAATCCCACGACACATGCCTGCCGCCACCCCACAGCCATACACACTCCTTCGCGAAACGTCAGGCAATCAGCCCGCGCGAAAAATCAGGTGATCTTCCCAGTCATCTTCCGGCACGCTGCCTTCGGCGAGCATGCGCCCGGACTGGGAAATCCGCTCGTGATGAACGGCATCGCGATCACCGCACACCAGGTGATGCCACAACGGCAGGTCCTTGCCTTCGCTGACCAGGCGATAGCCACAGGTCGGCGGCAGCCATTTGAATTCGTCGGCCTTGCCCGGCGTGAGCTGGATACAGTCCGGAACGGAGTCTCGACGGTTGGGATAGTCCTTGCACTGGCAGGTTTTCAGGTCCAGCAGTTTGCAGGCGATGCGCGTGTAATAGACGCTGTTGTCGTCTTCGTCTTCAAGCTTTTGCAGGCAGCACAATCCACAGCCGTCGCACAGCGAATCCCATTCCTCCTGATCGAGTTGATCGAGGGTCTTGCGTATCCAGAACGGTTCTACTTTGGCGGCCATGGTTCGGGTATCGACATCAGGTGGTGAAAAGGCCGCCAGTCTAGTGCCCGTAGCCCCGCGGGCCAAGCATTGGCGACTGTCGGTAGAACGGGCTTGTCAGTTTTTGCGCTGCCAAGTAGGGTTTTGCGTTGCTCCCACTTTCAAACGTAGCCAGGAATCTCTTGATGAGTGCCAACCCACGCGTTGCCGATTACGCCATTCACCCTCAGTTCACCGATCGCTGGTCGCCCCGCGCCTTCACCGGCGAAACGATTCCAGAGGAAACCCTGCTGAGCTTCTTCGAAGCCGCCCGCTGGGCACCCTCGGCCTACAACTCGCAACCCTGGCGCTTCCTTTACGCACGTCGCGATACGCCGAACTGGGAGCGTTACCTGGGTCTGCTGAACGAATTCAACCGCAGCTGGGCGCAACATGCATCGGCCCTGGTGATCGTGATTTCGAAAACCACCTTCACCGCACCCGGCGCCAGCGAAGAAACCCCGGCCCTGTGGCACACCTTCGACACCGGCTCCGCCTGGGGCCACCTGGCCTTGCAAGCGAGCCTGAGCGGCTGGCACACCCACGGCATGGCCGGTTTCGACCAGGAGCTGACCCGCAAGGAGCTGAACATTCCCGAAGGCTACGCACTGCACGCGGCCGTCGCGGTGGGCAAGCTGGGGGACAAGGCCAGCCTGGCGGATTACCTGCAAGCCCGTGAAGAACCCAGCCCGCGTCGTCCGTTGAGCGAGTTGGCGGCCGAAGGTGACTTCACCCTCTAATCCACTACACATAGCAATGTGGGAGTGAGCCTGCTCGCGATGAGGCCGTGTCAGTCAACGTTAATGCGAATGACACACCGCTATCGCGAGCAGGCTCGCTCCCACATTGGGTAGTGGTGATTTCAGTAACCGCGATCGAAATCCACTTCCCCGCGCAATGCCTCTCCCGCCTCATAAGCCCGCAGGTTCTCGACAAACAGCTTCACCATCATCGACGGCGAAGTCGGTGCCGAGCTGTGCCCCGTCAGCAGCAGGCCCCAGGCCGTCCAGAACGGATGTCGCTGGGGCAAGGGTTCCTGACGGCACACGTCGATCACGGCGCCCGCCAGATGCCCTTCCTTCAAGGCATCCACCAGATCCGCATCGACCACTGCCACACCGCGCCCGGCGTTGATGAACAACCCGGTCGGCTTGAATTGCTTGAACAGCGCCGCATCGTAGACATCGTGGGTTTGCGCAGTGTTTGGCAGCAGATTGACCACGTAATCGACTTCACCGACCAACCGCGGCAAATCCGCCATCGAACCAACTTCGATAAACGGCGCCTGTTTCCGCGCGCTACTGGCCACGCCATACAACTCGACGCCGAATGGCACGAGGAACTGCGCCACACTTTGACCGATATCACCGGTGCCTACGATCAACACCTTGCGCCCCGCCAGGCTCTGGCCATGGCGACTGTCCCACTTGCGCTCGACCTGGCTGACCAACCGCGCCAGCACTTCACGTTCGTGACCGAGCATGTACGTGAGCACGTACTCGGCCATGACCTGGCCGAAGATTCCGACTGCACGGGTCAGCCGATAGTGCCGCGGCAAGCCATCGGCCAGCAGCGGTGTGATGCCGGCCCAGGTCGATTGCAGCCATTGCGGCTGATGGCCCTGGCGTAACAGGGTCGCCAGCAAATCAGGCTGGCCGAGCCACACCGGGCAATCGCCGGCCTGGCTGGCCAGTTCGGCGGAATCACCGCTGGTCAGCACCTCCAGGTCCGGTGCCGCCTCGCGCAACAGTTGGGCGTACACGGGGTAGTCGTGTTCAGCAATCAGGACGCGCATGCTTCAAACCTTTCAAAAACGGTGCAGACGGCCGCCGACAGTGCTGTGCATCCGTCGATGCGGCCATCGCTAAAATCAATCAGTGTTTCATAACCACTCTGAACAGAGCCTGTCTGCCGCTCACACCGGATCGTTGCGACGCAACAACTCTTCCGGCAAATGCTCGATGTACTCGTCTTCGGCAGGTGGCATTTGCAGGTGATAGCCCTGTTTTTCGAGGTTTTCCAGCACGACCGCGATGTCCTCGCGCGACAGCTTGCGCTCGGGGCTCAGCACCAGGTCGAACGCGTGGATGGCCTTGCCGAAGGCTGCCATCAGGGGGTCCGGCACGCGCTCCAGAGCATCGCTCTTGAGCACATACAGGTACATTTCGTTTCTCTTCGAGCTGCGGTAGATGGAACAAATACGTTTCAAGGCTGTTCTCCGGCGGTGGCCAGGCTGTCGAGCAGCGCCTGGCCCATCAACTCGCGGCGCCAGCCACGCAGCGAATCAGGCAATTGGTAGGGACCATTGGGGAAGCCGCTTTTGAGCAGCGCTTCCAGGGTTTTCTTGCGCAGCATCAGTTCCGGCGCGATGTTCAGGCGCTCGGCTTCGGCCTGGCCTATGGCCTTCATTTGTTTGAGCAGTGCAGCGGCATCCACCGGCAACGGCTCCGGCACGGCTGGCGGCCACTGATCAGGCGACACACTGCCAGAGCGCTTGATCAGATCAAGCAGAAACTCGCCGTCCTGACGCACGGTACGCGGGTGCATGTCTTCGATTTTCGCCAGGGCGCCAAGGTTATCCGGTTGCGTACGCGCCAGCGGCCACAACGAATGTTCGCGGATAATCCGGTTGCGCGGCAGGTCACGGGCCCGGGCTTCCTTTTCGCGCCAGGCGCAGAGCTCACGTAAAACGGCAAGTTGGGCGCGGGACAGCTTCCAGGCCAGCTTGGCATCCCGATAGACCTCGTACGGATCGATCTCGCGGCGCAGGTTGGCCACCAGTTCGGCACCGTCTTCCAGGACCCAGGCGCATTTGTCGTCAGACAGCTTTGGACGCAGCTTTACGAAGACTTCAGCCAAATGCACGGCGTCTTCGGCCGCATAGCTGATCTGGGTTTCGGAAAGCGGACGTTGCAGCCAGTCGGAACGGGTTTCACCCTTGGGCAGGTCGATGCCGAGTACTTCCTGCACCAGTCGCGAATAGCCCATGGAAAAACCAAGGTTCAGGTAAGCGGCAGCCAGTTGCGTATCGAACAGCGGCACCGGCAGGCTTCCGGTCAGACGTAGCAGAACTTCGAGGTCTTCGCTGCACGCGTGGACAACCTTGAGCACCGCCGGGTTTTCCAGCAACGCGGCCAATGGCTGCCAGTTGTCGATGGTCAGCGGGTCGATCAGATAGGCGCGAACACCGTCTCCGATCTGCAGCAGGCCGGCGATTGGGTAGAAGGTGTCGACCCGCATGAATTCGGTGTCGAGGGCAACGAATGGCAACTGTTGCCACTCGGCGCACAACCGTCCGAGGCTATCGTTGTCGCGAATCCAGTGAATATCGATGGCCACACGGCTCTCCCTTGAAGAATGGCGCGCAGTATATATCGCCCCCGGCGATTTCCGCGCATCCACTGAACAAGAGCGTTAGCGAAATTTACTACGTGACATACAGAATAGTCCGACAACGTCGGGCTAGCTGGTCTTACCCAGCACGTAGATCCGCATCCGCGCGCAACCGGGGAAAAAGTCCTGATGGCTGAGCAAACGAAACCCCGCCTGCCTGAACTCGCGTTCCAATCCGGTTTTGCTCGGCAACGGCCGGGCCGGAACGCCCTCCACGCCTGAATGCGCGCCCTTGAAAAGGCCATCGAGGCGTAGTGCGACTATCACCGTATCGCGACTGACCCGGTAAAACTCACCCAGCATCGCCAGACGATGTTCCGGGTTATGGAGGTGCTGGAACAATTGCATGCAGAAAATACAGTCAACCGCATTCTCCGACAAGCCAATCGAGAACGCGGAGCTTTGAAAGGTCTTGACCCGCTTCAACAGGCTCTGCGAATGATGTGTCCGGGCATGATCGAGGATGTCCTGGGACGGATCCGTTGCGAGGATCACCCGATTCGCGTGCTCGGCCAGCACTGGCCAAAAACGTCCCACACCACAAGCCACATCAAGGATCAGACCAGGCTCGCCAGCGACCTTGAGTGCATTGCGCACCAGACGCTCCTCACGCCAGAGCGCCAAGCGCCCGGCCAGACTCGGCGCTTGCGGCTGAAGGCAAACGCGCGCGTGCTCCTGGTCGTAGTGCCGGGCGATCTCAAGCTCGATGGCGGATGGAGGCTGAGCGGACATGTGCAATGGCTCTTGGTGATAGTTCTACCGGCCGCAGATCTGCGGCCGCCGCGTGAAACAGAATCGGAGTACTCAATCCTTGGCCAACACGCCGTCAGTCACTGGACCACGACATCCGGTAAACATGTCCAGATCCTGGTTGTAGACCTTGCTGTTGACCTCCAGAAGCCCAAGCATCGAATGGAAAAGGTTGTCCTGGCTCAGGGGCTTTTCACGGCCCTGTTGCAGACAGTGGGTATCTACCGCAAAGGACTTTTTATAGCTGTCGGAGAACCAGGCAAACATGGCTACATGCTTTTGCTGCTCCGGTGCCAGCATGTAAGGCGTGCCGTGGAGGAACAAGTTGTATTCACCCAGGGACTCGCCGTGGTCAGACAGATACAGCATCGCGGTATCCACTTTGTCCTGGTTGCTGCGAAGCAGATCGATCAGGGTCGACAGCACATGGTCGGTATAGACCAGAGTGTTGTCGTAGCCATTGACGATACTTTCGCGACTGCAATTGTTCAGGGCATTACTCTCGCAAACCGGAGTGAAGCGCTCGAACTCTTTCGGATAACGCTTGAAGTATTCCGGACCGTGGCTGCCCATCTGGTGCAATACCAGTACCGTGTCCTTGTCCAGGGTATCGATGAAGTGTTGCAGGCCTTGCAGCAGGATTTCGTCACGGCATTCGCTGTTGGCGCACAGCGCCGGGTCCTTCAGATTGCTGACGTCTTCAACGGTGACGCGATCGCAGGTACCTTTGCAGCCTGACTGGTTGTCACGCCAGATCACGTCAATACCCGCATGCTTGAGCACGTCCAGCAGGCCTTCTTCGTTTTTTGCCATGCTGGCGTTGTAGTCCTTGCGCCCCATGTTGGAGAACATGCAAGGCACCGATACGGCGGTTTCAGTTCCGCAGGAATGCACATCGGTGAAAGCGATCAGGCCATCTTCCTTACTCAGTTTCGGAGTAGTGTCGCGGCTATAGCCAAGGATGCCGAAGTTCTCAGCCCTGGCACTTTCACCCACGACAAGTACTGTCAGGGATTTGCGTCCGTGAGTTTGCCAGACCGGATTAAGCCGGGCATCTTCACCGATCTTGACAAAGGGTTGCCGCGCAGTCGCTACTTTCTCGCGCAAGAAACCGGACGTGGCACCAATGTAGTTGCTTGGCACCACCATCAGGCGCAACTCGTGGTGATTGCGAAACAGCGAAGACAGGCCTTGATAGTTAACCAGTGCAACACCGCCAATGACCGCTGCCGAGGCAAAAATCACCAGAACTTTACTGAGTAGTTCACGGTGCCAGCGACGATAATTAATCGGCGCCTTCCACAATAGCCAGGACGGTAAAATGCCGAGCAGCACAATATAAACAAACAACTTTGGCGACAGTAAGTCGCGCACTTCCGTAGCATTGGTTTCAGCGAAGTTACGCAACATGCCGGTGTCGATAAGAACACCATACTGGCTCATGAAATACGCCACGCCCGCGCTGGTCATGAACAGCAGGATCAGGACCGGCTTGAGCACCGACCGGAATGCCAGCAGGGTCAGCACAATGTTGAACGCTGCGAAGATCATCACCCCAAAGGCCACACGCATGACGATGCCTTTGCCATCGGATGCAGTGATTTCGAACAGGTGCTGCCAGAGTACAAAATTGAAGCCAACTAACAAAAAAGCACTGGCAATCAGTGTCACCCATTCGGGGCGCACGGCTTTAATCTTAAGCATGAGATTCGGCGGGTCCTGAAAAAAGGTGTCTTCGGCAAATGTGAAAATTTCATTTACCGAGACAGCTCTAATTTTAGGTAGCCAACCATCAATTTTTTGTGAAAAAGAAGCCAACAATTAGTTGGCTTACTTATCCCGCCTTACACTTACAGACTATTTGAGAATGTTTCAGCTCTGGCTTAGCGTCGACTCAAGCCTGGTGCAAATACCAGCGCCAGTCCTGCTCACCGACCTCCCCCATGAATTGACGATATTCGGCGCGTTTCACCGCCAGGTAGACGCCGAGGAATTCACCGCCGAAGGCTTCCCTGGCCCAACTTGAACCCTCCAGCGATCGCAAGGTGGTCAGCCAGTCTGTCGGCAACAGTTTCGTGGCCTGGGCGTAGCCGTTGCCTTCCACCGGCGCACCAGGGTCGAGTTGTTCGCGGATACCGCGATGAATACCGGCCAGAATCGCCGCAGCTGCCAGATAGGGGTTGGCATCTGCGCCACAGATTCGATGTTCGATGTGCCGGGAATACGCCGGCCCGCCAGGTACGCGCAGGCTCACAGTGCGATTGTCCACGCCCCAGGTGGCCGCCAGGGGGGCATAGCTATTGGCCTGGAATCGACGGTAAGAGTTGGCGTTGGGGCAGAACAGCAACAGCGAATCGAGCAAGGTGCTGAGCATGCCGGCAACGGCCTGCTTGAGCAGCGGCGTTCCATCCGGGGCTTCACTGGCGAAGAGGTTGTTGCCGTCCTTGTCCGCCAGGCTCACGTGCATGTGCATCCCGGTGCCGGCCAGGTCATCGAAAGGCTTGGCCATGAAGCAGGCTGTCATGCCGTGCTTGTGCGCCACACCCTTGACCAGACGCTTGTAGCGCACCGCTTCATCCATCGCCTGTAGTGCGTCGCAGCGGTGCTCGAGGGTGATTTCCACTTGCCCCGGCGCGTATTCGGAAATGGCCGTGCGCGCCGGAATCCCCTGGAGCTTGCAGGCGCTATAGAGGTCGGCCAGGAACGGCTCGATCTGTTCAAGTTCACGCAACCCATAGACCTGAGTGCCGTGCGGACGTCCGCCATCGACATCCCGTGCCGGTTGCGGCCGGCCATTGCTGTCGCGTTGCTGATCCAACAGGTAGAACTCC
Source organism: Pseudomonas sp. IT-P74 (assembly GCF_949768175.1). Classification (NCBI taxonomy): domain Bacteria; kingdom Pseudomonadati; phylum Pseudomonadota; class Gammaproteobacteria; order Pseudomonadales; family Pseudomonadaceae; genus Pseudomonas; species Pseudomonas sp. IT-P74. The sequence goes on along the minus strand of NZ_CATKQD010000055.1, from coordinate 5,546 downwards.
AGTTCCGCCGCCATGACCGGGTAATAACCTTCAGCCTGCAAACCTTCGATGACTTTAGCCAGCAAGTGGCGGGGATCGGCAATGGTGGCGGGCATTCCCTCAGTCGGGTGCATGCTGACCTGCACGGCCGCGGTCGGTATCAGGCGCCACGGCATACGCGTGAGGCTGCCGCTGATCGGGTAGGCGCGGCAGTCGATATCACCGACATCCCAGACCAGCCCGGAGTTCTCCACGTCATCGCCGTTGATGGTCAGGCCGAGGATTGTACTCGGCAATGGCCGCCCGCTTTCATACACCGTCAGCAACTCATCACGATGCAGCAGCTTGCCCCGCGGCACACCGTTGTTGTCGAGGATGAACAGCTCGAACATTTCAATATCCGGGTTCTGCTCCAGAAAGGTCAGCGCTTCTTGCTTGGTGGCAAACGAGGTCGTGGCACAACTCATGGGAACTCTCTTTTTCCGTGTCAGACAGGTACGCAAAAGCACCCGCACTTTAATCCCGCCATCGAGCGGAATATGTAGGAACAATCAGCGGAAAAAGCAGGAATCCGGCGGGCGCGCATGGCGGCAATGCCACAGCGCCCAAAAAGCCAGTTCAGAAGGAAGTGCAGAGAGGTTTGGCGCGGTGGCTGGCGTGAATCGACGACCAAGGCTCGACGCCCGAGCGTCGATGGATGCCTTGAAGTGGATTGCGACTGGCCAACCGTCCATAGAGAGAACCGCAGAAAACAGATGACCCGCAGACTCACACGATGGCTTAAGTCGTTAAATCAGGATTTGAAGAACCTTGGATATCGTCTGACTAAACATTTGGCTGCGACGTGTATTTAATTTCTAAATACTTCGCCGGAGTTTCTGATTTGCCGCCTCCAGGCCTCGCGCGCCTAATCGGAACCCTTCTGTTCAAGGTCCGATCATGGAAAACACCCGAGCCACTTCCCGCCCTGCCCTCTGGTTCATGTTCAGCATTGTCCTGGCTGCCCTGAACCTGCGCCCTTCCATGGCGGCTGTCGGGCCTCTGCTCTCGGCGATTCGCGACGACATTACGCTGAGCTTCAGTCAGGCTTCACTGCTGACCATGTTGCCGGTGACGGCCATGGGACTGGCGATGTTTGTCGGCCTGCGCATCAGCCAGCGACTCGGCGAGCAGCGCACGGTGGTGTTCTCGTTGCTGATCATCGGCGTGGCCACGGTTTCGCGGTTGTTCCTTGATTCAGCCGCGGAGCTGCTATTGAGCGCCGTGCTGGCAGGTATCGGGATCGCCCTGATCCAGGCCCTGATGCCGGCGCTGATCAAATCCCGCTTCAGCGACCACGTTGCCCTGTGCATGGGGCTCTACGTCACGTCGATCATGGGCGGTGCCGCCTTGGGTGCCTCCTTTGCGCCGCTGGTGATGGAGCGTACCGGCAGCTGGCGTATAGGCCTGGCGATCTGGGCCGTTCTCGCCGTGCTGGCATTGCTCTTCTGGCGCAGCCAAAGCGCGGGGATGCCAACACTGGATTCGAGGGCATCCAGCAAAGGTTCGTACTTCGCCAATTCCCGCGCGTGGTTACTCGCGATTTTCTTTGGCCTGGGCACTGCGTCCTACACCTGTGTTCTGGCCTGGCTGGCGCCGTACTACGTGGAAAAGGGCTGGAGCGAACAGCACGCCGGATTGCTGCTCGGGTTTCTGACCGCCATGGAAGTGCTGTCGGGCCTGCTGACGCCCGTCATCGCCAATCGCAGCCGCGACCGCCGCGTCGTGCTGATGGTATTGCTGGCACTGATCATCGCCGGATTCTGCGGACTGATTCTGAGCCCTGGGCATTTGAGCCTGATGTGGCCATGCCTGCTGGGGCTGGGCATTGGCGGCCTGTTCCCGATGAGCCTGATCGTATCGCTGGATCACCTGGACAATCCATTGCGTGCCGGTGGCCTGACCGCATTCGTTCAAGGCATCGGCTACTTGATCGCCGGCCTGTCACCGCTGCTGGCGGGGGTCATCCGCGACCGGCTCGGCAGCTTTGAATGGGCCTGGTGGTCGCTGACGGCGGTCATGGCGCTGATGATGTTGATGGTTCTGCGTTTCAACCCAAGGCACTACACCCGCCACATCCATTGACCCGGAGCCTGCCATGAAATCCACCGGTTTCGCCGTCGCTCACGCCAGCATGCTGCTTTGGGCCTTGTTGATCGCCGCATCGTTTTCCGCGGCGGCGCAAGTGAGCCAGGCCATCGACCCGATTCTGCTGACCGGTTTGCGCCTGCTGTTTTGCGCCTTGGTGTTTCTGCCATTGTTGCTGCTAAAAGGCAATACCGTCATGACCGCCCGCGCGCTGTTCGGCCATGCTGTGCTCGGCCTGCTGCTGGCGCTGTACTTCGGTTCGCTGTTCGAAGCATTGCGCTACACCTCAGCCGTCAACACCGGGACGATGTTCACGCTGGTGCCGCTGATGACCCTGTGTTTCGAAGCCGTGCTGACACCTGACAGCCGTCTGAAACAACGGATTGTGCCGATGCTGCTCGCCGCTGCCGGGGCGGTTTTGTTGATCATGAAAGGCACCGGCCCCGGCGAGTTGCCATCGCCCTATGCATTGATGGTGTACGGCATCGGTTGCCTGGCGATGGCGCTCTACGCGCCCCTCAGCCATCGCCTGAAAGCCGATAGCCTCAAGGGACGCGGCCCCGTGCCCATGACGTTCTGGAACATGCTGTTCGGTGCACTGTTCCTGCTGGTGTTCTGTGGATTGAGTGGCGGTTGGCGCTCGGCATCATTACTGACGCTCAACGATTTCTATTGGCTGATGTACCTGGCGGCGTTCGCCACACTGGCGACGTTCTGGTTGCTGCACCGGGCCATCGGCGTGATCGCACCGTCCTCGGTGATTTCCTATATCTACCTGAGCACGCTGTTCCTCACCTTGTTTCACTGGCTATGGGGGCGCCAGATGCCGCTGCCGCTGGAAGTGGCCGGCGCGGTGCTGGTAGGCCTCGGCATGTTCGCGTTATTGATGTCCAGCCGCCGCGCCGTGTCGGCGATCGTCCAGGGCTGACAGGGTCTTGGGCGAAACGTCCTGCAAGGCATTTTCCCTGCTCGCTCATTCCGCTAGGATAATTCACCCACCCTTGCGCATGGTCAGTACAAGGGACGTAGCGAGATGGAATGGATGCTCAACAGTAATTCGCTTAGAAAACTCGACATGCAGGACCTCATGGTGTTCGTCGCCGTGTATGAGCAGAACAGCGTCACCGTCGTATCCGAGACGCTCTGCGTCAGTCAGTCCACGGTGAGTTACTGCTTGAAAAAGCTGCGCACCAGTTTCGAGGACGAACTGTTCATCAATACCCGTACCGGCGGCATGCAGCCCACCGGCAAGGCCGGCGCGATGTACCCTCACGTGCTGAAAATCCTGGATAGCATCAACCTGTGTCACGCCGGCTTACCCACGTTCGACCCCGGCCTGCAACCGGTGACCTTCAACATCTGCGCACCGGAATACTTCGAGCAACTGATCCTGCCGCGCCTGTTGAAAACCTTCGACCTCGCCGATCTTCCAGTGATGGTCAATGTGTTCAAGCTCCAGACCGATATCCCTGCCGAAGCGTTGCGCGAAGGCAGCCTGGACCTGGTGATGTGCTTCGGCCCGAACTTTCATCGCAGTCACGTCGATTTCAAATCACAAACGCTGCTCGAAGATGACCTGGTGTGTGTGTTCGACAAACGCGCCACGCCGGCGGAACCACGTCTGAGCCTGCAAACCTATGTCGAACGTCGACACGTGTTCCCGACACCCTGGACGTCCGCCACCAACATGGTCGATGGCTGGCTCGCGCAGCAGGCACAACAGCGCCAGATCGTTGCACGCGCCAACAGCTACAGTGCAGCGCTGAAGCTGATTACCGGCACCGACTATGTCCTGACCCTGCCCCGGCGCATCCAGCGATTGCTGGCCAGTGCAGACACCTTCAAGCACTGTGAAGCGCCCGAAGGCTTGCCAGGTTTCACCCTCGACATGCAGTGGAGCCAGGGTGTCGATCAGGACAGCGCCAGCACCTGGTTGCGAACGCAAGTGATCCAGGCCTGCGTCGAGCAGGAATCAGCCTGATGTTCAGTTGTTAATGGCGGTCTTGCTGTAGGAGTCGCGATCAATGTCGAGAATTTCCACGCACAACTGGACCTCAATGCTGCTCGGCCACTCACACAGGTCCCGCACCACCGCCAGCAGGCTTTCAGACAGCTGTTTTTTGATCTCAGCGGAACGACCACTCAACAGCGCCAGTTTCACATGCACGAACGCCCGCTCAGCCAGTGCTGTGCCGACCTTGAATGTATTGACCTTGACCGCGCGACTCTTGATGTCGAATTCGGCAGCAAACTGACCGGAACCCACCAACGTATTGTTCAACCGCATCAATGCCACATCGGCATTCAGATCAGTCAGGTTGGCGGTGTATTCCATGTGCAGGTGAGGCATGAGTCAGTTCCTGTAAGTGGGTGGAGAGGTCGTACATATAACACAGCACCGCCCCGTTCATTCAGGCAGTGGCAAAACGGCACGCTCACTCATGAAGGCTTCCAGGCGCGAGCGCAACCAGCGCTCGGCAGGGTCGCTATCGACATGACTGAGCCAGACCATGGACAGGTCCAGGGTAGGTGTCTGGATGGGAAAAGGTTCCTTGAACAGCACTCCCGATGCCGCCATCGCCTCGGCGGTGTAGTCCGGCAGGCTGGCAATCAGGTCCGTCCCGGCAAGCAGGGCCGGTAAAGAACTGTATTGCGGTACCGAGAGCACCACCTGGCGCGTGCGGCCGATGTCCGCCAGCCACTCGTCGGCGTAGCCACTGACGTTGGCGGTATGGGACACCAGCACGTGCGGTCGCGCGCAATATTCATCGAGGGTCAGCGGTGTGTCGGAGGCATCGGCGCGTAAAATGCTGGGCTGGATGTGCCGCAGCAACTTGCGCTTGGCATTGGCCGGCAAGCCACGGGTCTGGCTGATACCCACCGTGATATCGCCGGACGCGAGCAAGTCGGGAATCCGCCAGTAATCGACATGCTGCACAACGAACACGACGTTGGGCGCTTCCTGGCGCAACGCTCGCAGCAATGGCGGCAACAGCCCGAACTCGACATCGTCGGACAACCCTATGCGGAATGACATCGTGCTGCTGGCCGGGTCAAAATCATGGGTCAGGCTCAAGGCCACGGACAAGGAGTCCAGCGCCGGCGACAAGTGCCTGATGATCTCCTCGGCCCTTGCCGTCGGCTCCATGCGATGGCCAACGCGTATGAACAGCGGATCATTGAACATCGCACGCAAGCGGTTGAGCGCCGAACTGATGGTCGGCTGACCGAGAAACAGCTTCTCCGCCACCCGAGTGACATTGCGTTCAAGCATCAGCGTTTCGAATACCACCATCAGGTTGATATCCGCCTTGCGAAGTTCGTTGCGATTCATCCACTGCCCCCCCGATCCCCAAATCTGCTGACAGTTTAGGTAGCGGATGGGACTGTCGTCTATCCGACTCAGGTTCAATAGTCTGATACGGTGTACGAACTTTTCC